>CAMDOF010000208.1 GCA_945903465.1 Opitutus sp. GAS368
CACGTCGCCACACTTCTCGCGACCGGCGCATTTGGCGAGCAGGCCCGCACCTCCAAGGCCGATCCTGCCCTCGTGCACGGCGCCGTAAAACAGAAGGATTACCACTGGAATAACGACTACCACCTCGTGAATGGCGTCCACGCCTACGGCCGACGCTACGGTCCCTACGGCCCGCAAAATTATCCCGATGAAGTCAAAAAAACGCGCGAGATGACCGCGCTCCGCGACCTCGTGATTCACGAAGTCGCCCGCGCGCAGAAGACCGATCTCGTCGTCGACGACAGTCAGACCCACGTCCTGCCGCCGGTGCCGACGAACTACACGCCGAGCATTAAAAACGGCACCACGAATTATCTCCCGGCCGACGACGGCCTCGCGGCGCTCACGGTCCCCGCCGGTTACAAAATCGAACTCTTCGCCAGCGAGAAAGAGTTCCCGAACTTGGCCAATCCCATGCAGCTCTCCTTCGATAATCGGGGCCGTCTCTGGGTCGCCGTCATGCCCGCCTATCCCGCCTATCGCCCGGGCGATGCTCTGCCCAATGACAAGATTCTCATCTACGAAGACACCGACGGTGACGGCAAAGCCGACAAGGAGACCGTCTTCGCCGACCATCTCTACCTGCCCATCGGTTTCGAATTTGCGCCCGAGGGCGTCTACCTTTCCCAAGAGCCAAATCTCGTGCTCCTGCGCGACACCAACGGCGACGATAAAGCCGACCGCATGGAGATCATCCTCGGCGGTTTCGACACCCACGACACGCACCACGCCATCAGCGCCTACGCCGCGGATCCCAGCGGCGCCTTCATGCTGTGCGAGGGAGTTTTTCTGCACAGCAACGTCGAGACGGCCTACGGCCCCGTGCGCTGCGTCGATGGCGGCTTCTTCCGCTACAGCCCGCAGCGCGGGATGTTGGAGCGCACCATCCAGATGAGTATCCCCAATCCCTGGGGCTACGCCTTTGACCGGTGGGGTCAGGATTTTTTCCTCTTCACCTCCGGCACCGCCATGAACTGGGCGTTGCCCATGCAGGTGAAGCCCACCTTCGGCAGTAAAACCCCCGCCACCGTCGATCTTATCCCCGCCGCCGAAAAAGTGCGCCCCACGTCGGGGCTGGAGGTCGTTTCCTCCCGCCACTTCCCCGACGACGTCCAAGGCGATCTGATCCTCTGTAACGCCATCGGGTTCCTCGGCATCAAGCAGCATCAGATCGAGGACGACGGCACGGGTTGGAAAACCACTTTCCGCCAAGACCTGCTCACGAGCACCGATCGCAATTTCCGTCCGGTCGATCTCGAGTTCGCCCCCGACGGCTCCCTCTACGTGCTCGACTGGCACAACGTCCTGATCGGGCACATGCAGCACAACGCCCGCGATCCGATGCGCGACCACAACCACGGTCGCATTTACCGTATCACGTATCCGAGCCGGCCGCTCGTGAAGCCAGCATCGGTCGCCGGCGCGAGCATGGCCACCTTACTCAACAACTTGAAGGAGCCGGAAAGCCGCACCCGCTACCGCACCCGCCGCGAAATCCGCAACCACCCCGTGGCGACCGTGCTGCCCGCCGTGAAAAAATGGGCCGCCGCGCAGACCGATACGCACGCGAAACTCGAAGCCCTCTGGACCACCTGGGGCATGAACGCGGTCGACGAACCCCTGTTGCGCGAACTCCTCGCCTCCTCCGATTTTCACGCCCGCGCCGCCGCCGTCCGCGTGCTGCGCTACAACACTCACCGTATCTCCGACCACGCTGCATTGCTGGAAAAGGCCGCCGCCGATGAGCACGGTCGCGTGCGCTTGGAATCGGTCGTCGCCGCCTCGTGGTTACCCGATGTGCCGGCCGCGAAAAAGATCGTGGCCATCGGCGCCGGCCAGCCGCTCGACATCTGGAGCAAGGCCGTCGTGAAGACCGCCGCCGACCGCCTCGCCGGTATCACCGAAGAGGAAAAACCCGAGCACCCGCAGCTCCCCGCACCGCTCCACCTCAACACCGCGGGTCAGAAGCAATACCTCGCGGGTCAGCAGATTTTCCTGCGCGAGGGATTTTGCGTTACCTGCCACCAAGCAAACGGCAAGGGACTCGATCCGGCCTTTCCTTCCCTCGCCGGCAGCCCGTGGGTTACAGAAGACTCCGAGCGGCTGATCAAGCTCACCTTGCATGGTCTGACCGGGCCGCTTGAAGTAAACGGCAAGAAATACGACGGCCAAGTGCCCATGACGCCCTTCGGCGGAATGTTGAACGACAATGACGTCGCCGCCGTGCTCACGTTTGTCCGCAATAGTTTTGGCAACAATGCGGCCCCGATCCAAACCGCCGATGTCCAAACAGTGCGCGCGAAAAATCTCGGCCGCATGATGCTCTACCACACCGATGAATTGCTCAAAGAGCATCCACTGAAATAGGCGCCCGTTCGTCGGAGCGGCGGCTTTCCAGCCGCCGCCCACCTTACGCCCATGCGCGTTCAAGATGAGACGAACACCGGTTTTTGCAGGAGCCTGCTTGCGGGCGGTTTTACATTTCACAGTTTCCATTTCACCGATTGACCACGTCCTGAATCGCCTGCGAGCCGGCGCCTCCCTCCGGGCAAATCAGTCTGATATTAAAAGTGAATTGGAATGACACTCTCATGAGACACCTCATCACCCGCTGCGTCGCCGCCGCCGTTGCGTCGGCCTTGCCGCCAGATCGTCTCACGACCTATCGGACCAGCGATGGAATCGAATTGAAGCTGCACACCTTCGAACCGTCGGGCCTCAAGGCTTCGGATCGCCGCTCTGCCATCGTGTTCTTTTTCGGCGGCGGCTGGAGCGGCGGCGACGCGAAGCAGTTTTATCAACACGCCCGAGCGCTGGCCGATCAGGGAATGGTGGCCTTTTCCGCCGACTATCGGGTGAAGAGCCGCAACCAGACCACGCCGTTCGAGTGCGTGCAGGACGCGCGGGCCGCCATCCGCTGGGTGCGCGCCCACGCCGCCGAGTGGGGCATCGATCCCGACCGAATCGTCGCCTCCGGCGGTTCCGCCGGCGGTCACCTCGCGGCCTGCACCGCCGTGATCGTTGACGGCGACAGAGCGGTCGAGAACGGGAAATTTAGCGCCGTGCCCAACGCGCTCGTCCTGTTTAATCCCGTGCTCGACACCACGGAAAAGGGCTACGGCGCGAAGAACTTCCAAGCTGAACAGCAGACGACGCTCTCGCCGTGTCACCACGTGCGCCCAGGCGTCGGGCCCACCCTTGTTTTCCACGGCACGGCGGACAAGACGGTGCCGTTTGAGAATGCGGAGCGCTTCACCCGGCTCATGCACGCAGCGGGTAACACCTGCGTGCTCGTGCCCTTCGAGGGGAAGGACCACGGCTTCTTCAACGCGCCGTTTTTCCGCCCGTCGAGCAACGGCGCCGACTACGAGCTGACGATGCGGCGCACCGCCGAATTTCTAGTCACGCACCGCTACCTGGGTGACCCACGCTGAAGTCGACCCCGCGCCAGGAGCCACCATGAAACTCATGCCGACAATTCTCGCCGCAGTGCCAAGCAAAGGCCGCCCAGCAAACCCGCCATGACTTCCACGCGGGGAGTTTTTTTTAGGCGGACGCTCGGTCTCCTTGTCGCCCTCGCCGGCACCCCGGCGCGATCTGCTGAAGCGCCGCGCCCCCCACCGCCCTCCACCGCCGCCGTCCGCCTCACCGGCTTCACCTGGGACCGCGTGCCGCTCAACCTCCACCTCGGCAAACGCACCGCCGATCTCACCGACGCCGAGATCGCTTTCGTCGCGAGTCACAGCACCTTCATCGCCCTCGAAAAAAGCCACGGCGTCACTCCGCACGGCAGCACCGAGGCCGGCATCGCCGACTCCGCGCGCCGCATCACGCAGCGCCATCCCGCCGCCAAAGTCCTCTTCTATTTCAACGCCTTCATCAACTGGCCCGGCTACGACGCCTTCAAGACCTACCGCCCCGAGTGGACGCTCCGCACAGTCACCGGTGAAATCGTCAAGCACACCTCCGGCACCCCGCGGCCCGATCCGTCCAACGCGGAGTTCCGCGAATGGTGGTCCGAGGTGGTGGCGAAGGCGAATCGCTCCGCCCCACTCGGCGGCGTGTTTGTTGACGCGCTGCCGCAGGCGCTCACGCCCGCCCTCGCCAAGCAGGTCGGCGACGCCAAAGCCCGCGCCGTCGTCGTCGGACTGCGCGAGATGATTGCGCTCACCAAACGCAAACTCGGCCCGGATCGCCTCGTGCTCGTCAACGGCCTGCGCACGACGGATTTTCGCGAGATCCTCGATTGGGAGGGAATCGACGGCGCGATGATCGAGCACTTCGGCGGTTTCAAAACCGACTCGCCCACCGACATCAAAACCGACCTCGATTCGATCGCACTCGCCGAGGCCAAGGGGAAATTCGTCGTGATCAAGGGCTGGCCCGGCTTCAACTGGCTCGACCAAGAAATGATGCAGCGCCCCTACGCCGAGTTGCTGAAGCTCGCCCGCGAGCGCATCACGTTTCCGCTCGCCTGCTTCCTCGTCGCCGCGCAACCCGGCGCGCACTTCTGCTACTCGTGGGGCTACACCCACACCCACGGGATGCTCGACGCCTATGCCGAGTTCGACCGCCCCCTCGGCCCGCCCCAAGCCGACGCCAAGTGGGTCGGCCTCACCGCGACCCGCGAATTCGCCCACGCCTCCGTCTGGGTCGATCTCACGACCAAGCAAGCCCGGATCGATTGGCGCTGATGCCTATACAGAACGATATTAAAAACTGCCGCGACGTGGAGGCGGGGTGCCCTCACCCCGCGGGATTTCGCCACCTCCGCGCCCGACCACGATCCGCCCGGCCAGCCGGCGTGAGTTCGTCTCGAGACGCGGTGCCCCGGTCGCCCCGCCCGTGCGCGGCCGAGATTTTTTCACCTTCCGCAAGCTTGCCGAAGCTACACGGTAATTCCGGGAATCGGGCGGGATGGATGGTATCGATGGCCCAACTATTACCTCAAAATATTACCCCAACAAGTCACTCCATCCGAGAATTGCGTCGGCACGTCCGCCACCGCACGCTGCGGCTCGGCGGTCCGTTCTCGACTCCATTCTTTCATGCCCACGCTCCCTACTAGATTTAGAACAAATCTCTTCTCCTCGCTTCCCACGGCTTTCGCGAGGCTTCCCCGACGCTCGTCTCGGTCGATCGCCACTGCGCTCGGCGTGCTGCTCGCGTCGCAGGGCTTCGCCCAAACCGCCGCCCCTGCGCCTGATCCGAAGAAGGACGAAGCGGTTGAACTGAGCCCGTTCGTCGTCGCGACGTCGCAGGACGTCGGTTACCAAGCCACCAACACCTTGGCGGGCACGCGGCTCAATACGAACCTCAAGGACATCGGCGCCGCCGTCTCCGTCTATACCCAGGAATTTCTCGACGATATTGGCGTCACCAAGCTCCAGGATATTCTCACTTTCACCGCCTCGACGGAAGTCGGTGGCCAGAACGGCAACTTCTCCGGCGTCACGGGCGAAAGCTCAGCCGAGGTGCGCGACGATCCCGCGGGCGTCAATCGCGTGCGTGCCCTCGCGCAGGCGACCCGCACCCGTGACTTCTTTGCGAGCGACCTTCCCGGCGACGCCTTCAATTTCGACACGCTCACCGTGAGCCGTGGCCCCAACGCCGTCCTGGCCGGCGTCGGCAATGCGGGCGGCATTATCGATTCTTCGCTACGCAAAGCGACCTTCAAGGACAACACCCGCTTCGTGTCCCGCTTCAGCTCCTACGATTCACACCGAGAAGAACTACACCTGAACAAGGTCCTGATCCCGAATCGGCTCGCCGTCCGCCTCGATCTGTTGAACGACGATAAAAATTTTCGCCAACATCCCGCGTATGAGTCGGACCGGCGACTCTATGCCGCCCTGCACTATCGCGTGCTTGATCGGAAGCAGAACGCCTTGATCGGTCGCGGCACTTTCCGCGCGAACGCGGAGACCGGCCACATTGACGGTGTGCCGCCCGATCCGATCACGCCGACTTTCACCATTCCCAATTGGTTCAATCCCATCAACCCCAAGTGGCAGTGGAATGGGGCCCTGGGGGCACTGCAGAACTCAGCCGGTGCGCCGATCACAGGCACTGCGGCCCAGACCGGCATCTCCCAAGGATTCCCGCTCTACTCGCAGTGGGCGTTGATCTACGCGAATCCGACGTCCGGCACGGCGGGGGTGGGGTTCACGGACCCGGCCCTAGCCGGAATCCAAGGTTTCCAAGGCACGATTCCCGCGGTGGCTGCCGGAGGTCCCGGTGGTAATTTGCGCGGCACGGGCGATCCCTCGCGCCTCAACTCCCGGCCCGGCTACCTTCGCACACACCTGATCGATACCAACGTCTTCAACTTCTACGACAACCTCCTCACCGGCGTCTTCGACCATCGCACCCAAAGCTTCAACGCGACCGATCTCCGCTACGAGCAACTCTTATTGGGCGGCAAGGCGGGCTTCGAAGCAGCCTACAACTACCAGACATTCACCCGCCGGCGCGATTTCCCGGTGCCCGGCTCCGGCGACGACGAGGGTATTTTCGTCGATGTGAACGCTTTCCTCAGCGTTCGCTCGGCCGCCTTTCCGAACGGCATTCCCAACCCGAATTTCGGTCGCCCCTTCATCTCCAGTCCGGATGTTTTTCGCGATCAGATGAACCGCACCAACCGCGAATCCTTCCAATTCACCACCTTCGTCAATCACGACTTCACGAAGAGCCAGTCAAAGTGGGCGAAGCTGCTTGGCCGGCACACTCTTTCCGGCCTGTTCTTCAAGACCGACATCGAGCGCTCCAATCGCACCTATGGCAGCACCTGGGACCCGGCGGGTTCGATCAACCCCTTTACCAACAATGCGGGCATCCTGCCCGGCCTCTTCGGCGCCCAAGTCAACGGCTGGTTCTACCTCGGGCCCTCGCTCGCATCGGTCAATAGCCTCTCCGACGTCCGCCTTCAGCCCATCTCCGCCCAGCGCCCGAAATTGGGCCAAGCCTACTCCGTGCGTATCTGGGATACGGTTTCCCGCAGCTTCGTGACCGGCGACGCAAAACCCATCCGGGTGCTTAATCGCGTGATTGATCAACGCGAAGCACTGAACTCAAGCGCCGTCGCCCTGCAAAGCCACTGGTTCAAGGACCACGTAACCACCGTTTTCGGCTGGCGTGAAGATGTCGACGACGGCGCCTCCTCGCTCACGCCCCTGCGTCTCGCCAACGGCAACCTCGACCATTCCGCCTTATCGTTCCAACCGTCCGTCAAACAGGGCAAGCGCAGTCTGACCAAGAGCGTCGTCGGTCGCCTACCCGTCACGTTGCCCGGTGACACCGAAATTCGCGCGTTCTGGAATGAGTCGGGCAATTTTACGCCCGGCGGTCAGCGTCGTAATATCTGGAACGAAGATGTGGGTTCGCCGTCAGCCGAAACGGCTGAGAAAGGCATCTCCGTCAGCACCTTCAACGGAAAGCTCTTTGTGCGGGCCAATCGCTTCGACACCCGCATTCAAAACGACGCCGTCAGCGGAGTCCGCAACCCCTACGGCTACATCAGCTCGACGCTCAATAATATGGTCCAGGCGAACCTCGCCGGGATCAACCCGGCGCTCTACGGCTACACCAGCGCCAACGGCACCAGCCCGTATGGAAACTTCGAACAGGTCGCACGGGCGCTCTACGAGACCATCCCGAAACGGCTGCGGATCGGAAACCAGTATAACTTCAATCCGCGCCTCGCCGGGACCGGACCTTCGTTGCAGTGGGTCCCCGAGTCCATCACTGGCCTCATTTCGACGAGCGACACCCGCTCCACCGGCATGGAATATGAGGCGATCGCCAATCCGCTGCCTGGCTGGCGCGTCTCGGTCAGCTTCGCTAAAAACGAAGCGGTGAAAGCCGACATCGCTCGCGAAGACCTCGCCTTCGCCAACGAGTGGGTGGCCAACGTGCGCGCCAAAGACGGGGGCGCACTCATCAACGGCCAGCGCAACCCGGTGCAAAGCGCCACCCTCGGGACTTTTCTCGCCCAATACGACGGCGAGCACGTGACTTTCATCCGCACATCGGCCGCCCAGTCCGGGGTGACCTCTGCGGAAATCCGTAAGTGGCGCGCCAACGTGGTGACGCGTTATGAATTTCAACGCGGCCTGATCCGGGGCGTGAGCATCGGCGGGGCCCTGCGCTGGCAGGACAAGATCGGCATTGGCTATCCGAACATAAGCGCCACGCCGAACACCCAGTTTATACCTAACATCGCTCACCCGCTCTACGGCCCTACTGACACCCAGATCGACCTCACCCTCGGCTACCGGAATAAGTTTAAGCTCCGCGGTAACACGGTCTCTTGGAACGTCGGCATAAACGTCCGCAATCTGAACGCGAACGCCCAACTCATCCCCATCGCCGCCAATCCCGATGGTTCATGGGCGACATTCCGCCTCCCGCCCGAACGCACGTGGAGCCTCAGCAACACCTTCTCCTTCTGATCCGGCAGCGACTCCCGCCCGGAAGCACCCCGGACGAGAGAAGATTTTCGAAACGCGCTTTCCGCTCCGAGGGATTGGCAAAACGAGCGCAAATCCAGAAACGACGTCCCGCCGGCAAAACGCCTCGCCCCTGAATTCGTGCACTTCGACACGGGGTCTTTTCCGCCCCGGCCTTCCGTCCGTCATCCTTTCTCCTCTCATGGTTACAGCCCCAATTGCCCAGCAGCTGACAAGCGTCGCATCCCTGCTGTTCGCTGCATCGTCGTCGCCCACGTGCGAATGCAGTGCTGGATGAACGCGGAGCGAGGACAGATGGAAACCCAAAGACTGCCGGGGTCTTTGCGAACTAGAATCACGCCGACGGCGCGAGCCACATTCCAGTCGCGAAGATTGTCGGGAACGATGGCCACCTCGCCGAGAGTTCCGACGAGCGTCAAAAGAACTTCGCCACCACGCAGCCGGGAGCGCCGGAACTTGGCTTCAAGGTCGGCTCCGACTTTGAGCATGTCCGTCGTGTCGATGCGTCCATTACGGATGTTGTTCACGCGGACGATAGGCACGCCGTCGGTGGTTTCGCTTCCGGGTTGGACGATGCCGTATGAAACGCCGCGTTCTTCAACGAGGTCGCCAAGCGATTCGTAGCGCCAGTCGTCAGGGATGACTGGCAACTCGTCGGGCAGTGGCAGTTCTTCGAGATTAACCGCCATAACCCAGCCCTCCTTCCGCAGCCCCAAAGGGGCGAGATATACCAGCCAAGGGCAACGCCCTGGGTTCGATGGTCAAAACATTCCAAGCTCTGAAGGGGCGAGACAACGGTTGTGCCGCCCCTTCAGGGCTTGGTGAAATGATGACGCATACCCAGGGCGTTGCCCTGGGCTGGTATGGGCCGCACCGTTGGTGCTGAAAACCAACGTCGTCGCGACGATGGGCGCGGTGGTGCTGAGGTCACCCGCCATAACCCAGCCCCCTCAGGTTGGCTTTGATGGCCTGCTCCCGTTTCGCGGACTCGGCGAACGGGGCGTGCAGTTCGGGCGAGTAGAGCACCACATGATGTTCGGCGATGTTGTCCCAAAAGGCCGGGGGCAGTCTGGCCCAGTCCAGCAGATCTACGAGGAAGGGCAGGTTACTCTCGCTGAAAGCCTCCTTGAGTTCCGAGAAGGCGGCACCTTGGCGGGCTTTGAGATCGCCGGGATGGCGCACGACGAGATCGAGGTCGCTGGTGTCGTGCGCGGTGCCGTTTACGCGGCTGCCGTAGGCCCACACCTCCTCGTGCGAGAGATGGGTGGCGATGAGCCGCCGCAATTCCTGCACCTGCTCGGATCGAAGCGAGAGGGAGAGGTCAGCCATGTTTTTGTCGCAGGGTTTCGTAGAGGGCGAGGGCGTCGCGCTGAAAATCCGTGATGAGTGCGAGGGTGGTGTCGGCGAACTGCTCGCCGTAGTTGTGGTCCGTATCGTTGCGGGAATCGCGATAAACCAGCCAACGTTCCAGCTCGGCAGCGGTGAGAAGCCCATGGAGCGCGGCATGGCGGAGGACGTCTTTGAAGACGAGCGCATCGACCGTCTTGGGCGAGCCGACGTAGGCTTTGAGGACTTTGCGGAGCAGCTTGCCGGCGGTTTCCAACGTCAGCTCAAAACTCTTGATGACGGCGTTGCGAAAGACCTCGTAATCCACGCTTCCCGGCTCCGCCTTCGCCATGGATTGCAAGGAACGTTCGAGCGTGAGGCTGCAGCGTTGGAGGTGGTCGAAATTGAGCTTCATGATTTGAACCCGAGCCTATCAAAATTGGCACGAATTGCCCGCTCCAACTTTGCGGACTCGGCGAATTGACCGTGCAGTTCGGCAACGAGGCGCGGCATCTTTTCCTCGAAGGGGTCGCCGTCGTCTGCGACTTCCTCGGCGCCGACGTAGCGGCCGGAGGTGAGGACGTGGCCGTGCGCGGCGATTTCGGCGGTGGTGGCGGATTTGCAGAGGCCGGCTACATCGGAATACTCACGCGGAGACACGGAGGCGCGGAGAGATTCAGAAGCAGAAGTTTTCTTCTTCTCCGCGTTCTCCGCGGCTCCGCGTGAGCCTCTCCACTCATGGTAGGTGGAAGTGATTTTATCGAGGTCGGCGTCGGTCAGCTCGCGGTGGACGCGGTCAATGAGGGTGCCCATTTTCCCCGCGTCGATGAACAAGGTTTCACCTTGACGATTTCTGAGAGCCGGACCACCCGACTTCGTTGCCCCACCTTTCTTATTTTTCGACAGGAACCAGAGGCAGACGGGGATTTGCGTGCTATAAAAAAGCTGGCCGGGGAGGGCGACCATGCATTCCAGGAGGTCGGCCTCGATGAGGGCGCGGCGGATGTCGCCTTCGCCGGACTGGTTGGAGGACAGGCTGCCATTGGCGAGGACGAAGCCGGCCATGCCCTGCGGCGCGAGGTGATGGATGGAGTGCTGCACCCAGGCGAAGTTGGCGTTGCCCTTGGGCGGGACGCCGAATTGACGCCGCTGCCGGGCGGCGCCCTGCGGGTCAACCTGCGGTTGCTCCTTCTCCGCTGCTGCTCCGTGCCAGCGCACGTCGTCGTCCTTGCGGAACCAG
>CAMDOF010000209.1 GCA_945903465.1 Opitutus sp. GAS368
TGTTGGTTCCGCGGTTGCGCGTGTCCCGCAGGGTCTTGTACGCGGCGTTGTTGACCACCGTATAATAGGGATCTGGATCGGACTTCGCGACGTCGACGGCGCCGGCGTTGAACTGGGTTCGCGTGCGGTAGAAATTGTCGCTGTAATGACTTTGACTCAGCGACAGCGAATAGGTGGATCGATCGTCCGCCCGAAAGTCGAACCGGAGGCTGCCGCCATTCCGCTGCTGTTTGTGCAGCTCAACGCTCGCATTGTCGAATTGCGCATAGGCCTTTTGGCCGTTCGCCAGAGAGCCGCCGCTGGCGTTGTTCCAGAACCAGGCGGTCGTCGCCCGCGAATCGAGGATCTTGTCGTAATTGGCGTTCGCGAAGGATCCGAAGTTGCTGGAGCCACCCAGAACGCTCCACAGATCAGAGTAATTTGCGCCAATGCTCGGCGCGAATACGTCGCCGTTTTCCGAGACCTTCTTGCCGTAGACCATGCTGTAGGAGTCGGCGGCTCGAAATTCAATGCGGCGACCCCGCCGGTCGAAGGCGCTCTTGGTGACGAGGTTGATCCGCCCGCCGAGCGAATCCGCGTCAAGGTCGGGCGTGGTCCCCTTTACGACCTCCGCCCGCTCGATGAAATCAGTCGGAATAGCTCCGAGGTTTTGCGCCCGGTCGCTGATTCCGCTGGTGGCGCGCGTCCCGTCGATGTCGACGCTCGTCACGCCTGCGGGCATCCCTCGAACCAGCACGGTGTCGTTGTCGACTTCCCCCAGCATCCCCACCACCCCGGGCAATCGCGCAAGGAAATTGGCGATGTTGCCTTTGGCGGTATTGCCGAAGGTATCGGAGGTGATCACATTTTTCACGTTAATCCCTTCGCGTTGCTGGACGATCGCCGCCGCGTTGCCTTCGCGCTGACCGGCCACCGCGAATGCTTCCATGACGTAGACCTTGGAGGTAAGCTCAAATGCCGCGCGGGCTGACGCGCCCGGCTGTACGGTCACCTCTCGCGTCGCCGAATCCAAGCCGGGATAGTCGATGGTCACGGAGTAGATCCCGGGTGCGAGTCCCGAAAATTCAAAGGTGCCGTCGCGCGCGGAAACGGTTTCGGTTCCCGGCTTGATGAGGGTGATCCGCGCGCCCTGAAGATTATTGCGGGTGGCGGCATTACTGACCTGCCCGTGAATCGATCCGTTCGAACCGTTCTGCGCCACCAAGCGCAGGCCTCCCAAGAGCAAAAGGATCATGAGATGACCGCGGCGCAGGCAGGCCGAATGCAAAAAAGTGAATGGGGCTGGGGGCGGGGTTATTCCTAGGAAACTGGATTTGGGGGGGGAGGAGTTTAAGGGGAGGGGCATGGTGGGATGGGGATGAGTTATCCGTCAATGAGTGGATTTTGAGATGGCGGCGGGTTCGGCTGATGCTGGGGACTTGGGGTGGGGAACGGCTGCGGAGGAAAGGGGGATTTCGTTTCGGGTGCGAATCGAGGCGCTGCTTGCCGTTGGGGGGGCAATCATCGCGGGGGGACGCTGCGCGGATGCAGGCCTCCGGATCGCTCGGGGTCAAGGAGCCAGCGTTTTTTATATTTTCGCAGGCAGACTCGGGGGCGTCGGCTGGCCGGTCGCCAGTTGCAGGAGTGAGCATCGCCGATATTCTCGAAAGCGTGGGCGCTCGGGGGCGTCGGCTGGCAGGTCGCCAGCAGCAGGGGCGGCTGGGGCGGTGTCGGCGGCACGGTCGGTGGCGTCGGCGTCGGCCGGTGGGTGGCTCTCGTCAATGGGGTGGGTGGGCTCTGTCCAGAAGACCGGTTCGCTCGTCGCGGCGTCGGGCTGGGAGTAGGCGTCGGTAAACAATTCTCCTTGCCCGGCGCTCCGCGAGAATGACTGCGGCGACTGCTGCGGCGGTGCGCTGCGGCGAGTGGTGCGGCGTGCGCTGCGGCGAGTGGTGCGGCCGGTGGTGCGGCCGGTGGCTGCGCGGCTGCAAGCCCGCCAAACCGAGTGCGGCGTAGCGCTCCAGATGTTTGAAGCCGGTCTTGCGGCTGATGCCGAAGCGTTCGCACAGCTCGGTCCGGTAAAGCGCCCGCTACGGGCGAGTATAACGAATCGATGGATCGCTTCCCTATAGGTTGCGTTGATCCAGGGCATCATCCCAGGTGGAACCGATCGCCCCGGATTAAGTGTCACCTATCTCGCCGGATCGAACCCTGTCACGGTCGCGGTCGTGGCTGCGGTCGGCGGAGTGGACTGGGGATTATGGGCAATCATAGCGGTGGTCAGCTAGCACCTCGGCGCTCGCCTGACCACCCCATGTCAACTTCGGCTCGGTCCCGGCTGATCATTTCTGCTTTCCTGCTTTCGCCGGCACATCACTGGCTTTGCCTCCCGCCTGCATGATCCACTCGAGCGGAAAGCGCACAAAATGGATGGACTCGTTGTACTTCACCTCGCCGCGTTCGTACAGCATCCCGATGCTCCCGTCAGGGAGGACCGTCATGCACGAATAGCCGCTGAGCCCGGGATCGATGAGACGCCCCCCGTTCCAAGTTCGCCCACCATCGGTACTCGCCCGGACCGTCATGGCAATTCGGTTGGTCTGCGAGTTGGGGTTGGAAAACAGCAGCGGCCCCGAGGGATGCCGGATCAAACTGGCCATGCACACCGGATCGGGCACGACGGACCACGGCACACTCCACTGACCCTTCGCGATATCTCCGGTCCATGAGTACTGCGCCCACGCCCGCAATTTCTTCGGTCCGTGATCGCGGATGGACATCAGCAGCGATCCGTCTTCGAGCTCGGCAATCTGCGCCTCGCTTGTCCGGGCCGGACCCACCGTCACGGGTGCAGCCCGTTTCCACGTGGTCCCATGATCCCTGCTCCAGATGAAGGCGGACTGCCCCGCGCGGGCGCTCGGATAGGTCTTGTGATAGGTCGGTATGACGAGCGTGCCATCGCGCAGTTGCAGCCCGCTGCCGGGTCCCTTGAGCGCGACGGCCACACCCCAAGCCGGGTCCTGCACTTGAGAGGTCAGATTAACGGGCACGGACCAGGTTGCGCCGTCGTCCGTGCTTTTGATCATCATGAACTGCCCCGCCATCTCATTCGGGATTGGCGGACCTGCCGCGCCGCGGTCACCGCGGACCCACAGCGCGGAAATGAAAATGGCGCCCGTGACGCGATCGACGAGGATGGTCGGATCGCCAATGCCATTCCCGTTCGCGCCGGGCACGTTCTTGTCGAAATCCATCACGCGCTCAACCTGCGTCCACGTCGTGCCTTGATCGAAACTGCGCATGATCGCCACGTCGATGTCGCCGGGCAGGTCAACGGCGCTCGCGTGGCGCAAATCGAACGCCGCGATCAGCGTGCCCTTGGTCGTGGTGGCCAGCGCGGGGATGCGCGAGGTAACCACGCCGTCCTGCCCGGGCGCGCGGAGCACCGTGCGAAACACCGGGTCCGCCGCGCTGGCGCCGCGGATCTCCAAGCCAGGGCCGGCCAGGGTCAGCGCAAATAGACCGAGGCGGAATCCCGCGCGTAAAGTGCGCGGACGAAGATGAAAAGTGGGGGGGGGCATAGGCAAAAATGAGACGCTTCCATGCGTTGGGAGGACCGGTCGCCCGTCGTCCGGCAGCGGCAGGCCACGCATCCGGCGCCAAACTCAGAAATCCTGGCGACTACTTCATCCGCTTAACCTGAAAATACGTTCCGACGATATCGCTCCTCCAGCGATCGTTCGGGTCCGTGCGCGCGTACGCGACGAGGAGGACATTGGGCGCAACCTCGACCGAGGTGAAATAGTTGCCGCAATCGGGCGGATAGAGGTCGTTGAAAAACTGGAGCACGGGCACCCATGTTTTCCCCTGATCCGTGCTGAACATGATCCAGTTGCCCGGCCGTCCGTACGTCACACTGATGATGCCGTTTTTCAGCAGCACGGAATCCGGCCAGACGCCGAAGGGCGCGATCGGGTCCGCGTTGCTCCAGGTCTTGCCGCCATCCATCGAGGTGCTTGAAAAGAGGGGGGTTTGCTTCTTGTAGGAAAACGGCGCTTCGGAATCCGATTCCTTGTTATCGAAGCTGCCCAGCGACGCGGTGTAACTCGCCCCCGACCGAATGAAGCTGAGAATCTTGCCAGCGGGCAGCGCCAGCAAGGAGGTCTCATTGAAACCTTCGCTGCTCACGGAGCGATTGGACAGGTCGTACGCGATGGTGGAATGATAGCGCCAGGTCTTTCCGCGGTCCGTCGAACGTAGCGCGACCAGCTTGCGCGTCTTGCCAAAGCGGAAGGCCATGCTGGTGAGTAGACTGCCGTCGGCCGTTTGGATAATCTTGCGATAAATCACCCCCGTGCGGGCATCAAAGTCCTCCGGCAGATGAACCGTCGCGTTATCTTCGACGCGCGTGAGGCCATTATCCTTCGAACGAAAAAAACGGGCTGCATACACGCCCTTCTGGCGCGTTTCGTTGACGCGACTTTCGGGCCGGCCGGCCGAGGAATTCGCGCGCCCACCGTAATCGCTGTAACTGGGCGGCTCGTAAGACCGGAACATCACCACTTCACCATCGGGCGCGGGATACTGAAAGGTGGAGGCCTCCACGATGTGGGCGCCCTTCGTCCAGGTTTTGCCACCGTCGGAAGATCGGCGGTCATAGACCTGAATATCGTCGTTATTGTACTTAAAGACGATGCCGGTCGGACAAACACTTTCGACGCCCGGCGCGATCGTTTGCGTTTTGCCGCGAATCACCCGGATGCCCGGGGCATAACTTACCCGCGACTTCTCGGTTTCGTACGCGGGGTCGAAGTCGATTTGCGCGACCGCGCGGCTCCACGACAGCGCAACGGCGACGGCGAGCATCAGGGCAAGGGGGGCAGAATTCATGGTTGATCAGGCTCGAGGTTAATGGAAGACGTTCGTGAGGTGGCGGACCAAGTCTGCGGACGCGCCATTCGCGGTGGTCACAACCTGGAGATTTCCCATCGGCATGAGCAGCTTGGATGCGCCGGCTTGACCGAGCGCGCGCCCGAGGCCGTCAATCGGATCGATCCAGATTTGCGTCTTGGTTGCAGCGAGTCGCGCGAGGTCCGGAATGTCGAAATCCCGCAACACGCCGGGCGTCACGAAATATCCCCGCACGGCATAGTCGCGCTGGTGTGTCAGCAATCGGTAGGAGGGTAGCGTGTTGAGGGCCACGACCCCGTGCACCCGCGAATCGTTGATCGCGGAGGCCAGCGCCCAAAGGCCGCCGGAACCTTCGCCGATGATGACCAGTTTGCGTTCGCCCAGCCGGTTTTCCGCCTGGAGCAAATCGATTCCGCGAATGATATCCAGCGCGCGCATGCCGTCGAGGGTGCGGCCCAAGCCGGCGCTTTGGAGCGCGGTGGCCTCATTTTCCCGCGTCACTCTCAATGCGGCGGCGGCCGAGGGCCCCCGCGTCGCGGGCGGCGGACCGGTTTCGCCCACGCCCCGCACATCGATCGCCAGCACCACGACGCCATTTTGACTGAGCAATACGGGGAGCGACGAAGAGGAATCGGTCCGGGGTTTGCCCCGATCGGAGGCGAAAAGGTACACCGGGCTTTTTGGTGTTATCCGGTCCGGTACAAGCAACAGGGTGGGAATCACGATGCCGGGCTCGCTCTCGTAGGTGAACTTTTTCACCGAGACATTCCCCATCCGGACTGTGCCGACGGAATTCATTTTGGGAGCGCCGCTGGCGGCCGGGAGCGTCAGGGCAATTCGGAGGTTGATCCGCTCCTGCAATTTCTTCGGATCGCGCTCCGGCCGATAAAGTGCGTCGACCCGTTTAGCTGCGAGCGTCTGGCCCGTCTCGCCGCGCAGTGAGGCGATGGTGTTGCCGCTCTCCGTACTCCAGAGGTCCTCGGTCTTCTCGGGCTTGATGGCCCCTTCGGGTTTTCCCTCGGCTGTTTTATCGAACCAGCGGTTGAGCCATTCGTAGGCGGCCTCGCGATTATTCTGATCCATCGAATGGATCCCGGGAACCACCTCCAGCTCACACCGGTTCATGTCTGCCCCCAAACCGGCATAGAACCGTTTCAAGTCTTCAAAACTCTTCCGATAAACGGGAACCTGGCCGGACTCGCTGCCGCCAATAATGCGGATCGGTCGCGGCGCCACGAGCGATTGCACCTCATATTTGAAAGGCCCTTCTTCTCCCACCCCCAGCAAACTCGAATCCTCGCAACTTCCGCCGGGATGCGACACCGCGCAGACCTTGATGCGTTCGTCCACTGCGGTGAGATACCACGACATCTGGCCGCCACCGGAGCAACCGACCGCCGCGAGTTTGTGGCGGTCAACCTCCGCCCGGGTTTCGAGGTAATCCACGGCGCGAATGCCGTCCCACAACCGCAACCCCGAGAGCGTCCAGTCGGCCAGCAGAGCCGGTTGCCGAACGGCATGGTGCTGGCTTACCCCACGATTGACCAAGTGCTTTTGCGTGGCGGGGTCCCAGTATTCCGAGCGCTCGCCCTGCCCGATCGGGTCGAAGATCAGCACCACATATCCCTTCAGGGCAAAGCCGGAACCGGACATCTGATACGGCGGATAGGCCTTGCCCTCGTCGGAATGCCCGCAGGGGAAAACGATTCCGGGCAGCGGAAACTTCCGGCCTTTGGGTACGTAGAGGTTGGCCGTGACATGATAGCCGGGCTGGCTTTCGAAGATTACTTTTTCGACGGTGTAGGCTTCGCGCTCCAGCTTGCCGACGGTGCGCGCGTTCAGCGGGGTTCTTTGCGGAAATTCCCCAAAGATCCGGCTCAAGCGCTCGCGGGTTTTCGCCTGCGCCGCCTGCCACTCCGCCGGCGTCTTCAGCGCCGCGAGCTCCGCTTTTCGTTTCGCGGAAAAATTGTCCAAGTGCGACCGGACAAAATCCGTGAAGACGCGCCGGCCCGCCAGCTGTTCGCCGGCCGTCTGCAAGACGTCGAAAATCGCCGGCGGAAGCGGCGTGAGCACGCTGACCCCGGGAACCGCGACCGCCTGCTTTGCGGACGCTGCGGGGGCGTCAGCGCGAACGTCGGCGCCTGCAACCGGCACCGTTGCCACCCAACTCGCGAGCAGGCAAATCCCCGCGCCCCAGTTGGCGGGACGCGGGTAACTCCGGACAGATCGGCTCAACTCTCGGACTCCACGGCGAGACAACATCGGTGAGGAAACGCCGGCTTAGAACGAACCCTTCAACCCGATGCTAAACGGCGTGCCGTGCTCCAGCACCTTGTAGTATTTCGCGTAATCCGGAACGCCCGTGCCGGAGCGGTACGTTTTGTAGGTGAGCTTGTCGAGGACGTCGCGGGCGTTGATGAAAACTGCCAGGCTCGGCGTGAGGCTGTAGCTGAGATTGAGGTCGAACGCGATGCGGGACGGCCAGTACTCGATGCCGTCCGCGCCAAAGGCCGCAAAATCGGCCGTTTTCTGTTCGCCGCGATAGTTCCACTTGGCCCCGATCGTGAACGGTTTCTTGCTGTAGGTGATGCCCCAGTTCGCGCTCTTCGGGAGGAAACCCGTGAAGTTCGCGTTGGCGTCGCCCTTGAGCTCGAGCTTCGTGAAGTTCGCGAAAACCCGGAAGTATTTCCCCCAGGGTCCCAGCTGATCCAGCGGCTGATTGGCGCTGAGCTCGAGGCCAGACACGCCGGCGTCGCCCGCATTGAACTTGGTGTTCACCTGCCAGCCCACATAGCGCTCGTCCAAATCAAGCGCCGGTAGGTCGGCGCGCGTCGCGACCTTGGCGAACGTGCTGAAGAAATCCTGGATCTCCTTGTGAAACACGCTGACGCCGAACATGCCGCCCTTCTCGGTGTAGTACTCCAGCGACAAATCGTAGTTATCCGCCGTCCAAGGTTTCAAGGCGGTGTTGCGGATCGTGATCGTGCCGAGCGTTACGTTGGGATCGGGATTATCCTCGACGTCGTTCTCGTTGATGACCGCGCGCGGGATGATGTCCGTGAAGAGCGGCCGGCCGTAGGTCTTGGCATAGGCGGTCCGGATCAAAAACTTTTCCGTCGCGTTATAGGTCAGGTGCAGACTCGGGTACAAACCGTCGTAGGTGCGGTTGGCCTCGTACCCGCGTTCCTTGTAGATGAGCTTGGTCTCCGCCAGAGAACCCGCGGCGCCGGCTTCTGGTTTGCGGATGCGCGCGCCCGTGGCGGTGTGGGCAAACGTGCCATCGGGATCGCGGACGAACACCGCATTGGCATCCTGTAGCGGGCCCTTGCCGCCGGTGGTGGTTTTTTCATAGCGCACGCCGGTGAGCACCGTCAGGCGACCCGAGAAGAGGCGCGCTTCGGGCTGGATGTAGAGCGACTCCACTTTCTCCTTCACCCATTCGGAACCGGTCAGGCGGGCCACCTCCGCCGCCACGGCCTGCGCCGCCGTCATGGTGAAAAGCGTGGGATTTTTCTGCCAGGCCTCGTACGCCCGATTCGGCGACAATTGTGGCACGCCGTTCTTCGGGTTGTTAAAGTCGAAGGGCTTTTGCTGGACCTTGTACACTTTGGCGAGAAAGGGCGCCGAGGAGAGATCGCCGTTGGCCGGCGTGTAGCTATAGGAAGCGCCGCCCATCTCAGGAATATCGCGCTCTTCCTCGCGCAGCACCGCTCCCACCTGCACCGAGGCCGGGAAGGGCAAAAAGTTGAGCCGCCGCTTCAGGTCGCCGCTCCAGGAGTCGACCCTCACGCGGATGTTGCGCGGGGCGCTCATGCTCGCGGCGGAGACATTGAAGTTGGCCGGATCGTACGGATCAATTTCCTGATTGGCGTTGTTGTAAACCCGCACACGGCGCGGGCGGCCGTTGGACTGATCGATGTCGAGGAACTCCACCCGGATCGGAACCTTCGGCACCGCGCTGATGCTGTTGAACGCGCCGTCCTCCGCGTCGCGGAACCACGCGCGCGCCCGCGAAATGCTGCCCGCTAGGTTGAGCATCCAGTCACCATCGTCGAAGCGATAGCGGAAATTGCCGCCGCTGTTGGCCGAGGTGCGGAAGGTGTGCGTCTCATTGTAGGTGAAGCCGCCGCGGCCGGTCGCGCCGATCGTCTGCGTGGGGCTGTAGCTGAAAGGCACGCCGGTCGTGGGGTTGGGCGTTCCGACCGTTCCCGCGTTGATCGTCACGTTGCTGTTGCCCCAAACGGAGCGGAAGTGGCTCGCGGTGGTCCCGACGGACAGGACGGAAGACCGCGTCACCCGCCAGTCGGCGCGCAGTCCGAGGGAGGCGCGTTTGCGAAACATGGGGGCATCCGTCAGCTGCCACTGTCCCATGAACGGAGCCTGGACGGTGGCGTTGGTGCCGGCGCCCGTGGTGCGCCACGTGAGGGAATCGGGCAGCTGATCGTGAAACGAATTCGAGTAGGCGGCGGTCACGACCACGCCGAACCGGTCGTTGACCGGTAGCGTATAGTCGAAGCTGAATCCGGGATTGATCGCGTATTGGCGGGATTCGTCGATGAACGGGATTTTCGACGCCGTCACGTGATTGGAGCCGCCGGTGAGGCTGATTTGATAACGGAGTTCCGCCTTCGACCGTTCGAAGGAATTCTTGGTGACCATGTTCACGGAGCCGGCCATCGTATCCGCGCCCGTGGATGGCGTGGGCACCTTGGTGACTTCCACGCGCGAGTAATTGTTGATCGAAATACCAGCCAGGTTGAAGTTGCGTGAATTGCCCGACACCTGCGAGGTGGCCATTATGGCGCCGTCAGCGGTGACCGAGGTGAAGTTGGAGGGAAAACCGCGCACAAAGGCGGACTCCGACTCGAACTGCTCGCCGCTCACCTGCACGCCGGGAATGTATTTCAGGAAGTCCGCGACGCTGTTGCCGCCGACCACGTCGCCGTGCGAATCCGTGGCCACCACGTTCTTGAGATTCGGCGCGAAGCGCTGCTCGTTCAGCGCGATCGACTTGCCGTCAGTGTCCTTGAGCGACTCAACCAGGAAAGGATCGAGCTGGACGGCGCTTTCAGCCGCGCCCGCGGCCATGCCGGACAGGGTGACGTCCCGCGTGACGCTGGCGCCGGCGGGAACGGTGAGCGAAATCCGCTGCGGTTCGAGACCGGTGAAGAACACCTCGATCACGGCGGGACCGCTGGGCACGCGCGTCAGGCGGAAATAGCCCGACTCGTCGGTGAAGGTCACCTGATCGGTTTGCGTGACAGACACGCGGGCCTTGCTCACATACCGGCCGGTGACCGCATTTTGCACGCGGCCTTTTAGGACGCCGGTCGCGGCAGACGCGGAAACGGAGGAGGAATTTTGGGCCGCAGGCAGGGAAAGCGGTGCATAGGATCCCCACAACAGGATCAGAAAGAGGAGGAGTTTACGCTCCATGGCTGGGGTGCGTTACAAGTGTTAGAGATCTATCTCCAGTCGTTGACGTCGAACGAAGGCGGTAAAACGGATGCGCTCGTGGGGCCAGTTCGGTTGCGTTGCTAGGAAATTGGATTTGTGTGGGGGAGGGTTTTAAGGGGAGGGTCATGGTGGGCTGGGGATGAGTTAGTTGTAAATGAGTCGATTTTGAGATGGCGGCGGGCTCGGGTGATGCTGGGGACTTGGGGTGGGGAACGGCTGCGACGGAAAGGGGGCTTCCGTTTCGGGTACGAATCGAGGCGCTGGTTGCCTCTGGGGGGGGCAATCAACGCGGGGAACGTTGAGAGGATGCAGGCCGCTGGATCGCTCGGGGTCAAGGAGCCAGCGTTTTTTTTATATTTTCGCAGGCAGACTCGGGGGCGTCGGCTGGCCGGTCGCCAGCTGCAGGGGCGAGCATCGGCCGATATTCTCGAAAGCGTGGGCGCTCGGGGGCGTCGGCTGGCAGGTCGCCAGCTGCAGGGGCGGCTGGGGCGGTGTCGGCGGCAAGGTCGGTGGCGTCAGCGTCGGCGTCGGCCGGTGGGTGGGTGGTTCTGGTCAACGGGGCGGGTGGGCGCTTGGGCTCCCTCGAGAGATTTCCGGAACCGCGCCTCGCCAACGAGGCAGATGTTGTCGCGCGGCAGCAAAGAGCAGGCCGGGGGCAGTGGAGGTTATTTCTTGATTCCTAAGAAACTGCTCAGGTCGATTCTCGGCAAT
>CAMDOF010000210.1 GCA_945903465.1 Opitutus sp. GAS368
CACCCCCGCCAAAGTCTGCCCCCGCCCGCCCCGCTATCAACATGCGCAAACCGACGCCCCTCTGCGCATGATTGAGTACGCCCACACCGCCGAACAGCCCGCGGGCCAACGCCGGCCCGAATCCTCCGGGAAAGCGCAACCGGTCCGCACGTACCTCGAAAACGTCGCCGCGCTGGCCGTCCTCCCGTTGATCCAATCTTCGCCATGGATTACCCCGCCCTCCTCACCGCCATTGCCGACGCGCATCACCAGCCAAACGCGCCTCCTACGAAAACGAAGGCCGACCCCGTTTTCTGGTCTGGGTTTGATGAGGGCGGGCGTTGGCTGACTGACCTCGGCCTGCTCCTGCCTACTCTACCCCCCTCGGCTCCGGCCTTCTGGCAACCTTTTGTAGGTTTATTGTGGCTACAAAATTGATTGATTCCGGCGCAGAAACGAGATCGCGGTGATCACCGGAGCATGTGATGGGGTCGGCTTTGGCGATGGCCTGGGCACGGGTGTAAACGGAAATGACGGTGAAGCCGTCGGCGTAGGCGGAAGCGCGGAGGTGGCCTGCGGCTCGGCCGCTGGCCCCGGAGCATCGTGGAGGGGTGAACTGAGCGTGTGCCCGTCGGGCGGCGAGGTGAAAAACGGAGTGGCCGGGCTGGTGGACTACGTCGCCGGGCTGAGGTGTCGTGGAGACACATTAAACGTATTACCTGACCCTTTTTTGCCGAGTTCGTAAAATGAAAGCATTATGACCGGCCCCCCCCTGCTTGGCCTCCCCTGCTGGCCCCACCTTGCGGCCATGACTTGCATACGCCCCGGAGATTGCGCTGTCTGTCAATAGTCAATACGTGAGTCCTTCGGCTCGTCTCGCCCCGGCCGACAAAAGCCTTGCATCCCGAGGTAACGCCAGCCACCGATGGCACGTCAGCGCACCTCCACTCCCCCCGGCGCTTACGTCCTGCCCAATGGCCGCTTCCACTGTTCCCACCCCCGGGCCGACCGCATCCGCCCCAACTCCTTCGCCTCCCCGACTTGAGTTCGTGGATCTCTTGCGGGGCCTCGTCATGGTCCTCATGGCCCTCGACCACACGCGTGACTTCTTCCACTTCGGGAACGTACATGGGCAGGACCCCCTTGATCCCAAGACGACCACGGTCGTGCTGTTTTTCACCCGTTGGATCACGCATTACTGCGCCCCGGTGTTCGTCTTTCTCGCGGGCACCGGCGCATTCCTCTCGGGCACACGCGGCAAATCGAAGCGCGAGCTGTCGTGGTTTCTCCTCACCCGCGGCCTCTGGCTGGTGGTGCTGGAACTTACCTTTGTGCACTGGGCCGGGTGGGCCTTCGCCATCGATCCGCACGTCAGCTTCGCCGGTGTCATCTGGGCCATTGGCTGGTCCATGGTCGTGCTCGCCGGCCTCATCCACTTACCGTACCCGTTCATCCTCGGCTTCGGCCTGGTGATGGTCGTGGGACACAACGCGTTCGACGGCATCAAGCCCGAGAGTTGGGGCGGACTCGAGTGGCTTTGGCGCATACTGCACACCGGCGGGCCGGTGGAGTTTTTCCCGGGTTATCTCCTGCGCGTCGGTTATCCGCTCATTCCCTGGGTCGGCGTCATGGCGACGGGCTATGGTTTCGGGCGGATTTTGCTGCGCCCACGGGAGGAACGTCGGCCGTGGATCCTCCGCCTCGGAATCGCACTGACCCTCGCCTTCATTGCCGTGCGCTTCAGCAACGTCTACGGCGACCCCGAAAAATGGTCGGCGGCCGCCCGGCCGGTCCACACGCTTTTCTCGTTTCTCGACTGCTGCAAGTATCCGCCCTCGCTGTGCTATTTGCTGATGACACTCGGACCGGCGCTGGTGGTGCTCGCGCTGCTCGATCGGGAAACGCCCCGCCTGCTCAGGCCGTTCCTGGTGTTCGGTCGCGTGCCATTGTTCTACTATCTGCTGCACCTGCCACTGATTCACGGCCTCGCCGTCTTGGTCGAGGGCCAGCGCTTCGCCTCGACGCCTTGGCTGTTTCACGCCCCGTTTGGCCCCCGCTCGTTCGAAGTGCCAGCCAATGCGGGCCTCGGCTTGCCCGCGGTCTATCTCGCCTGGCTGACCGCCATTCTCATCCTCTATCCGATCTGCACGTGGTTCGCCGGCGTCAAGCGCCGCCGCCGTGATGCGTGGCTGAGTTACCTGTGACCGGCGTCGGTTCGTAGTGGGCCGATAAAATCCAGTCACCAATCAGTAAAACCCTCCCGGACCCGATCCCCCTGAAAATCCAGTTTCCTATCAGCCCCCGCCCCAGAATCGGATTCTGGCCGTGACAGAAAGAAACAGGGCCAACCTTTTACCCCAAAGCTTAACAAATGTAGTTTCTTAGGAGGAGGAGTTTGTGATTGGAATACCCAGGCGAGGGGAGTGAGCGTGACCACACGCAGTTCCCCTCTGCGCTCCCTCCGCTCGCATGTTGTTGCTCCCCCGATTTCCGATTCGATCCCAGGCCCGCGACCTGCCGGTTTTGTTCCGGCGCTCCCATCACTCCCAATCCAAAGCTCCATGACTCCCCACCGTTCGCTCTCGCACCGTTTCTGCTGTGGCGCAGGACTCGCCGTGCTGTTGCTCTTGCTGTGGTCGCCGGCGCTCCAGGCCCAGGCCCCGACCGGCGGCGCGATCATCGCGGGACAGGTGAGCAACGCCGCCACCGGTTCCTTCCTGGAAGGCGCGGTCGTGACGCTCGCCGGCACCGGACGCTCGGCCGTCACCGACCGGGAGGGCCGTTACGAGTTCGGCGACGTCGCGCCGGGAGAAGTGACGCTTGCGGCCAGTTACCCGGGATTGGATCCGCAGCAGGTCTCGATCTCGGCGCGCCACGGCGGCCGGCTCGTGCGCGATGTCGAACTTACCGCGGCGATCTACAAATTGGAGAAGTTTTCGGTTGCCGGCGAACGCGAAGGCACCGCGAAGGCGGAAGTGCTGCAGCGGCAGGCGCCTAACGTGAAGGCGGTAGTTTCCTCGGACACATTTGGCAACGTGGCCGACGGCAACGTTGGCGATCTGTTGCAGCGGATGGCGGGCATGACGGCGGAATACAACGGGCCCGACGTGCGCGCGGTGAGCATCCGCGGTGCCAGCTCCGGCCTGAATTCCGTGACGATGGACGGCCAGCAGATCGCGAGCGCCCAATCCGCCGGCACCGGGCGCGCCTTCGAATTCGAACAGGCTTCACTGGGGAATATTGAAACGATCGAGCTGACCAAGGCGCCAACACCCGACATGCACGGGGCCTCGGTCGGCGGCAGCGTGAACCTCGTCAGCAAAAGCGCATTCGATCGCGCGCCGGGCCGGATTTTCAATTACACCGTCGGCTTCGTCACCCGGCCGGTGAACGGCCCCGACGCCGAAACGTGGAAGCAGCCGATCCGCGGATTCGGTCCCTCGATGAACCTGCTTTATTCCGACGTGATCGGTGTCAGGCGAAACATCGGCATCACGCTGACGGGCACTTATCACAGCCAGCCCGGCGTAAACCTGACCGTGGCCAAGAACCTGGAGCGGAAAGACGCGCCGGGACCGGTCTACACCTACTCGTTGGGCCGGACGATGGGCGGTGCCACGCGCACGCGACTGGCCGGCGGCCTCAAAATCGACTACCGCTGGAGCGAGCGGACGGTGGTCTCGCTCAACACCTCGTATAATTTTTTCCACGAAAACAACTACTCGCCCGTGCAGACCTTCGCCACGGTCGGCGTGGCGACGGCGGCGACGCCGCAGGTGCTGGCGACCGTCGACGCCGCCGGCAACCGCGTCGCGGGCGGATACATCCACCCGAATTACGCCGACGGCATCACGCGCGTATTCGCCCATCCCACACTCTCGACCAGCGCGATCTCGGTGGCGTCGGACGACAAATCAGGCCGGACCATGCTGCTCTCGCCCAGCGTCCGGCACCGTTTTCCCAACCTGCAGATCGACTACAGCCTGAGCTACTCCGATGCCGCCACCTACTACGACCAATCGCATGACGACGAAAAATTCCACGCGTCGCCCAACGGCGCGGTGACGATGTCCATGGGCGGGGTCGGCTTCACTGTCGATCGGTCCGGCGATCCGGACAATCCGCTCGTCCGGCAAACCGCCGGCCCAAGTTTCCGCGAGCTGAACAACTATTCGGCGCTGCGCCTCACGCAAAATGACCGGCGCGGATTCGACAAAGTGTATGGCGGCAAATTCGATTTGCAGAAGCGTCTTTCTTGGGCCGCGCCGACCTTCATCAAGACCGGGCTGAACTACCAGCAGCAGTGGCGCAAGCTGTGGAATTGGTCGCGGCCGTGGGACTTCGCCGGGACGGACGGCATCCTGGGCAACGCCGACGATCGGCAGGACTTGGCCCGCTTCATCGACAGCGGGGGCCGGATCCAGAACATAGTGGAACATTATCTGCATGATCGCGGCGACGCGCCGGTGCTGCCGGACCCGTTCGCAGTGGCCCGGCACCGCCGGGACAACCCGGCGCAGTGGAGCGAGGCCGTCACGGCGAGCGCCCAGAACAAAGCCCAGGGTCTGCGCAAGATTACCGAGACGATCGGCGCCGCCTACGTCATGGGCAACGTCCGGCTCGGCCCGGTGTCGGTCCTGTCAGGTATACGGATGGAGGATACGCGCGTGACGGGCGAAGGCCCGTTGAACTTCCTCTCCCCGACGGAGCGGGCCCGGCGCGCCGCGTACGTCGGGGTGGTCACGGACGACGAACTGCGGCGCCGGGCCAGCGCGCAATTCGGCGGCCGCACGACCAACCGGGGGCAGTATCGGAATTATTTCCCCGGAGTGCATGTGAAATACGAACCGTTTCCCGGTTTTCTCAGCCGCCTGAGCTGGTCGACCGGCGTGGGCCGGCCCGCGTTCGGCTCCCTAATCCCGCTCGACACCGTGAACGACGACACGCAACGCGTGACACGGAACAACCCAAACCTGCAGCCGCAATATGCGGACTGCTTCGACTGGACCGCCGAGTATTACTTCAAGTCGCAGGGCCTGGTTTCCGTGGGCGCGTTCAGGAAGGACATCCGGGACTACATCTTCACCGATAGCAGCCAGGTGATCGGCCGGGGAGCCAACAACGGCTTCGACGGCCTCTACGAGGGCTACAGCCTCACCACCCAGTCGAACGGCGGGTCAGCCAGGATCGAGGGCCTCGAGTTCAACTATGCGCAGCAACTGATTTTCCTTCCCGGCTGGGCGAAGGGGCTCGGGGTCAATTTCAATTACACGACACTCAAGACCGAAGGAAATTATGGTATGCCCGGCGCGGTGCTCACGACCAACTCGCTGGCCGGATTTCTGCCGAAGACCGGCAATGTCGGTCTCAGCTATCGCGGGCGCGGCTTCGACCTGCGGATTCTGGCCACGTATCGCGGGGAATACCTGATCACGAATTCGCCGACGCCCTCGCTGGTGCAATACCAGGTCGCGAAAACCACCTGGAACTGGCGCTCGCGGTATGCCTTTTCCAAAAACCTCAGCGTCTTCTTCGACGTGGACAACGTCTTCGCCGTGCCGCTCGACGATCGTTACCGGCTCTACGCGAACCGCGGCGACAATTGGCGTATCTATGCACAAAAATACGTGACCGGCATCACCGGGCGCTTCTGATCCGGGAACCAACGAATATGAAAACTTTCCTTCGGCTCACCCTCGCCCTCGTCGCGGCCGCATCGCCCGTGTTTGCCGCCGCGACCCCGGCCATACTCGCTTGGAAGGCCGGCGTGGCCAGCATCGACATCACCCCGGAGGGACCGGTTTGGATGGCGGGCTATGGCGCCCGAAAAAAACCGAGCGAAGGCGTCGCCCAGAAACTCAACGCGAAGGCGCTGGCCCTGGAAGACGCGGCGGGAAACCGGCTCGTCGCCGTGACACTGGATTTGATCAGCGTGCCGCGGGCGATTCGCGAAGGCGTCGAGAGCCAGGTGCGCGAGCGCCACGGGCTGCGCCCGGAGTCGCTCTTGCTGAACGCCTCGCACACCCACTCCGGTCCGTCGCCCTACGCCTGGGGGGTTCCGGATCCCGCCTACGTCGGCAAGGCCGAAGCCTACGGCCGCGAACTGGAGGAGAAGATCGTCCGCGTCATCGGCGAGGCGCTGAAGCAAAGCGCGCCGGCCGGACTGCATTACACCCGGGCCCGCGCGGGTTTCGCCATGAACCGGCGGTTGCGCGTCGGCACCGAAATTCGGAACAGCCCGAATCCCGACGGCCCGGTGGACCACGACGTGCCCGTGCTCCGCGTCAACGGTGCCGACGGAAAACTGAAGGCGATCCTCTTTGGCTACGCCTGTCACAACACCGTGACCGGTTTCTACAAGATCAACGGGGACTATGCGGGCTACGCGCAGGCCTATTTGGAGGAGGCGCGGCCCGGCGTCGTCGCGTTGTTCATGATGGGCGCCGGCGGCGATCAGAACCCATATCCGCGGTATCTTTCGCTCGAGCAGGCGGCGCAGCATGGGCGGACCCTAGCCAACGCGGTCGAAGCCGCGCTCTCCGTCGTCGAGCAAAGGCCGCTGCACGGTCCGTTGCGCAGCGCGCTCGGCTATGCGGAACTCGATTACGCGGACATCGGCCGCGCGGATCTCGAGCGGCGGGCGCAGTCGAAGAACGTCGCGGAGAAAACGCGGGCGGAGGAATTGCTGAAGCAACTCCAACAAGGTCCGCTGCCCCGGAGCTACCCGTGCCCGGTGCAAGTCGTACAGTTTGGCGCCGATCTGACGCTGGTCGCCATCGGCGGCGAAACGACTGTGGATTATTCGCTCAGGCTCAAACGCGAGCTCGCCGGAGAACGTCCGGCCATCTGGGTGGCCGGTTATTCGAATGACGTCTTCGGTTATCTCGGCAGCCGCCGCGTGATCGTCGAGGGCGGCTATGAAGGCTACTCGGCCAATCTCGGCCGGCATCCCGGTCCGTGGACGACGTCCACGGAGGACCGCATCATCTCATTGGTCCACGAACTCAGCCGCTCGATCAACCATTAGTCCGGATCCTGCTTCTTCCACTTCATGCTTCCGCGTCATTTCCTTTTCGTCCTGGCGATGGTGGTTCCGACCGCCGGCCTATCTGCCGCAGCTTCCACTGAAGCCGTCCAACTCCGCGCCGGCTTCGCCAAAGCCGACATCACACCGGATCCGCGGATGCTGAATTGGACGGTGCCGAATGCGCAGCCGTATCGCACCGTCCACGATCCGCTGTTTGCGCGCGCCCTCGTGCTTTCGGACGGAGAGGCGAAACTCGCGTTGATCGTCTGGGATCTCCTGGACGCCCGGGAATACGCCGTGGCGCGTATCCGGGCCGCCATCACGCGTGCGACCGGTATCTCGGAGGATCACATCCTCCTCTCGGCCACGCACAATCACTCCGGTCCAAAGTCGGAAATGGGTTCCGGTCCCGCACTCGAACGCGAAGAACGAACCTCGCGACCGGCGCAAAACGGTCCCGCCTACCAGGAGTGGGCCGATCGTCTGGTGCAAACCTGCGTCGATCTCGTGCAACAGGCGGCGGCGTCACCATCGTCGATCGATCTGCTGATCGCGCGAGCCTACGTCGGGGAAGTGCTTTTCAACCGCCGGCCGATCCGTCCCGATCAAAGCGTCGTGAGCACCCTGAATCCCCGGGACCCCTACGTGCTGGGCGATGGCCTGCGTTTCGGCATGGTGGATCCGACGATGACGGTTCTCAGCCTGCGGGCGTCGGGTGGCAAAAACGTGTGCACGCTCTTTCACCTGCCGATGCACGCGGTCGCGGTTTATGGTTCATACAAGGGAGTGTCCGCCGACTGGCCCGGTCGCGTCGTCGACCTGCTGCAGGCGAAGCTGGGCAGCGAGGCCATGTTTCTCCAAGGCTGCGCCGGCGACATCGTGCCGGCGCGCCGCGGCTTCGAAGCGGTCGAGGCCATGGCGGCGCTGCTCTCGGATCGCGCCATCGCAGCCGACCAGGTGGCGACCAAACTAATCCCGGCCAAAATCCGGGTGAGCCGCGCCCGCCTCGGCCTGCCGGCGATTCCGATCGCGGCTAAGGCGATGCGGCGGACCGAACTCGACGCGGAAGTCACGGTCGCGACGATCGGAACGTTGGCGTTGGTCACGCTGCCCGGCGAGCCCCTGCAGGAACTGAGCACGGCGATTCAGGGCCGGTCGCCGTTTCCGCACACCGTCGTGCTCGGCTACACTAACGGCCGCGGGGTCGGGTATGTCGGCCTGCCCGGCGGGAAGGCGAAGGGCGGTTATGAGATGTCCGAAGTGGGCACCGGTACCGACGAGGTCGGCGGTTTCCTCGTCGAAACCGCGCTGCGCCTGCTGCGCGATCAGGCCGGGCCCGGGCGCAATGCGAAATGATCACGTGGCCAAAATCCGCAATCCACGAGTCCTCCCCATCGCAGCAAGCGCACCACGCGTCGGCCGTTGACGCCGGCGGGTTACGGCTCAGGGTCCGCGAAAAGAAGCGTTCTCTGATCACCGTGGGTTTTCTCTACCTGCTTGCCGGATGTGCGAATTACCCGGCGAGAGAACCAAGACGGAATGGGATGCGTTGCCAGCCGCCGAACAGCAGAAGTTGTTATCCGCTCGAGAACGAGAAGCGGCGGAGCTTGGTCCACTCGCGGAGGGTGCGGATCGAGGGCTCTTTGCCGTTCGGGAAAATGCCGCAGGTCCGGAGGCCGACGATGTCGATAAGCTGCGAAGTGATGAGAGTAGCGGAAGCGGTGGGCGAGTTCATGCAGCGGGCGCGGTGTCAGCGTTAGAGTTGCTGCATAAGAGTGAGAGGATGCTCAGGGAAGGCACCGTCTTCAGGTAGCCACGCGTATAAATCTCTGCCCCGCCGCGAGCAGCACCTTTCCTTTCGGACCTGTTTGGCTGGTCACGCAGGGAAAAACATGCCACCCACTTTTGGAATGGCGATTTTGATACCGGAAATCGATTAAGCCATTCCAGCCCGCAACCACCGCTATTTCGAGCCATGCCGTCCGTCACAAAGACCATTGTCGTGCTCGCCGGCTCTTGGAAAAAGGGCGGCAAATGCCTTGCGGGTAAAGAACTCATCATGAACGGAGACGAGTTCGTCCGTGTTGGGGGATGGATAAGGCCGATTTCCGCGGCTCATATTGTTGTTCCCGGGCATTCCGAGGGCGGGCAGGTGACCGATTTGGAAATGCAACGAGCACTCCAGCGAATCAACGGCCCGGCCATGCTAGAAATTATCGATATGGCCTTCAGCGGCCCGTGCCCAACCGCCGAACAGCCGGAGAACTGGACGCTGGACCTGAGCGTAGGGTGGAAAAGTCGCGGGCATTTTCAATGGAAGTACGTCGACATGCTGGTCGATCAGCCGATCGGGCTTTGGGATAGCAGCGGACGGGGATGGAGCCGTGTGGATGGGTGCTACGAGAACCGTCCGGGGTTTCAATCCCTCTATTGCATCAAGACCAGCGCGCCCATAGTTGCCGAAGTAGGCAGTCGCTCAAAGTCGAAGGGCAGCACCGAGCAAAAACTGTATAAAACTCTGAAGCTGCCGCACGGTTTTGAAACACACGATTTCAAAATCAGCGATCCGGTGTTCGAAGCGAGGCATCGGGCCGAATATCCAGCCTTGGGGGCGGCGGCGAAGCCGTTTGGCGTCCCACCCGGCTCACTCATCACGGTGAGTCTGACGCCGGCGGTGTCCTTCAATGGTTCGCCGCCTTACCATTACAAGATGGCCGCCGCCATTATCCAACCGCCCACCGCATGAACCCGCTCTATACCATCGGTCACTCGACCCATGATTGGGAGCATTTCGTGCACCTGCTCCAACTGCACCGGGTCGAAGTGCTGGGTGATGTACGTTCCATGCCTTACAGCCGCTTCATGCCGCAATATAACCGCGAGTCGCTGACCGGAGGCCTAGCCCGCTACGGCATAAAATATGTCTTTCTAGGCCAAGAACTGGGAGCGCGGCGCTCTGAGCCAGAGTGTTTCGTCAATGGCAAGGTGATCTACGATCTGGTGGCCAAAACTCCAGTGTTTCAGCGGGGGCTGGAACGTCTTCGCATCGGCATCGCCAAATACCGGGTCGCCATCATGTGCGCCGAGAAAGACCCGCTAGAGTGCCACCGCACGATTCTGGTGGCCCACTACGCCAAGGCCTTTGCCGAGGTCTCGCATATCCTAGCCGATGGCACCTTGGAAACCCACGCCCACGCCGAAACGCGCTTGATGGTGGAGTATCGACTGGGAGAAGACGATTTGTTTGTGCCGGAAGCGCAGCGCGTAGAGAATGCCTACGCCAAGCGCGCCGCCGATATCGCTTATCAAGAAACCAACGAAGAAGCCAAAGCATGAGCATGCCAGAAATCCAGATTCACACCATCGGTTTCACTAAGAAGTCGGCTGAGCATTTCTTCGAGATGATCAGGCGGTCTTGCGTAAAGCGCGTCGTGGATGTGCGCTTAAACAACGTGTCACAGTTGGCCGGATTCAGCAAAAAAGACGACCTGCAATATTTCCTAAAACAGATCGGGGGCATCGACTATGTGCACGAGCCCAAGTTGGCTCCCACCCAAGACATCCTCGATGACTATAAAAAGAACGGCGGCGACTGGGCCATTTACGAGGAGAAGTTTCTGGCGCTGATGGAACATCGCCAGATTGAGAAGACGATTCCGCCGGCATTGTTGGATGGCGGGTGCCTATTGTGCAGCGAGGACAAGCCGCACCACTGCCACCGGCGACTGGTAGCAGATTACCTCAACCGCAAGTGGGGCTGCGTGCGTGTAACGCATCTGACGTAGGCTAGGCTAAACCACCTCCTCGTGCCGTTTAGATTTGGAGTCAGGCGGCCAGTCCAGTCGGTGAAAATGCTTCGCTCGTGGCGGCTTTCGCGTGCTTGGGGGTGATGGCGAAGAACTGCTCAGACTCCTCCTTCGTCTTCAAGTCGAGGTAGTGCTTGCGGATGATGCTCTCGGAGTTGCCCGCCTGCAAAGCGGCCTCGCCCATCGAACGGAATTTACCGACGTGCATCGAAATGAACGTGTGGCGCAT
>CAMDOF010000211.1 GCA_945903465.1 Opitutus sp. GAS368
TGGTCCGCACAGTCCCCTGTGCGAAAGGGGTGTCTCCTGACTCGGACCCGCACAGTGGACTGTGCGGACCACTTTGCTCACCGCAGTGTGCGCAACACGGCACGCCGCACCTGATGAGCCCCACAGGGGACGGTGCGGACCCCTATGTCGGACCCCTTTGGTCATCGCGCCAGAGGTGATCGGTGCTCGTGATGGCCGGGAATCGACCTGAGCCGTTACCCTTGCGGGTAAGGCGCCAGCGCAGTTTGCGACTACTGCCATCTGGAAGGCGCAGATCGCTGGCGTTCAGATCCTGCAGCACGCGGTCGATGATTTTACGCAGCTTCGGGGAATAGTTTACCGTGGGCACCAGATGCACTGCGAGCTGTACCGCGAATCCAGTGCCCGCCGGCTCCTGTCGAGATTTTCTTCAATGTCTTATCGCGCGCTGCACCTGGGTTAGCGACGCTTGCCGGCGCGCGCGAGTGACCGTGGTTTCAAAAACGTATCCGAGGCCGTCAGCTCGCCTCTCAACTCCAGCGTACTCGCCAGCGCGGCCGCGCGAATGAAGGCGGAGCCGCCCCCCTCCTTCCCTCTTTAAGATTTCTGTTTTCGGGTATTTTTCTTGGCTCAATACGCCGTCTTGGGCGGGCGGATAACTTGCCCGAGGGTCTGGATCGTAATTTTAACATCCAGCCACGCGGACCAACGCGTGATATAAACGATGTCGTAGTGAAATCGCCGGCCGAGCATTTCTTTTCCCAAAATCTCTCCTCGATAACCAAGACTTTGCGCCAAACCGGTAATCCCCGGTTTCACAAGGTGCCGCGTCCGATATCCTCTCGTCTGCTGCCGGAATGTTTCATCTAGCTGCGGCATGTACGGTCGCGGTCCCACGATACTCATATCTCCGCGCAAAACATTCCAGAACTGCGGAAACTCATCCAGACTATGCCGCCGCATAAAACGGCCGAAGGGGAATATCCGCGCATCACCCGGGGTCGCTTGGTTCGCCTCCTCCGCGGTGTCACTGCGGCCCACCCGCATCGACCGAAATTTCAACATCCGGAAACTCTCGCCCCTCTGACCGCGCCGCTCACGCACATGCAAAATAGGTCCGGGTGCCTGCAATCGTTGCCGCCACCAAACCCAAACAAATAACGGAGGCAGCACCATGGCCACCACCGGCAACGAAACGACCACGTCAAAAAAACGCTTGATCACCCGATTAAACGGATCTTCCAGCGGTTCCTCTCGCAATGTATAAAAATGCCGCCCGCCTTCCAAAGTCGGCACCAGCGGATGGGTATAACGCTCCGTCAGATTATTGTGAATCAAGAGCCGATAACCCCGCTCCTGACAAACCTCGATAATCTCCCGCGCCTCATCATCCGTCCCCGGCAATCCGAGCAAGACCACCTGCCCCACTTCCTGATCGGTGCAGACCTGCGCGAGCGCCCCGACCCGACCTAGCCACCGCACCCCGCTGATCGTCGCAGCCGCACCCACCGTTTCGTCCGACAAAAAACCCACCGGCCGAATTCCCAGCGGTTGATTTTCCTCAATCCAATCCGCGAGTTTGGCGAGCGCATTCTCCGTTCCGATAAAGAGCGTCGGCAAATGATCCCCTCGCGGAAACATCATCCGCGCCAGCGCTCTCGGAAACTGGGCGTTTAACCAAACCAGACCTAGCCAGCTCCATACCAAAAAAGTCCCTAGAAAAAGCCGGCTGATACTACGATCTTGCGTCGCAAACATCATTGAAAAAATCAAAAGCGCGATCCAGCCCACCTGCCACGTCGCGACTTTCGCCGCCTCCCCCACATCAAGCCGATGGAAACGCTGCGTCCGAGCCATTTCGCCACGCCGCGACAACCCCAAACCACCGATCACACATAAAAAATACGGCAATAAGTTCACCTCCCGACTCAAGCGCACAATCGGCACGTGGCGCATAATCACCTCGGCATAGACCCAAAATAAAATGCCCACAGCCAGCGTCGTCGCACCCGTCTGCAGATTAGCCAGGCCGCGCGCCCGCGTGGTCATCATTTAATCCAAGGTAAAACCAAGTGTCCGTGCGCGTGCAAGCGTGTAGCTTCGGCAAGGCCGCGTAACTCGGCGACTGATTCCTGCCAAGCTGGTGGCGATGACAACGACCACCACGATGACAACGGTCCACCACGATGACAGCGACCACCACGATGACAGCGGTACACCATTCCGAGCCGGCGGGTCTGCAATCGCTCGCCCGGCGTTTCCTGACGTGACGATGGGTGGGGGTCGACGGCATCCCGAATTCGGCCGACGACGCGATGACGCCCTATGCCGATTTGCGCTATCGCCAGGGCGACGGCCGTTATGGACCGTTCCCGTTCATGACGAATCCCGCGGGAGCGCCCGCCGCCTTTTGGAGACAAACTTCGGCGGACGCATCCAATAGTTACGCGACGACCAACGCCGCACAGCCGGATATAGCGAGCCAATCGGCGCGGGCCACGTCCAGGGTTCGGTCAAGCTCGGCAAGCTCCGGGTGCTCGGCGGGGTGCGACTCGAGGAGACTTCGCCCGAAGGCACGGCGTGGGTGCGCAACCCGACCGCGTCATGGAGTGGCAAAAGCGTCGGCGGAGCGAGTTTCGATCCGGCGGTCGTCGCGACCAACACCGCGCGGGCCCAACGCTCCGTTGCGCGTCGCAACACCGCGACCGGCAATTACCGCAATGTCTTCCCGGGGCGGCCTTTCGTCTACGAGCCGATGGCTGCCCTTTTGTTTCGCGCGAGCTACAATCGCGCGATTTCCCGGCCGGCGATCGCAAGCCTGATCCCCACGGTCACCGAGAATTCGGAGAACAAAACGATCACGGCGGGCAATCCCGACCGGAAGCCCTATCTGACGGATAATTTTGAAGTGAGCGCGGAGAAATATTGCGAGCCGGTGGGGCTTTTCAGCGTAGGGGTCTTTCTCAGGGAGATTTCCAATTACACGCGGACCTTCACTTCCACGGTCGGCGCCGCGGGCATTGACGGCAGCGGCACGTATGCCGGCTATCTTCTCTCAACCAAGCGCAATGGGGGCCGCGCCCGGGTCCGCGGGATCGAGGCGAGTTACCAACCGCAATTCAACTCCCTGCCCCCTGCCTTCAAGGGGCTGGGCGCGTTGGCGCATTTCACCTACCTCGAGACGGTCGGCCCATTTGGCGGCCTGGCCACGACGCGAAACCTGGCCAATCTCGCACCGCGCAGCGGCAACGCCGGGATCACCTACCGGTACCGCGGTGTGGATGCGCGCGTGCTGGCGACTGGGACGGCGCAAAAATACACCGGGACCAACGTGGTCGACATCTCCTTTGAGGAGCGGCTGATGATCGCCGTGCAGCTCCCGTATTCCATCAACCGCCGCTACGATGGGTTTCTCGACATCAACAACCGCAGGGACGAGCCGCCGCGCACCAACGTGACGATGAACGGGCTGAAATTCTTCACGACGAACCAGGGCGTTGGTTTCACGGCCGGTGGGCGCGGCCGGTTTTAAGTCGTAAAGGAACGTTTTTTGTTCAGGCCCGAGGGGAAATTTTTCAGCCGAATGTGCCGTGCGGTCACCCGGCTCCCTTCACTAGGAAAGGTCGATTCGTCTTCATCTCCCTCCTCGCCATGACCTCACTGCGCGCGGCTCAGCCGCAGCTCTCGGCCGGGCCGGCGGCAATCCAGCGGATCGTCAAATCCGATCGCAGCCGCACCGCGGGGTCGGTCCGGTGCCCGCTGGCGCGTTGGTGTTCACCGGGCAGATTACAGCGGCGGATTCCGCCGGCGATGCCTGGGCTCAGGCAGACAAAGCGTTGGGAGCCCTTGACGCGGTGCTCGTCACGGCCGGGAGTAATCCAACGCGCGGAGTACGGCTGAACGCGACGTGGGCGACGACCGATCAATCGTGCGGGTGCAGGCGGCGGTGGCGGCGCGGTTCGCGGCTGCGCCGCCGGGCGTTTACGCTGGTGAGGACGCCCCGGGCCGCGGCGGGTGCGGTCGTGGCATTCGCGGCCGTGGCGGCGACGTCACGCGCGCCCTCGGCAATCAAAATGCTCGGCGCCCCGGCGGCAGTGCGGCCGGCGGGCGGGAATATTTTTATTATTTTACGACTGGGGTTTCTTAGGAATAGTTTATAAACACCACGTTCTCAAACGTGCGTTCGCCGCCGTCGCCGGCCGCTGCGCTGGCGCTGCCGCCTCGCCACCTCCTACCCTATGAAACACCCCCATCTGCATGGTCATTTGCGCGCGATCCGAACCTGCCTGATCGCCTCCTGGCTGCCCCTCCTGGCGTACAGCCAATCCGCCGGCGACGGCACAATCACCGGACAGGTGAGCAACGCCGCGACCAAATATTTTCTCGAAGGCGCCGTCGTCCAGCTGTCCGGAACCAACCGCAGCACAACGACCGATCGCGAGGGCCGATACCAATTCAGCGGAGTGCCCGCGGAGGTGGTCACGCTGGTGGTTACCTCCACCGGCTTGGATCCGGAGCAGGTGCCGGTGGCGGTTCAGCCAGGCAGGACGATTGTCCGCGATGTCGAGTTAACCTCCGGCGTCTACACGCTCGAGGCGTTCCGGGTGGTGGGAGAACTGGAGGGCAGCGCGCTGGCTATCACCCGCCAACGGGCGGCGCCCAACGTGAAGAACGTCGTGGCCACCGACGCGTTCGGATCACAGACGGAGGACAATGTCGGCAGCTTTCTGCAGCGCCTTCCGGGCGTCACCGCCGATTTTTCCACCGGGAGCGTTCGCGAGGTAATGGTGCGCGGGATCAATGCAAATCTCAACACGGTGGAGATGGACGGCATTCAACTGGCGAACACCAACTCGTCCGGCACGAACCGTTTCTTCGACTTCCTGCAGGCGTCGATTTCGCTGTTGGAGAGCATCGAGGTCACAAAGGCGCCCACGCCAGACATGCCTGCGAATTCCATTGGCGGCAGCATCAACCTGGTGACCCGGACCGCCTTCGGGCGCAACGCCCCGAAGCTCTTCACTTATTCGATCGGCTTGGTGCATGCGATCGACCGGATCGGTGGAAGGGCGGAGAAAGGTTACGAGGAACCCATTGCGAAAATAACCCCATCCGTGAATTTTTCCTACTCGGATCTGTTGGGCCCGAAAAGAAACCTCGGCCTCTTGATGTCGTTTTCGCGCAACACCGCGTTTGGCTCCTCCGCAGACGCCCTGATGACCTACCAAGCCACGCTGGCCCGTCCGGCCTATATCAGGACGATTGCGGTGCGCCCAGTCGCGGTGCAGGGGCCCCACAGCCGGCAAAACGAAAATGTGAAGCTGGAGTACAAGTTGAACGACTTCACGGTCCTGACCTTCAATGCGGTCCACAACCTCTACCTCGAAGTCAACGACACCCGCGCTTTCAATCTCCAGGCGGCCAACGCCACGACCAGCTTCGCTCCCGGCTACAGCGAAACCTTTTCGGAGGCGCTGCGGCTGCCGACGACGATCGCGAACATGGCCGAAACCTCCTATGAAAATGTCTCGCATAATTACCGGTTTCTGACGTCGGCGGTGCACCGGCTCGACGGCCTGGTCATCGACTACAGCGGCACGGCTTCGTTTTCGAGCGGGTACCAGAAATATGCTCCCTTCGAGAACCAATACGGCAACAGCAAGCCGAAAGGGGCCATCACGGTCGCCGGACTGAACAATATCGGATTCATCATTGATCGCCGGCAGAGCCTTGCCTGGCCGACCGTCACCCAGACCGCCGGGCCCGATGTGTACAATCTGAGCAACTACACGACCATGACGATGACCCAGAACAATCGCGTGGCGAACGCCAGCATCATGGAAGCCCGTTTTAATGTCCGCAAGAATTTCGCCCTGCCGGTTCCGGCGTTCATGAAGACCGGACTGCAGTTTCACCAGCAGCGCCGGGACAAAGACTACAGTTATCATAGCTATGCGTTCACCGGTCCCGGCGGCCTCGCCCAATTCCGCGACCAGCGTTCGTGGGTCAATGAGCGGATCAGCGGGCTGCGCCAGGGTCCGTGGGTGGACGTGCTGTACGTCGCCCAACACAAGGAGGATCACCCTGAACAATGGACGGAAGAACTCGCCTATAAGTATGCGCAAAAATACCTGAGCCGGCAGGACTTCCGAGAAGAGATCAAGAGCGCCTACATCATGGGTAATACGCAGATCAATTCGTTGAACATACTCGCCGGATTACGGGTTGAGGACACCGGTCTCGTGGGGAACGGTCCCATCACGCGGCTCACCGCGGCGGAGCAGGCCCGGCGCGCCGCCTGGGTTGGGCCAGTGACGGATGCGGAGGGCCAGCGCCGGGCCGAGGCCCAGTACGGCACGCGCGTCCACAAGACAGGCGGCTACCGCAACGTTTTTCCCGGAATCCATTTCAAGTACGCGCCGAAGTCCGGCTTCGTCGCGCGGGCCAGTTATTCGACCAGCATTGGCCGCGCACCGATTGACTCCACCATTCCCAATGTGAGCGTCAACGATGCGTCCCAGACGCTCACGGTCGCGAACACCGCCCTGAAGCCCCAGTATTCGAACAATTTCGATCTCAATCTCGAATACTATTACGAACCCATCGGGCTTTTCTCCGCGAGCGCGTTCCTGAAGGAGCTCAGCGGATTTATCTACTCTGACAGCAGCCAGGTAGTGGGTGCCGGCGCCGGCAACGGGTTCGATGGTCTGTATGAGAACTATCACATCACGACCTCGGCTAACGGTGGCCGGGCGCGCTATCGCGGCTTCGAGTTGAACTACCAGCAGCAGTTCACGTTCCTGCCCGGATTCTGGAAAGGCTTCGGCGTAAATCTCAACTACACGCAAATCGAGACGAAGGGGGATTACGGCGGGACCGTGGCCACGACCCAGGTCGCGGGGTTCAGGCCCAAGACCGCAAACTTCGCGCTCAGTTACCAGAGGAACCGATTCAAGTTTAGCATGCAGGCCAACTGGGTCGACACCTACCTGACCTCCATTTCCACCGTGGCGGCCTCGATCCTGTACCAAGCGCCCAGGACCTTTGTCGGGGCCAAGTTCACCTACACGCTCACCAACCGGACAAACCTGTACCTGAATTGGGACAACATCACGAAGGCGCCGGTGAACAGCAACTACGCCGCCTATTCCGATCGGATCACGACGACCCGCCAACTGTATTCAACGATCGGCGCCGGCATCCAAGGTCGGTTTTGACCGCGAGCCCGCCTCAGGGCCCGGGGCCGTTTGCTTCGCGCGAACGGGCACTGCTCAAATTGACCGTGGCGGGACGAAAACCGCCAAAAATGAGCGGTTTGAACAGGGTTGTGTCCGTAGGGATCGATCTTCTGAGAACTTCAAAAAAGATGTTTTTCTTCCTCGAGACACGTCGCTTGCGATGGTCGGTTCCACGCGTCGTGCCGAAGAGCCGCTTTGAAAAGTGGATCGAATCAATCAGTGCGACCGGCCGGGAGTTGAGCTGCTGCTGTTCGCAGGCTGCGGTCAGGAACTTCGCGTCGAACCGTTGGCCGTTGTGCGCGATCAACACGGCATCACCGACGAAGTCCGAAAACGCCGCCAGGGCTGCGGCGACTGGCGGTGCGTCGGCGACGTCTCGGTTGGAAATGCCGGTGACTCCGGTGATGAAGCTGGGAATGGACGCTTCCGGTCGGACGAACGTCGCGAACACTTCCGCGGTGACGACGCCTCCCTGCCCGAGACGTGTGGCGGCGATCTGGATGATCTCGTCGAAACGCGACGAGAGTCCGGTCGTTTCCAAATCAAACACTACGAAATCACAATGCATGCAGCGGGGTTGGGTGGACGGCGGGTGTGCGGCGGAAATGTTTCTCGTCCGCGTCCGCGTCAGTAGAGTTTCGTGACGGCGACGGACGCGGCTTTCACCCGCTGGCGCAGTTCCGCCGGACCCATGACTTCGGCCTGATCGGCCCAGCCCATAATCCAGCGTTGAATCTCGTCGAGGCTGTTCAGGTGCAAGCGAAGTTCCAGGCGACCATCGACCAACTCGCGGGCTTCCTGGGTCTCGTGCCAGAACCGCTCGCGGACCTGCACCGCCGCCGTGGGTGTGAAGCGAACGATCACCCGGTGATCGCCGGTGCCGACAAAGGCCCCGAAGGATTTTGCGTAATACGTTTCCGGTGAAAAATCGCTTGGCTTGGTGAACTTCTTGGAGCCAAGCGTGACCTTCTGGATCCGGCTCACCGCGAAGGTCCGGAGGGCGTCGCGCTCGGCGTCGTGGCCCACGAGATACCAAGCGTTTTCGCGGTTCGCGAGATGGTAGGGCTGCATGCGGCGCATCTCGGCCGTGGTGCTTCGCGGTTTCAGGTAGGTGAACGCGATCTCCCGGGATTTCATCACCGCGTGGCTGAGCCGCTCAAAAATCCGCAAGTCGGCTTTGCTCGGCCCGAACTGATGGAACGATACGCTGGCGAGGCTGCCCGCCGGAGAGAAGCTCACTTGGTCCCGCAATCCGCGGGAGAGCTTGTCGAAGGCGTGCGCGAGTTGGTCGTGGAACGGTGTGCCCCGGTATTGATCGAGGGCCTTCTGCGCGACGAGCAGCGCGAGCAGTTCGCCCTCGCTCACCTGCACGGTGGGAAAGTTTTTGACCGGGTGCGCATAACGCCACGCGTAGATTTGGGCGTCGTATTCGACCGGCAGACCCAGCTGGTCGCGCATAAAATCGAGGTCGCGGGCGATGGTCTTCGTCGAGACTTCGAGGAGGTCGGCCAGCTTGGTGCAGTTGGTGAGCCGCGCTTCCTGAAATTCCTCATGGATGCGGATCATGCGGGCCAGCGGCGGACGTGAGCGGGGAGGCTGCGTGGGCTTGGCCATGGGACAAGGAGTGTCCAAGGTCCGGGTTAGGACGCAAACTGAGATTTGCTCCCGGCGGAACGTTAAGTCGCTGGATGCAGCGATCCGCGACGACCGGCGGCGGTGCGTTGGCAACGCCCCAATGTGGCGAGGTATTAATCTTGGACGGTGAGCCGGGCCATGATCACCTTGCGCAGTTGAGCTTCGGTCACGCGCGGCCATTTCAGTTTTCGTAGCCAGAGATTGGTTTTCTCCACGTCGAAGGCGGCGGGGTCGAGTGGACGGCCCAGCCACTCCTTCATCCGTTGGTGTTCTGGGTGTTTCCGGTTTTTGAGAATCTTGAGCAGATCGTCGTAGCCCGAAGTGCCGCCGCAATCCTCTGGCGGGCAGGCGCTGGCACCCTCGAGGCAGCGTGCGGACGAGGCCGCCGCCGTATTCGGCAAGATTTTCTCCACCGTAATCTCGTGCTCCCACGAATCGCCGAAGTCGTATTCGTAGCAGAAGACATCCTGCTCGCGCGGGGCGATTTGCCGGAGAGTAACCGTGCGCTCTTCGAGGATTTCCTGGTCGTCCTCAAACTCAGCAGAGTGGTGGCGCGTGTCCGAGTAGGAGGCCTCGCCCACCTTGAATTGGTGCAGATGGCTGTTGGTCCAGCCCATCGCGACCTGCAGGGCGGCATGCAGCCAGTCGAGTTTGGCGTCGGCGGGCACGTGTAGTCGCCGCCAAATGGACGGCGCGCTGCGGAGCAGGACGACCTTCAACTGGTAGATCGGGGCGCCGGCTTTCCCGGATGCGGTTTCAGAGATGGAAATCATGCGATTAAAAGATACTGATCTGGGCCACCACGTGAAGCCGGATTTTCGATTCTGCGGGTTGGGCAACGCAGCGGACTTCGACGAAGCGTGGGACGATGAGGTCTCGGGCGACGACGACGGCTGCTGGAATCTCTCCGTCATAGCAACGAATACCCGTTGCGCTTCCCCGAAAAGCGGCGATGGTTGCGTCTGTTCTTTAATTAGCATGCGACATCAAGAGTGACTCACCTGTCAAAAGGAGGGTCTGCCAACCGGGCTTGGAGAAGCCACGGTGGAAAGTGCGGGGCCGGTTGCCCCTCACGATGTGGGCTGGGCGAATGCCCCGGCCAACCAATCCCTCCCTCGGTGCTGTGTGCGATTATCGCTCCACATCATGTCCACGAACACGCCGGCTATCCGCACTAATCTGCGGAATCTAAATCATCACCTCTACGACAACAACGGCACGTGGTGGATTCATTTCCACGTCCACCATCCGGACTACACCAAATCCCGCATCCGTGAATCGCTCGGCACGAAGTGTCTGACCAAGGCCCGCGAACTCCGGGACCTCGTCCTCAATCACCTCGTGCTGCAGGCCCAACTCGGGGAGCCCGTTCGCTCGTGGCAGGAAGGGCGGGCCGCCTGATGCGCGCGCCATTTTGCTCTTTAACCTCGGCGTTCCCTTGCGTGGGGCACTCTGAAAAATTTGCGTACGGCATTACCGATCCGTTGCTCGACACCTGGCGGATGCCTGGTGCGGCCCTCTCAACCGCGCCCATCCGATGACAAAATCACCTTCGATGAAAAGAAATGCGCCAGCCAAGACACTGCCAGCGGAAACGCCGCTCGCCTGGACGAAGGCGACATCCTTGCTCACGAAGCCGCTGGGCCTCCTCGGCTGGGACCAACTCGAGCCCGTGCTCTTGGCGGCACTGGCGACCGGTGAGCCGATGCTGTTGATCGGGAAGCACGGCACGGCGAAGAGCTTCCTCCTTGAGCGGTTGGCGCAGTCGCTCGGGCTCGCCTACCGATTTTATAATGCATCGTTGGTGAACTACGACGATCTCGTCGGGATTCCGGTGCCCAACGCGCAGCAGACGGCCCTCCACTATATCAGCACGCCCACGGCCATTTGGGATGCTGAGGTGGTGTTCATCGACGAACTGAACCGGACTCGGCCCGATTTGCAGAATAAGCTCTTCTCCATCATTCACGAGAAGCGGGTCCAGGGAGTGCAGCTGGAGAAGCTTCGCTACCGCTGGGCGGCGATGAACCCGCCGCCGAGCGACGATCAGGATCCGGGGGACGTCTATCTCGGCGCCGAACCGCTCGACCCCGCGTTGGCGGACCGATTCGGCTTTCTCATCGAGGTGCCGGACTGGTGCGATCTCAGCGCAGCGGAAAAAAAGGAGTTGCTGGTCGA
>CAMDOF010000212.1 GCA_945903465.1 Opitutus sp. GAS368
GCATGGCGGATGATTCGCAGTGAGGAACAACTTCGCCGTCTGCAAAATTCTCCACGTCGGCGCAAACCGGCCGGGATTCCTCGTTGGTTTGCAAAGTCGCGCCCAACCGCCAGAGCGGCCTGACTTCTTATTTTAACGCCTATGCCACCTTCCCCTCCTCCCCCACCCACCTCGCCCACCTCGCGCCGCCTCCGCGCCACCCACCTCCGCGCCACCCACCTTTCCTCGCCACCTGCCCTTCTGCCTTTTCCCACAATCACCACCTACGCCCGGCCCTCATCGTCACAACTCGCGTCATCCCGCCGAAATTTGTTTGCCCTTCTTCATCGCGTCGCGTTTTCCCTTCAAGGCAACAGGGCCCCACGGCTTGGTTGCTCTCCTCGCCATCATGTCACTGCTTCCTTTCTCCAGCCAGCTCATCGCTGATGTCGGCATCTCTCTCGGCGACGAGGGCAAAGGCCGTCTCATCCCCGAGGTCGCCGACGAGCTCCGCGGCACCCACTCCCCCGTCTCCGTCGTCCTCAAGGTCAACGGCGGCGCCAACTCCGGCCACACCGCCGGTGGAATCAAATTAAACCTGCTGCCCGCTGGGGTCGTCGTCCGCGACGCCGCCCATCTCTGCATCGGCAGCGGCGTCGTCGCCGATCCGCGCAAGATCTGGTGGGAAACCAAGCCACTCGAACGTAAGGGGCACGCCATTCTTTCTCGTCTCCTCATCGACGAGCGCACCCTCGTCTCCGATCTCACTCACCGCCTCCTCGATCTCGCTTGGGAAGACTACCGCGTCAACATCCTCGCCGAGGAGCCCCGCGGCTCCACCGGCCGCGGTATCACCCCCGCCTATCTCGACGAGGTCGGCCAACAACAAATCACCTATTCCGATTTTCTCGCCGGCCCCAACTTCTTCGCCCGCAAATTCGCTCAGCGCGCCGATCGCGCTTGCCGCACCATTCAACACGTGTGCCGTGTCAGCCCAGCCACGTGGGCCGGATTTTTTGATAAACTCACCGCCGCCGAACAACGCGCCAACGCCGAGGCCATCGAGCTCGGCGTCTTTGCCCAAGAGGAATTCGATTTCACCCGCTTTCGCGGCCCGGCCCCTTTCACTCTAAACCTCGAGGCCCTCACCGCCACTTACTGGCAGGCCGGCCAAGCCCTCGCCCAGAACATCGGCGAGGTCCGCGAGCTCATCCTCCGCGAAATCGCCGCCGGTCACACCATCATCGGCGAGTTCGGCCAGGCTTACTGGCTCGATAAACGCCACGGCTTCTCCCCCAACGTCACCGCCTCCCACACCTACACCCCCGAGTTTTTCGAGAGCGCCGGCATTCCCGTCCAAAAGATCCACACCTTCGGCGTCGCCAAGGCCTACGATACCAAGGTCGGCACCCATACCTTCCTCACCCAAATGGACGACGCTCACCCGCTCGCCCTTAAACTCAAACAGATCGAGTTCGGCACCAGCACCGGTCGCCAGCGGATGGTCGGTTGGTTCGACGCCGTCGAAAAAGGCGACGCCCTCCGCTACGGCGGCTTTCAGGACGTCATGATCAATAAATCCGACGCCCTCACCCACTCCGGTTCTTGGCAGGGCGAACTCCTCCTTTGTACGGCCTATCAAGATGCCACCGGAAAAATTTTCCACCACGTTCCTCGCAACGAGGCCGTTCGCCGCACCCTCCGCCCCGTCTACACGCGCCATCCCGGTTGGTCCGAGGATATTTCAAAAATCCGCCACTTCGCCGCTCTCCCCATAAACGCCCGGCGTTACATCGCCGCCATGATGCGCGCCACCCTCCAAGTCGCTTACGGCGCGAGCGCGTGGCCTGCACCCGAAAAACTGCCCAACCTCCGCTACCTCGGCGTCGGTCCCGAACCTTCCCAAATCATCAAAGACGTTCCCGCGACCACCGCCCTCATTGCTATCTCCTGAGCCGGCGCGACCGGCCCCACCTCCCCCCTTTTCAGCCGCACCCACCGCTCCTCCCTTCGGCCCACCCACCCCTACCTCAGTCGCGCCATCACTTCCCCCAAAAGGTAGATCGAGCCAGTCACCACCACCGGTACCTCCGGCTCACCCGCCGTACAGAGATCCTTGGTCGGAAAAAGCGCCTCCACTCGGGCCCGTACAACCGGACCCCGAAAATTATCCGGCACCAGCGCTTCGAGCTCTTCGAACGAACACGCCCGCCCTTGCTGCGGCACCACGAAGTGAATCTCGCCCGCATGCCGCGCAATCGTCGCGATCAGCGGGCGCGCCCGCGCTAATCCCAAGACTCCCGTGATCACCACCGGCGCACGGCCCGTGGCCGCCACCAGCTGCGCCAAATTCGCGTCCAGCACTTGCGCTCCTTCCGGATTGTGCGAGGCATCCAGCATCGCCATCCGCCCACCGATCTGCACCCGTTGCCAACGCCCCGGCCAGTCCACGTGCGCCAACCCACTCGCTATCGCCTCGGCCGTGATCCGCCACTTTCCCGGCAAGGCCTGCGCCGCTAACGTCGCTGTCGCCGCATTCCAACGCTGATAATCCCCTTCCAAATTCGTCTGCGGATACACCGATACTTCGTTTCCAAATACCTCCGCCACCGATCGCACCGGCGCACCCCGCTCACTCGCAATCTTCCGGATCGTCTTTTCCGCCACCGCCGGCATCCGCCCAAGAATTACCGGCCGCCCCGGCTTGATCACCCCCGCCTTTTCCCACGCAATCTGCTCCAGCGTGTCCCCCAGTATCTCGCAGTGGTCCATCGCAATCGAGGTGATCACCGCCACCTCTGGCTCGACAATCGTCGTAGCGTCCAAGCGCCCGCCCAACCCCACTTCAATAACCCCAATCTCACAGCCTTTACGCGCAAACTGCAAAAACGCCATCGCCGTCATATACTCAAAAAAACTCGGGCCATCATCCGCCGCACCCTCCACCAAACGCGCCGCAATCGGTTGCAGCTCCGCAAAATAATTCACGATTTCCACCTCGGTCAGCGCTCGCCGGTCAACCTGCACCCGCTCTCCCAAATGCACCAGATGCGGCGACGTATAGAGCCCCGTCCGCCATCCCGCCGCGTGCAAGATCGCATCAAGCATCGCCGCCACCGACCCTTTCCCGTTGGTCCCCGCCACTTGCACCCAGGGTACCAACCGCTCAGGTCGCCCCAAGGCCGTCGCCAGCACGTCCATCCGATCAATCCCAAATTTCCCGCCATGGGCCTTCTGCGCAAAAAGATAATCAGCCACCACCGCATAATCCGCCCCCCGCCCCCCCTTCGTCATCACGACGCCAACCCCTCACCGCGGCAACACCCCCAAGCCCGCACCCCCTCCCTTCGCCGCCTCACAAACCCGCGGCCGCCACGACCGGCCCCGCCTTCTTCTTTCTCCAATAAAGCGCCGCTAGCAGTTCGTGCAGCCGTACCCTCACTTCCCGCCGACTCACAATCTGATCAATCAGCCCGTGCTTTAGTAAAAACTCCGCCGTCTGAAAACCCGCCGGCAGCGTTTGCTTCGTCGTATCCTTAATTACCCGCGCCCCCGCAAAGCCAATCAACGCCCCCGGCTCCGCCAAAATCACGTCACCCAGCGTCGCGAAACTCGCCGTCACCCCTCCCATTGTCGGGTGCGTCAGCACCGAAATAAACGGTACACCCACTTGCCCCAGACGTCCCAGCGCGGCGCTCGTCTTCGCCATCTGCATCAACGAATAAATCCCTTCCTGCATCCGCGCCCCTCCCGACGCACTAAAAATAATACACGGAATCTTCCGCTCCGTCGCCGTTTCAATCGCTCGCGTGATCTTCTCACCCGCCGCCGCCCCCATCGCTCCTCCGCAAAACTTAAAATCCATCACCGCCACCACTACCTCTATCCCCAAAATTTTGCCCGTTCCGCAAATCACCGCTTCCGTCAACCCACTTTCTTTCTCGTACCGCTTGATCCGATCGGGATACCGCTGCGAATCCACAAACGTCAGCGGATCCCCCGAACGAATCCCCGCATCCGCCTCCACAAACGTACCCGCATCCAACAAACCCGCGATCCGCGCCCGCGCCCCAATCGGAAAATGATGCCCACTCTTCGGCGCCACCATCAGGTTGTCTTCCACGTCTTTCGTGAAGAGCGTCTCCCCTGAAATAGGATCCTTTGTGTAGATTCCCTTCGGGATGTCTTTGCGGCGCGTCTTCCGCACCGAATAGGTCGGTTTATCAAAATGCATGGCGATTTAACCGTGCGCAAACGTGACGACGTCCACTTTTAGTGCCCCCGCTCGCCGCAGCGTGCGCGCACAGCTGTTGAGCGTCGATCCCGTCGTAAAAACATCGTCCACGAGTACATGGTGCACCTCAGGATTTAGAGGAGCCGTTCCCTTCAGTGCAAAGGCATTTTTCAGATTTTCCAAACGCGTGCGGCGGTCAAATGCCGTCTGCGTCGGCGTATCCACGACGCGCCGCAATAACTCCGCCACGCCAGTCGTGCCGCCCGCCACTTTCGCCAGCACTTCCGCCAGCAGCCATGCCTGATTATACCCGCGCTCCCGCGCCTTCCGCGGGTGCAAAGGCACCGGTACCAGCGTCGCCCCGCGCACGTGCGCCAGCATTTCCGGCACCCGCCGAAAGACTTCCTCCATATCGGCCAACACGTACAACCCTCGATGATACTTCAACGCAATCACCAGCGCCCGCGCCGGCCCATTGAAAATCACCGCCGTCCGCCCTTCCCCATAGACCGCCTCCAGCCCTTGGCACTTCACACACTCTCGATCCCCGGCCATCTCCCCAAAAAACGGGTGCCCGCAGGTTCGACAGTGCGGCGAAACTACCATCGTCAATTGCCTCGCACAGCGCACACATAGGTGCCGAAAACCGGCCTCCCCACCCGCTGCCGTCGCCGCCACTAATCCCCGACAGTGTACGCACTCCGGCGGAAATACCACGTCACTCAGCCCTCGCAGAATCTCAGTCGCAGTCGTTCCCATCGGCGGTCTTCAATAATATACTTTCGTCAAAAATAAACCGTGCGCCGGCGCCGTCAGCACCGCCGGAATCCGCACCGTCGACTCCAAAATCCGCCGAACATCCCCCACTGTCAACTTCCCCTCGCCCACCGCCACCAGCAGACCCACCGCACTGCGCGCCATCTTGTACAAAAATCCATCCGCCTCCGCCGTGATCTGCACCGCCCGCCCACGCCGCCTCACCTCCAGTCGACGCAGGTCGCGCACCGTATTCTCCCGCTCACCGCCGTTCAGCGCCGTCAAGGCCCGAAAATCATGCCGCCCGCGCAGCACTTCCGCCGCCGCCCGCATCGCTCCTATTTCCAGCGGCTTGTAATTAATCCAACAATACGGGCGCGTAAACGGGTCCGCATCCCCCAAGTGCACATGATAATCATACCGCTTCCCTTTCGCATCGAAGCGCGCATGAAAATCCGCCGCCGTCGGCCTCGCCGATTTTATCTGAATCGTCTCCGGTAGCCGAAACCGGAAGGCCGCCAACAATTTCTCCGAGCTATGCCGCCACTCCCCGTCAAAATGAAACACTTGCGCCCGCGCGTGCACACCCGCATCCGTCCGCCCACTGCCTTGGATCCGGATCGGTTCTTCCAAAATCTTCGATAAACAAACTTCAATCACATCTTGGATCGCCGTTCCACCCGGTTGGCTCTGCCAGCCCGCAAAGCCCCCTCCGTCATACGCACACTCACATCGCCACCGTTGCCGCGTCACCCGCGCTCCTCCTCGACCGTCCCGGCCAGCGGCCAATGCAGATTCAAATAATCCTGCAAAATAATCGTCGCCGCCCGCGAATCAATGATCCCGCTCGCCCGCACTTCCCGCCGCTTCGATTTCGCGATCGTCGACTCCGCCTCATAGCTGCTCAGACGCTCATCCACCAAGTGCACCGGCAGCCCCGTCGCCGCCCGCAAACGCCCCGCAAACGCCTCCACTTCCTTCGCCTTGAATCCCACCGTCTCATCCATGTTCAGCGGATACCCCACCACCAGCTCCGTTATCCGCCGCTGCCCAATCAGACCAAGCAAGCCCGCCCACCGCTTCGCCTCGTCCACTTCCGTCATCGCCGGCAATGGCGTCGCCACGGCCAGTTCATCACCGTAACTGAGCCCAATGCGGCGGGCACCATAATCAATTCCTAGAAACCTCACGCACGCATTCCGTCAACACCTCGCGACGAGCGCAATTTCAATTGCGAGCTCGCCGTTTCCCACTCTGTTTTCCCTCCATGCCCTCGCCGCCCGCCCTCTCGCCTTCCGAGCTCGCGCGTTACCACCGGCATCTCCTGCTCTCTCAAATCGGCCTCGCCGGTCAACAACGCCTCGCCGCCGCCCGCGTCCTCATCGTCGGCGCTGGCGGGCTCGGCAGTCCCGCGGCCCTCTACCTCGCCGCCGCCGGCGTCGGTACTTTGGGCCTCGCCGACTTCGATCACGTCGAAACCCATAACCTCCAGCGCCAACTCCTCCACGACGATACTTCCATCGGCGAGGCCAAGGTCACCTCCGCCGCTCGCCGCCTCCAACTCACCAACCCGTTCGTTCACGTCCCCGTCCATCCCCACGGCGTCACCCCGGAAAATGCCGGCGATCTGTTTTCTCAGTACGATATCATCCTCGACGGTACCGATAATTTCACCTCGCGTTATCTTAATAACGACGCCGCCTTTTTCGCCCGCCGCCCTCTCATTTACGGGAGCGTCTTTCGCTTCGAGGGCCAGGTCTCCGTCTTCGACCCTGCTCGCGGCGGTCCTTGCTACCGCTGCCTCTTCCCCGAACCACCCGCACCCGGCAGCATTCCCAATTGCGGCGAAGCGGGCGTCCTCGGCGCGGTGTGCGGCGTCATCGGCAGCCTGCAAGCACTCGAGGTAATCAAGCTTATCACCGGCGCGGGTGAGCCCCTCCGCGGTCGTCTCCTTCACTACGACGCGCTCGCCCCAGCCTTTCATTCCCTCAACTTACCCGCCAATCCCACCTGCCCACTCTGCGGCACCACGCCGTCCATCCTTGCCGTGCTCCCGGCCGCCAACTCCGGACTCACTTGCCGCCGCTTCCCCGCACCTGCCGCCAGTCCCAACCTAAAACTTCCCGCCGATCACTCCCTGGCTCCTCCGTGCCCATCCCTGCCCGCTCCCTCCTCTATGCCTAATCCAGAATTCCCCTTGGAAATCGATGTCGTCTCCGCCCAGCGCCTGCACCTCGCCGATCCCACCCGCACCGTCATCATCGACGTCCGCGAACCGTACGAACTCGAGATCTGCCACATCCCTGGCGCCGAACCGATTCCCATGCGGACGATCCCCGCCCAACTCGAGCGTCTGCCACGCGACAAACACCTCCTCATCCTCTGCCACAGCGGCGGTCGCAGCGGTCGCATCACCGATTTCCTCCGCGCCCAGGGCTTTCTCGCGGTCTCTAATATCACCGGCGGAATCGACGCTTGGGCCCAAGCTCTCGACCCCACCATGCGCAGATATTAAATACGCACTCACGATAAATGCGCCCTCACGACCCCGCCGGCCCACATCGCTGCAATTTAAATCGACCAACTCATCCTTGAGCGCGCCGTGGTTAACAATCTCGATGCGCGCCCCGGCGCTGCTGCCTTCTCAATTTTGACTGCCACCGCCTCACGGGGCCTCTGGGGTGACCGTGGCGAGAAGCCCCCCAAAAAATGGGCGGTTTGAGCATAGTTGTTTCCGTCGGGATGGATCTGCTTAGAACTTCAAAAAAGATCTTTTTCCGCCTGTAGACACGTCGCTTGCGATGGTCGGTCACTGGTGGTTTTAAAACTGCCGGTTTTTGGTGGTACTGCCACCCCACTCTAACTCCGGGTCGTGGCACAATGCTCCAAACTTTACTCAAATTGACTATACGCGCTTTTCACGCCCACCCACAAAATAAAAAAACCCCCGCTTCAACGGGGGTTCGATTTTGACGCGGCGACCGGCGACCTCCGCATCAGCGCGGCTTTACCAAGCCCAAAGCCTTCTTGATATTTTGCACCGTCGGCTTCGAAATCTGTAGTGCCGCCGCAATTTCTGCCCCCGTCTTACCTTCTTCACACAGCAGCTTCACTTGCTCACGAATCTCCGTTGTAATCACCGCCCGGACCCGCCGTTTCTTTTCAGACTTCGGCGCCTTCCCCTTGCTCCCCTCCCGAGCGGGCTTCCGCCCTTTCTTCGCCAGCGAGGTTCCCGTCGCCGCCGCCACCGCCCTCAGGAATTCTTCCGCTGAGCCGAACCCATAGCGCTCCGGTAAAACCGCCAATTCAGCGCTAAGCTCATCCGCAATTGCTTGTTCGAGGCTGGCGAGCTTCGCCCGCGTTAATTCAAGTTCTTTAATTTTTTCAGAGACCATCCCGATAAGCGTCAGATCGCACGATTTTACGCAATAAAAAATCTCTAAATAAAATCATCAGCGCTTTTTAAACACCCGCGAGATGACTCTATATTAACAATTTCTCGAGATTAAATCCAGAGCCCACCCCACCATCTATCATCAATATTCCACCCATTCTTCCGAATCTTGGATTTGATTTAACCTGAACTATTCACTTCAGACGGATCTTCGAACTCATCCTTGTGCGCGCTCGCCCATCCTTGAGCACGCCCTCAGAAATCCTTCGGGCCAGTGTCCCGGCTTCCTTCGCTCCTCCTCCCCGCGAGTGGGGCGCCGGACCCTCCCCGGTTATCTCGCGTCACGCTCCTCCCCGAAAACGATTTCATCATAAATGGGCCAAACGCACGCCCGCGATCACCGCATCGGCCCAGAGGTCAGTGCCCCCTTGCCTCCTGCCCACGTTGGCCTGGTCGGGATATCTTCCTTCCAAAAAACTCCGGCCTTCACCTCACAAAAAATCGCCTTTGCGCCGCAGCTTCGGGCCACCCCGCCAAGGTCGGAGCAAGCCCGATCCAGCCACTTCAAATCGACATCGCGTGATAGCCGCCATCGACGACTATTTCCGATCCCGTAATAAACCCGCTGGCCGCATCACTCGCGAGTAAAAGCGTCGCCCCCACGAGTTCCTTCGCCTCGCCAAAGCGCTTCATCGGCGTATGCCCCATGATCGAGGCCACCCGCTCCGGTGAGAGAATCTTCCGATTCTGCTCCGCCGGGAAAAACCCCGGCACCAACGTGTTCACCCGCACCCGCTGCGGCGCCCACTCCCGCGCAAGATTCTTCGAAAGATTATGCACTGCCGCTTTCGTCGCCGAATACGTAAATACTCGCGACAACGGCACGATGCCCGACATCGAGCCAAGGTTAATAATCGAACCACCTTGGCCTCGATCCACTAAATATTTACCAAAAATCTGACACCCCAAAAATACTCCTTTAAGATTAATTTTAACGATCCGATCAAACTCATCTTCGCCAATGTCAACGAACGGGGTCGCCGAATTAACCCCCGCACCATTCACCACAATATCAACCCGTTCCGAACGCCCGAGCACCGTTGCCAGTAACTGCTGCAACGCCACTTTTTCACTCGCTTCCGCCGAGAGAAAATAGCCCTTGCCGCCCGCCGCCGTTATCCGCGCCAACCGCGGCGCGGCTTTTTCCTCATTACGCCCCACCAGCACCACTTCCGCCCCGGCCGCCGCCAGACCTTCCGACATCGCACCACACAACTCGCCGGTTCCACCGATAACCACCGCGACTTTGCCAGCGAGAGAATAAAGTGAAGTAAGATAGCCTGATGGTGTGCTCATTAAACCATCATCCAAGAGATACCGGGCACGCCCTGGCAATCCGAATTCAAGCGTTTCTCACCCCGACACTCCGCTTAGCACACCGCCCAACGGTCTGCCCGCTCAGCCACCCAGCGACAAACCCGATGACGAGCGCGACTCCGCTTAACCCACCGCCCGACCGTCTGCCCACTCCCTAAGTCAGGCCGGCACTCGCCGGCCAGCGCGCCTCGGGCCCGATCACCGAGCCCAGATTAAAGCTTAAAGGGCACCGCTTGCACCAAGGCCACCGGCGCTACCCCCGCCGCCGCTCCGGGCGATACCGCCCGCAAAAAGAGCAAGTTCGCCCCCAGTTTTGAAAAGAGCGGCGCATTCGTGTAATCAACCAGCCCCGTGGCTGTATTCCGCCACTGCGGCGTTTGCCCATCACGCAGATAAAAAACACTGAACGCATTGTCCGCCCACGCCAGCACTTGGTCCGCATTCACCGGGCTCGTACCCGCCGTGAAACCCGCCCCAGACGTCAGTTTCCAATCCGCCAGTGACGCATCCACGGGAAAACCACCCGCCACCAGTTGCGAGCCCGTAAACGGCGGCCTTACAAAGGTGTTCATCCGCACCTCGCCCGGCACCGCTAAAGCCAAAGCTCCTTGCTGCCGACGTAAAAACAAACCCACCCCCGGGGGCAAGATCGCCCCATCTTGGTTGGTTGCGCCCGTCGCAATATTGCGCCACTGCGGCACCTCCCCGCTCCGTAAATAAAATACCGAAAAACCCGCCCCACTCCACGCCAGCACTTGATCCGCCGCCGTCACCGACACAGACGCGTTGATCTTCCCACCCGCCCCTGTCCCGAGGAGCGCCGCTAATGTCCAATGCGGCCGCATCACCACCCGGTAATTCGCCAAGTCCACCAGCGTCGTCACACTCGCCGTATTCAACGCCGACGTGCTGTCCAACACCACCGCCCCCACCCCGCTGGCCAGCGTCGCCACCTCATCCACTTCGAACCGCTGCCCCACCAACCCACTGGTCGCCCCATCCACGTGCCCGATCACCTCGACAAAATACGCGGCGCCCGCAACCAATGCCCACGGCGCGTCCGCCCCCGCACCCGCCACCGTCAAGCTCTTGCCCCCAAAGGCCGTCACGCTCCCCACAAATACCGCCGGCCGCAGCAGCGGCACCCCTAGGCTGATCGTCGAATTCTCCGCCACCGCGTAGGTCATCACCCCCACCGGCGCACTCCCCGATTGCGCCTGCCCTTTCGTCGCCCCGATCAAACCCACCGCC
>CAMDOF010000213.1 GCA_945903465.1 Opitutus sp. GAS368
GATCCGTCAGCAGCCGGGGCCGCCGGATTCCCCGCGGACTCAAACGAAAAATGTCCGGCTATCCACTGCGTCACGCCCGAGCCCCCACTCAGGTTCAGTTCTATCCGCCCGTCATCGCTGCGCCCTCTTCTAAGTGAACAGTATTGGGCTTAACCCGAGTTCGTCAGCGGCGGCGGGGTTTGAAAATAGTTTCAGCGGCGAGGTGTTTTTCCTGCGCGGCTGTTTACGAGGGACGTCAATTTCTTGGCGCGATGTCGCGCCGAATAACCCGTTGGGAGCCGGCGGGTTTTCTGCGATTGTGCCGGGCATGGTCCAGCGATGTCAGACCAAGTCGGCGCGGGGTGTCGGTTACAGTTATGGGCACTTAATCAGCCGCTAAATCGCGCGCGTCGCGGCGATAGGAAGAAACGGTTTTATGAACAGCGAAACTCGGGTTAGACGCGAGCACCAGCGGTGGGACGGATCCCTTTTGACTGGCGCTGGCGGTTGCGGAAAAGTCCAGAAGGCAAGGCGCGTTTTGATAGCAAAGGCGGGGTGGTGGCGGTGGTGCTTCCCGTGGGCGGGTTTGGTCCGGCCGGCTGCTGGGCTGGGTCGGCCGGCTGCTGGGCTGGGTCGGCCGAAGGGGTGGGCTGGGCTACGCGTAGACGGCGCCGCCGAGCAGGCGCTCGCCGTCGTAGAAGGCGAGGACTTGGCCGCTGGCGAGGCCGCGTTGGGGGTGGTGGAAACGGATGCGGGCGGTGGCGCCCGGTTCTGGGAAAAAGTCGAGAGGCACGCGCGGATCGCGGTAGCGGACGCGGCCCTCGCAGAGGCGCGGTGTGAGGACGGGGGAGCCGATCCAACTCAGCGAATGCACGCGGACTTCGGTTTGAAAGAGACCGGGGGCGTCCGGGTGATCAAAGGCCACGAGCAGTGCGCGATCGTCGGCGCGTTTACCGACGACGACGTAGGCGGCGTGGTCCGTGTTGGAGGGGACGCCGATTCCTTTGCGCTGGCCGAGCGTGTAAAAGTGCAAGCCGCGGTGGTGCCCGAGGGTACGGCCGTCGGTGGCGCGCACGATTGGGCCGGGCGCATCGGGCACATAGGCTCGCAAGAAGTCCGCCATTTTAACCTGGCCGATAAAGCAGATACCTTGGCTGTCTTTTTTGTCGGCGGTGGGGAGTTGGGCTTCGCGTGCGAGGGCGCGCAAGGCGGGCTTGGGCAGATGGCCGATCGGGAAGCGGGCGTCGGCTAGTTGGGCCTGGTTCAGCAAGGCGAGAAAGTAGGACTGGTCTTTATTTTTATCGGCGCCCTCGTGGAGCTCGTAGCGGCTGGCGGCTTCGTTGGTGGTGCGTTCGCCCGCCGCGGATTCAGTGGACGCGAGACGGCGGGCGTAGTGGCCGGTGGCGACGGCGTCAAAGCCGTGGTCTTTCGCCCAAGCTCGAAACACGCCGAATTTAATTTCCCGGTTGCACATGATATCCGGGTTTGGGGTGAGCCCGCGGGCGTAGCCATCCAGAAGATAGTCGACGATTTTGGCGCGGTAATCGCGCATGAGATTGACGACGCGAAACTCGATCCCGAGGTGGTCGGCCACGGCGCGGGCGTCGTCGATGTCCCGTTGCCAAGGGCAGTCGCCGACAATGTTATCCTCGTTGATCCAATTCTTCATGTAAGCGCCCACGAGGGTGTGACCCTGGGCTTTGAGCAGGAGAGCAGCGACGGAGCTATCGACGCCGCCGGACATGGCGACGAGCAGGTTTTCTGTGGGCAAGGGCACGAGGCGGGCGGTGGTGGGCGCGGGTTGGGGCGGGTCGTGCTGGATGCGGAGGGAGAGGGGCGGGTGTTTAGCGATCGCGGTATTGGAGCTTAGCCTTGGTGGCGGCGGGCAGATTTACTTGGGCGAGCCACGAGCGGGCGGCGCCCGCATCGATCATCGACCAGTAGGTGAAAGCGCCGGCGAGGGCGTTGGTCCGCAAGGGTTCTTCAGTGAGAGCGAGGCACCACGGGAGGGCCTCGGAGGGCTGGCGCTGGGCCCAGTTCGAGGCGATCATAACAAAGGCGGCCTCGCGGGCGGACGTGGAAGGAAGCGTTTCCGCCCAGAGAATGGCTTCGCGCGGGTTTTTGCAGAGAAGTGTGGCCATGTGACCGGCGACGTAATCGAGCGCCCCGCCCGCGGGCATCTCGGTGACGTAGCGGGCGGCCGCCATGAGATCTTTTTGGGCCCAGCTGCTGAGAAGGTTACTAAGGACGATCCATTGGGTGAGTTCGATCGGGAGCGACTTGATCCAAGCCAATGCGGTTTCGATATTTTTATTGGCGAGCCCCCGGGCGACGTTGACGGCCGCGTAGGTTTGCATATCGCTCGGCGGCAAAAGGGTGACGAGTCGGGAGGCGGCGGTGGGATCGATCGCGGTGAGTTGATGGAGGGCATTGTAGACGGTGCGCTCGAAAGCGGGTCCAGAGAGGGAGGACTGCGCGATGGCGATGGCCCGCTGGGGATCGCGGGATGAGAGCTCGGCGAGAATCGTCTCGATGGCGGCTGGCCGGTCGCTGCCGGGGGGGAGTTGCTGGGCCCAAGCGAGGGCGGCGCTCTCGTCAAGGCGTGACCAAGCGCTGGCGATGGCGCGGACCGCGCTCTCGTGGGCGTCGCCCGGGGGAATGGTAGTGAGGTGCGCGAGGGCCTCGGGCCGATTTTCGCGGGTGAGGCGATCGAACAACACGCTGTAAAAAGCATTCTCCTCGCGGCTGCGGATGAGCTCGGCGGCGATTTGCAAGGCGCGAGGGATATCCCGGCGACTCAAGGCATCGAGCGCGGTGAAGACGGCCTGGTTAAATTCGCCTCCGCGCGGGAGCTTCCTGAGCAAAGTGAGAGCGGCTTCGAAATCGCGAGTGAGGAGAGCTTGGAACGTCGCGTTGAACTGTTGGAGGCGTTGTTGGGGATCCGTGAGGACGAGGGCGGCGGTGATTTCTGGGTGTGGGTCGGCGCGTAAGATCGGGGTGGTCGGGAGGAGTGGGCGCGGTCCGGAGGAAGTGAGTGGGGCCGGTTGGGGCGAAGTTGGGGTGGGGCTGGCCGGCGTGGACGGCAAGGCGACGGCCGAGGGAGCGGGCTGGAGGGCTGGGGCCGTGGTTTGCCGCAGGGCAGGGATAGTGACGGGAGCGGTTGAAGGAGGAGTGATCTTGGCCTCAACGGTGGGAGGGCTGGGCGGCCGCGAGCAGCTAACGAAGGCGAAGGCGGGTGCGAGCAGCGGGAGTGTCAGGAAGCGCCAGTAACGTAGAATAAAGTGAGCAGGCATTCAGGTTGGTGAGTATAAGGAACGGAACGGCGCGCCTCAAGTCGCGGGTTGAAAGATTTGCAGCACGTATCGGCAACGGCGGCGCGCTCGGCCCGGGTCCGCGTTGGGGAACGGGGGCAATTTGAGCTGCGAGGTGGTTGGGCGGGCGGGGACCGGTCCGGCCCGGTCGGGGCGCGCCGCGGTGGGCGGTGGAAGCTGATGCGGTGGGCGGTGAAAGCTGATGCGTTGGGCGGTGAAAGCTGATGCGTTGGGCGGTGGAAGCTGATGCGTTGGGCGGTGAAAGCTGACGCGGTGGGCGGTGGAAGCTGATGCGTTGGGCGGTGGAAGCTGATGCGGTGGGCGAAAGAAATTAAATGGGGATGGCGGATAACATTTGAAGTTAACGGTGGGATATTACGGCTTGTAGCGATTGGCAGCAAAGTGCTGCGATCCGACACGACTCATGATTGCAGCGCATCAAATTGTACGCGGTTGGCTTGAATCGCCCACACTGGGGGTGATTGAGCTCGATCGTGACTGGACGGGGGCGATCGGTCCGCGTTTTACGATGGGCCAGCAGTGTCCGGCTCCCGGCGCCTTGGCCCCGGCCCCGGGGTTGTTGGTGGGGAAGGCGTATGGTTATTTTTGTTGTCGCGAGTCGGGCTGGATTTTCTTTGTGCTCTCTCTGGCGCATGGTTGCGACGTGGATCCGGCGCGCGATGCGGTTTATCTGGCGGGAGATTTTAATGGTTGGCAGGCGGCGGTGGGACGGGACGAATGGCGGCTGCGCGCGGGCGAAATGGCTGGCGAGCCGGTGCTGCTCTGGCAAGGCGAGGCGGCGGGATTTCCCGGCTGGGGGCAGCGGTTTAAGTTTGTGACGGGCGAGAACCAATGGCTGATGCCGCCCGCGGATGCGCCGAATGCAGTGCGTGATGAGCTCGGCAACGTGAATCGTCTGATCGATCCGCGGCGCACGGGATACCATCTTTGGCGTTTTTCGGTGCTGACGCCGCTGAGTCTAGCGGTGGCCTGGACGGTGAGCTGGGCGGACGGTACGGGTGCGGAAGTCCGGTTGGTCCCCGGAGCATTTTTTTATGATCTGAAAACGAAGGTTCCGCTCGGCGCATGGGTGCGGGGGACGCAGACGGTCTTTCGGATATTTGCGCCGCGGGCGTCTCGGGTGACTTTATATGTGACGGAGGCGTTGGGACGGGAGTGGGGGCATTCCTCGGCTGAGGTCGCGCCGGTAGCGGTGACCGCCGACCAGCCGGCGGTGGTGCGGAGGGACTGGCGGGAGGCGGCGCCGGGAGGGGTGGCGGGGATGACGGGGGTGGCCTCGTTCAGCTTGGAGTGCAGCGGGGAGGGGTCGGGCGCAGGGGCGGCGTCGGTCTGGCAAGTGGCACTCGATCGCAATCTCCATGGCTGGTACTACTGGTACACGATGGCTGGGCCGAGCTCCACCGATGGGCCGAGTGAATTTGAACCCGAGCGTCGTATCCTCGATCCCTATGCGCTAGCGGCGGTTGGTCGAGAAGGTCCTGGGATTGTCCTGGATTCTGCGTGGGTGGGTCGAGGGGACCGGAGCTTCGCGACACCCGCCTGGCACGATCTCGTCATGGCCGAAGCGCATGTGCGTGATCTGGTACTGCACGCGCCGGTTAGGGCGACGGCGGAGGAGCGTCGAGGATTTTCCGGACTGCGTCGCTGGGTCGAAAGCCCTGATTTTTATTTACACCATCTTGGGGTGAACTGCGTGGAATTGCAGCCTGTGCAGGAATTTGATCGGGTGGGGGCGGATGAGTACCACTGGGGGTACATGACGAACAATTTCTTCGCGCCAGCGAGCGGTTACGCGCTTGCGGCGGAGCGGGCCTCGGGGGTGCGGGAGTTGCAGGAGTTAGTGGCGGCCTTTCATCGTCGCGGCATGGCGGTGGTGCTGGACGTGGTGTTTAATCACGTTGGGGTGCCCGCGCACCTGATGTTTATTGATAGACTCTATTACTTCGAAACCGACGCGAGCGGCGCGCTCTCGAATTGGAGTGGGTGTGGCAACGACCTGCGGGCGCGCTCGGCGATGGCGCGGCGTTTGATCATTGATAGTTGCGTGCACCTGCTGGAAGCGTACGGCGTCGATGGTTTTCGTTTTGATCTCGCGGAATTATTGGGAGCGGACGTGCTGCGCGACGTTGAGGTCGCGTTGAAGAAGGTTCGGCCTGAGGTGATCCTGATCGCAGAACCATGGAGCTTTCGCGGACATATTGCGGGAGCGTTGCGCGATACGGGGTGGGCGTCATGGAACGATGGCTACCGCGATTTCGTGCGGGATTATGTGCGGGGGCGGGGTGAGTCTGCGCGCATGGAATATTTCCTGCGCGGATCACCGTGGTACTTTGCCAAGTGGCCCGCGCAGACCGTTAATTACACCGAGTCGCACGATGACCGCACGTGGGTGGATGCGATCACCGAAAATTCCAGCGGGGATGGTCATCTACCGACCGGTCACGATCGGCGTCGGACTCACCTGATGGCCTCGCTCCTGTTGATGTCGCTGGGCATTCCGATGATTTCGGCCGGGCAAGATTTCTTGCGGTCAAAACACGGGGTCAACAACACCTACCTGCGGGGCGATCTGAACGCGCTGGATTACCGGCGGCTCTATCGTTACCTGGGCACGCACGCGTATTTTGCCGATTGGATTGCCTTTCGGCGCGGTGAATACGGCCGCCTGCTCCGGCAAAGCCAACGCCCGAGCGAGGGATTTTTTAAATTTTTTAGTCTACCGAGCTCCCCCGCGCTCGCGGTGGTTTACAACGCGGATCGATCGCAAGGGCCCGTCCGCTTGCTCTATGTCGTCAATCCCTCCTCCGCCGATCTCCTGCTCGCTTTAGGGGAGGAGATTGCCGCTGGCGCGTGGGATATGCTGGCCGATCAGGACCGCTTTTATTTCGCCACGGGGCACGGGGCCAAGCGTCCAGTGGAAGCCCAACTCTGGTCGCCCGCTTTGAGTTGCGCGCTCTGGGTATGCCGCGATTGAGGGGCGCGGTGCGGCGGGGTTAAACTCTCCACTCATCTTGCGATCAGTTTTGGAAAACCCCTTGCGTCCGCCAAACGAAATCTCTTCTTTGGGATCTCCGCGTTCACGCGGGTCCAGTCCACGTTAGCAATTCAACACTGAACCACTCGGAGTTTTTTTATGGCAGTAAAAGTCGCAATCAATGGTTTTGGCCGCATCGGTCGCCTCGTTTTCCGCGCGCTCGTCGAGCAGGGGCTGCTCGGTGAGACGCTCGATGTCGTCGCGGTCGGTGATATCGTGCCCGCTGATAACTTAGCCTATCTTCTGAAATACGACTCCACCCAGGGGCGGTTCAGCGGTACGGTCGGTTCTCGCAAGTCGAGCCCCGATAAGCTGGAGGACGATGTCCTCATCGTGAACGGCAAGGAAATCTTGGTGGTGAGCGCGAAGACGCCCGCCGAATTGCCTTGGGCGAAGCTGGGGGTGCAGCTGGTGATCGAGTCCACGGGGCTCTTCACTGATGCCGAAAAAGCGAAGGGCCACCTCGCGGCCGGCGCGAAGAAGGTCATCATCTCCGCTCCGGCGAAGGGTGAGGATATCACGGTCGTCATGGGGGTGAACGACGATAAATTGAATCTCGCGCAGCACCACATCATCTCCAATGCCTCTTGCACCACGAACTGCCTCGCGCCGATCGTGCACGTGCTGCTCAAGGAAGGTTTCGGCATTGAAGAAGGCCTCATGACCACGGTGCACTCTTACACCGCCACGCAGAAGACCGTCGATGCACCTTCCAAGAAAGACTGGAAGGGCGGCCGCTCTGCGGCGATCAACATCATCCCTTCGACGACTGGTGCGGCCAAGGCCACCGCGCTCGTGTGTCCCGAAGTGAAGGGCAAGCTCACCGGCATGGCTTTCCGCGTACCGACGCCCACCGTCTCGGTCGTCGATCTCACCGTGCGCACCACCAAGGAAACTTCTTACAAGGACATCTGCGCGGCGATGAAGCGGGCCAGCGAAACCTATCTGAAGGGTGTGCTCGAATACACGAGTGATGAAGTTGTTTCGAGTGACTTTATTCACTGCAAGGCCTCCTCGATTTTCGACGCGGGGTCGGGCGTGGAGCTTAATTCAAAATTCTTCAAACTCATCTCTTGGTACGACAACGAGTGGGGCTATTCCAATCGCGTCGTTGACCTGACCAAGAAGATCGCCGCTCAAATCTAAAAACTCGTTTTTGGCCCACGGACCACGCGGACACCTCGGAATTGATCATTCTACCGGGGTAGCTGTTGGTTCCGTGGGCCTTTTCATTGAGGAAATTTCAACCTATGCCAAAGTTTAAGACGATTCGGGATCTCAGCCTCAAAGGGAAACGCGTGCTCATGCGCGTCGATTTTAATGTTCCCCAAGATAAAGTAACCGGCGCGATCACTAATAACCAGCGCATCGCCGCCGCGCTGCCGACGATCCGCTTTGCCCTCGCGCAAGGTGCCTCCGTCATCCTGATGTCGCACCTGGGTCGGCCCGACGGCCAGCGGATCACGAAGTTTTCACTCAAGCCAGTCGCGCTTGAGCTGGAGAAACTCCTCGGCCAGCCGGTCACATTCCTCAACGACTGCGTCGGTCCAGTCGTCGAGGCGGCGGTCGCGCCCGGTCAACTCGTCGCCGGCCAGGTGGTGGTCCTCGAAAATCTCCGGTTCCACATCGCCGAAGAGGGCAAGGTCAAGTTGGCAGATGGCACTTCCAAGAAGGCGGATCCCAGCGATGTCGCGAGTTTCCGGGCCTCGCTCACCCGCTTGGGTGATGTCTTTGTCAATGATGCCTTCGGGACCGCCCACCGCGGCCATTCGTCGATTGTCGGGGTAGCCTTGCCGGAAAAGGCGGCGGGTTTTCTGATGGAGGCCGAGTTGCAGGCCTTTGCCAAAGTACTGGAAACTCCGGATCGTCCGCTACTCGCGATCCTCGGCGGGGCAAAAATCGCGGATAAGATTCCGCTGATCAAGAATCTCATCGAGAGAGCCGATAAAATTATCATCGGCGGTGGCATGGCCTACACGTTTCATAAGCAGCTGAGCGGGATGAAAATTGGCGCGAGCCTCTACGATACGGAAGGCGCCAAAATTGTGGGCGAACTCGTGGCCAAGGCCAAGGCGCGCGGCGTCGAACTCATTTTCCCGATCGATTTTATCGCCGCGGATAAATTTGCGCCGGACGCGAACACGCAACCGGCTGATTTGGCCAGTGGCATTCCCGACGGCTGGGAAGGCCTAGACGCGGGCCCGCAGTCGATCGAGCTCTACCGGCGGGCGATTCTCTCGTCGAAGACCATTGTGTGGAATGGGCCCGCGGGTGTCTTCGAGTTTGAGCGGTTTGCCGGCGCGACCAAGGCGATGGCCGCGGCGATCGCCGAGGCGACGGCGGCCGGGGCCACGACGGTGGTCGGTGGCGGCGATACCGCGACCGCCGCGAAGAAATTCAAGGTAGCCGATAAGGTCACCCACTGTTCAACCGGCGGCGGTGCCAGCCTCGAGTTTCTCGAGGGTAAAATACTGCCCGGCGTGGCGTTCCTGGAGGCCTGACCTCAGGCGCGCCGCAGCCTTGGCCGCGAGTTCGCCCTGGCGCCGCGGCCTCGCGACATGAAGCCAGCATCTCTTTCCTCCTCACACGCCTATTCGTTTTATCTCCTCTTAATATGAGCTCCCGTAAAAAATTCATCGCTGGAAATTGGAAGATGAACAAGACCTCCGCCGATGGCGTGACGCTTGTCCATGATATCGTACTCGCCGTCGGCAAACAGTCCGATGTTGAGGTGGTGGTTTGCCCGCCGTTCACGGCGATTGAGTCGGTCGCCAAGGCGGTCGAGGGCTCAGAGGTGAAACTGGGCGCACAGAATATGCATTTTGAAGCGAGTGGGGCCTTTACGGGGGAGGTTTCCGCGCCGATGTTGCGCGCGCTTTTTGCGACGCACGTGATCCTGGGGCACAGCGAACGCCGGACAATTTTCGGCGAGACGGATGAGCTCGTGAACAAGAAAGTGCTCGCGGCGCTCAAGAATCAGCTGCGGCCGATTTTCTGCGTGGGCGAGACGTTGGCGGAGCGCGAATCAGGTGCCACGCTCAAGGTGGTGCAGACGCAGGTTGAGCGGGGCTTGGCCGGCGTGGGCAAAGACCAGGCCGCGGGGCTGATCTTGGCTTACGAGCCGGTCTGGGCGATTGGTACCGGCAAAGTGGCCACCACCGAGCAGGCGCAGGAAGTTCATGCGTTCATTCGAGGACTGTTGACGAACCTCTTCTCGGATTTGGTCGCGCAGAAAGTCCGCATTCTCTATGGCGGTTCGATGAAACCGGCCAACGCGCCCGAGCTCCTTGCGCAAAAAGATATCGACGGGGGGCTGATTGGCGGCGCCAGTTTGGAAGCGCGCAGCTTCGTCGAATTGGTGACCGCAGCAATCGCGGCCAAGTAACCTTGGCGCGTGGTGAGATTTCGCGGGTCGTTGGCCGGAACCGCCCCCAGCCCAAGGGAAGGGCGGGGCGCTCACCCTCACGGGCCCGCGTGTCGGGTGCGCTTGGGCGTGAGGAGTGGCCTGAGCGGCGGCGGCCGTGCGGAGCGCTGGCAACACATCAAGGTCAGGCGCGCGCGCTGGTCGCTCGGCTTTCGCGGGGCGGGCGCCCCCCAGCAGGATGATGCTATCTGAAAATGAGCACCTGCCCAGCCGGGAGGTCCACTGCGCAGAAGCGCTGGCGTGGATGGCGGCGCGTGGGGAGATCCCGGGCGCGTGCGCGGTAACCTCGCTGCCAGATGTTTCGGAAGTCGGTCTGTCCCTACCCGTGTGGCGGGCGTGGTTTCTGGAGGCGGTACGACAGGTGGTGGCAGTGATACCGGCGGAGAGTGCGGCGCTCTTTTTTCAGTCGGATATCAAACGCGAAGGGATCTGGATCGATAAAGGCGCGCTCGTGATCCGGGCCGCGGAGGACGCTGGTGCGCGCGTGCTTTTTCATAAAATTATTTGTCGGCGGACACCTGGTTTGCTGACGCTGGGGCGGCCGGGTTACACGCATTTGATCGCGGTTTCCCGACGGATGATTTGTCCGGATGTTTTGCCGATTCCGGATGTGGTGGTGGATGCAGGACGGCTCACGTGGGTTCGCGCGATGGGTACGCGGGCGGCGGCGCACGCGGTGCGGTTCGCGCGAGATCACGTGAAGGCGAAAATAATTTTCGATCCCTTTTGCGGCGTGGGCACGGTGCTGGCGGTGGCCAACGCCCTCGGCTTGGCGGCGATTGGCGTTGAGCAATCGCGCAAGCGTTGTGAGTTGGCGCGGACTCTGGCGCTGGGGCCGAGCGAACTCTAACGGACCGCGCGCAGGGCCAGCGGTTGGTTGCGCGTGGGGACGGGTGCGTAGCGCGCCCGGGCGGGCCGGCGCGCGTGTGGGCGTGTGCCGTGTGGCCGTGCGCCGTGCCGGGCGTGTGGGCCACGTAATCGACCCTCTCCCCAATGGGGCGGGAAACGCCGGGGATTTCGGCGAAAGTGGTCCGCACAGTCCCCTGTGCGGAAGGGGCGTCTCCTGACCCAGACCCGCACAGTGGAC
>CAMDOF010000214.1 GCA_945903465.1 Opitutus sp. GAS368
AGTCCCCTGTGCGGGTTCGAGTCAGGAGACGCCCCTTCCGCACGCGATCCCCACGAGGCATCGCAAGGTAGGGGCGAAGTGCGGCTCTGAGTCAGGAGACGCCCCTTCCGCACAGGGGACTGTGCGGACCACTTTCGCCGACAGTCGCGTCCGGCCCCACTCGCTATAATCGGTCGGCAAAGTCCGGATCAACGCGAGGTCCCCACCCGCCACCCACTCCCCACCACTCACTCACCACCTCCCCCCGTCGTTTTTACAGCGCAGAGCCGGGGACCACGCCGAGCTTGGAGAAATGCTGCTAGATTTTCCCAAGCGCGGACGGCGCCCTGCGAGTGTTTGTTGATCGGGGTGGATGGCGAGCTTGGCTGATTTCGACTCGATCCGGGGAGGCGGCTCCACCCTACTGCGGGGGTGAATCTCTTTTTCCGCGATCTGGGTGGCGCTGGTCAGGAGCCGATCGTCCTGCTGCACGGTATGTTGGGTTCCTCTCGTAATTGGCAGACGGCTGGTGCGGATTTGGCGGTAGCGGGTCACGTGCTCGCGCCAGATTTTCGTAATCACGGACGCTCGGCGGCCACCGAGTCCATGAACTACGATGACCTGACGGCGGATATCATCGCCTGGTTGGATACGCAGGGGATTGCGCGGACGATCGTAATCGGGCATAGTATGGGTGGCAAAGTGGCGATGCGCCTCGCCTGCCGCCATCCCTCGCGAGTGGCGCGATTAGTGGTCGTCGATATCGCTCCGCGTGATTATTTTTGGCTGGGTCATCGCGCGAGTTTTGCCGCGATGAACGAACTCAATCTTACGGATTTACGTTCTCGCGCCGAAGCGGAGATGCGGTTCGAGGCGAGGGTGCCCAGCTGGCCGCTGAGGAAATTTCTCACGACAAATTTGGAACGTTCCGCGGCGGGCGATTGGTTCTGGCAAATCAACTTGCCGGTTCTTACCGCGGCACTGCCTGTCTTGGAGAAGAATTCGCTTCTCCCCTGTGATTGCTTTGACGGGCCCGTGCTGTTTTTGGCCGGAGAAAAATCCAATTATATTGAAGCGGGCGACCACGCCGCCATCCGCCGCCACTTCCCGGCGGCGAAAATGGCAGTGATCGCGGCGTCCGGTCACAATCCACACATGGAAGCAAGGGCGGCTTTTGTTGCCGCTGTGCTCGCGTTTATGACCGGCCTGATCGAGCCGCGGGCGCGTGCTCTGGATGAGCGGGCGATTTAAAAAAAAGTCCGCGACCAAAAGGCGAGTTGCTTTTCTTTGTGGCGTTTCCTGATGATCGAGCTGTCGCGTTCATCGCTTCTTCGTTTTTTTATCCCTCGGTTCCCGTTCCTCATGCCTCTCATTACTTCCAGCAAGACCCAGCCTGTTTATGATGTCGTGGTCGTCGGCTCAGGCGCGGCCGGTGGTCAGACCGCCTACACCTGCGCGATGAGTGGGGCCAAGGTTCTGATGCTTGAAGCAGGTCGGAATTACGACCCGGTTAAAGAGACCCCGATGTTTCAAACCAATGGCCAGGCCCCGTTGCGTGGGGGGAACACTTTGGACAAGCCTTTCGGTTTTTACGATGCCACCATCGACGGGGGGTGGGCAGTGCCCGGTGAACCCTACACGAGCGCCTCGGCGGATCCGGCGCAGAAGTTTTGGTGGTGGCGCGCGCGGATGCTGGGTGGCCGGACTAATCACTGGGGTCGTATTTCCCTGCGCAACGGGCCCTACGATTTCAAGCCGCGCCGCCGCGACGGTCTCGGACTTGATTGGCCGATGAATTACGAGGACGTCGCGCCTTATTACGACAAGGTGGAAATGCTCATCGGGGTTTATGGTTCGGCCGAGGGGTTGGAGAATACTCCGGACTCTCCGCCCGGCGTCTTGCAACCAGCGCCTGCGATGCGCGCGGGGGAGCAGTATGCACGTGCCAAGGGCAAGGCCTTGGGCCTCCCGATTGTGCCCATTCATCGTGCGGTCCTCAGTATGAAGCAGGATGCGGATAAGATTCCCGCGAAACTGCACCCAAATAATCCCAAGGCGCAGCGCGTGCTCGCTGATGCCATGCGCGGTCGCCAAGCGTGTTTCTGGGCGACGCCCTGTGGCCGCGGTTGTTCCATCAAGGCGAATTATCAGTCGACCACCGTGCACTTGCCGCCCGCTCTCGCCACGGGCAACCTCGATATCGTGCCCAATGCGATGGCCCGGGAGGTGACGACCGATGCCAAGGGCAAGGCGACTGGCGTTATCTATATCGACAAATCCACCGGGCAAGAGCACCGCGTCACGGGCCGCGTTATCGTCCTCGCCGCCAGTTCCGCCGAGTCTGTGCGCATCATGCTCAATTCGAAGTCGGCCCTCCATCCCAATGGGCTCGGCAACTCGAGTGGAAAAGTGGGTAAGTATATTATGGATACGGTTGGGGCCTCGCTGAGCGGTCACATTCCGGCCTTGGAGGGTTTGCCGCTGCATCATGAAGAGGGGGCGGGCGGCGCGCATACTTATGTCCCCTGGTGGCTTTATAAGGAACAACTCGCTGGCAAACTCGGCTTCGCGCGCGGTTATCACATCGAATTTGAAAGTGGTCGTCGGATGCCCAACGGGTCCACAGGGGCCGGTCTCGAGTACTTGACCAAGGGGAGCTACGGCCGGAAATTCAAGGAAGATGCCCGTCGTTATTTCGGCGCGCAGATGGGCTTCGCCGGTCGCGGTGAGATGATCCCTAATGATGATTCATTTTGCGAAATCGATCCGATCGTGAAGGACAAGTGGGGCATCCCTGTCTTGCGCTTTCATTGGAAATGGTCCGAACACGAAACGCGGCAGGCGGCGCATATGCAGAAGACCTTCGCGGAATTAATCTCCGCGATGGGTGGCTCGGTCCGCGCAAAACCCGAAGCCGACGGGGCCAAGGCCATCGAACCCGGAGGCAAAATTATCCACGAAGTCGGCGGCACCATTATGGGCGCGAACGCGAAGAACTCCGTGACCAACCAATGGTGTCAAACGTGGGATGTGAAAAATCTCTTTGTCACCGACGGCGGGCCTTTCTGCTCCAACGCGGACAAGAACCCCACGTTGACCATTATGGCCCTCGCTTGGCGGTCGAGCGATTACCTGCTCGATCAACTCAATAAGGGAAATCTCTAATATGAACGCTTCGGAAAATTCTCCCAGTGGGCCGCGTCTGGATCGGCGCTCCGCGATCAAATGGATGTTCACGGCGGCAGCTGCCACCACGTTGCTCGATCATGGCCTCACCGCTGCCGCGACCACCGCTCCCGCTGGCGTTGGCTACGGTACGGATCCCGATGTCCTAAAGATTTATAAGCCAGGCGATGTGTGGCCACTGACCTTTACCGCGTCCCAGCGCGTCACCGCGGCGGCGCTTTGCGATGTAATTATTCCCGCCGATGCGAGTGGGCCGAGCGCCTCATCTGTCGGCGTGCCCGATTTTATCGATGAATGGGTCAGCGCCCCTTACCCAAGCCACGACGCTGACCGCACGATTGTGCTGGCGGGGCTGGCTTGGCTCGACGCTGAGTCCCGGAAACGGTTTCAAAACGACTTTGTTAATCTGGTCGCGCGACAGAAAAACGCGATTTGCGATGATATCTGTTTCGTCCCGAAGGCCGAGCCGGAGTTCTTGAACGGAGCGCATTTTTTTAAACGCTTCCGCGATCTGACGGCTGGCGGTTACTACACCACGCCGGAGGGGATGAAAGACATTGGCTACATTGGCAATGTCCCGCTCGATAAATTCGAGGGGCCGCCGATCGAAGTGCTGCAGAAGCTTGGGCTGGCTTGAACTGCCCGGTGCAGGGTCGGGGACGCGCGCGCGCCGTGCCTTGGGACGCGGGCCGCAGTTAGCGGCGCGTCCAGATCCGCAGAGACGCGAGCAGGAATGTTTCGAGCACGGCGGATTCGTTGAGATTCAAGCGTAACAGGCCGACGGCATGTTCCAAGTTTTCGATGGCGCCGACGAAGGCGCGGCGCGTGGTCTCGTCGCCTGCCATCAAGCGGGGCAGGGCGGCGGTACGGGTCGCTTGTTCAATCTCAGCAAAGAGGCGGGAGCGGAGCCCGTTCGCGATGCCCGTCTCGATGGCGACCGCCTCCTCGTCGGTAATTTCCGGCGGAAGTTTCGCTTTTTGCTGTTTCCAAACTTCTGCGGTCGCGAAATCGAGCACCGCGCCGAAGCGTGCCACGAGGCCATAGAGTACGAAAATATGGTCGGCGATAACGTTTTTTTCCTTGGAGACCTCGCCGGCGAGCCGGCCGAGCCAGTGGCGGTAGTCTTCGAGCCAAGGCGCCCAGCCATCGGCGGCGATTCCGGAGGCGGCCGCCGGAAAGCGGAAGTGGAGCACGCGGCTGCGAATCGTGGGTAGCAGGGCGTAAGGCCGCGTGGTGAGGAGGAGCAGGGTGGTGTGGGCCGGTGGTTCCTCCAACGTTTTCAAGAAAACGTTGGCCGCGGTGAGATGCATGCGGTCGACCTCGTACAAAATGGCGACCTTGCGCGAGGCGACGGCGGCGGAGACTTGGACTTTACCGATCAAGTCGCGCGTCGCCGCGGCGGAGATTTGGCGCATCTTGCCGGCGGGTCGCAGGGCAAAACAGTCAGGGTGTTGATCGGTCGGGAACGTGGCCGGTGCGCGCTGCCCCGCCTCACCGTTCAGCAGGCGGTCGGCGATCCCGTGAGCCACCGCGACTAAGGTGCCGAGGTCATCACCGTGAATCAGCAGGCTGTGGGATAATCGCTGGCGCGAAATCGCCCGCTCGATCACCGCGATTGCGGGCGTGCCGATCAGCGCGTCTGGCCAAGCGATGAGGGTGGTCATGGGCTTTGGCGGTGGCAGCGGCGTGCCGCCGGCGGGAACCGTCGAATGGCTGGTTGCGGTCCAGGTCGCCCCGGTGCCCTTGTTAGGTCGTGATGGTTTTGGCCAGACTTCACGGGAGACGCGCCTGGATCTCGGACCAGATTTTATTTTCGATGAAATCTTCAGTCTTCGTGCCGTCGAATACGACAAAGCGCTCCGGCATGCTTTGGGCGAGGACGAGATAACCGGCGCGGACCTTGCGGTAGAAATCGATATTCTGACGCTCCATCCGATCAGGCAGGTCCGAGGCGCGCGTCCGGAGTCGGGCTAGACTGACCTCCTCGGGAACGTCGATGACGATGGTGAGATCGGGCATGATATTACCCACGGCGAAACGGTTGATTTGCGCCACTGGGTCGGCGGCGAGATTTCGGCCGATACCTTGGTAAACCGTCGATGAATCCAGGAAGCGATCACTGAGGACGATCGCGCCGCGGCTGAGGGCCGGGGCGATAACCTCGCGGACAAGTTGCGCGCGGGCCGCGGTAAAGAGCAAGAGTTCGGTCTCCGCGCACATCTCGTCGCCCTTCGAATTATGAACGATAATATTGCGGATCTGTTCGCCAATTTCGGTGCCGCCGGGCTCACGCGTGGTGACGACCTCGCGATGGCCTTTTTGGAAGTGCACCGCCAAGCGGGCGATCTGCGTCGATTTCCCGGAACCCTCGGAGCCCTCAAAAGAAATCAGTTTGCCTGAGGGACTTTGTTTTAGAGGCATAAATAAAAAAGCGTTGGTTTTTAGAGCCAGTTGCCGAGGAAGGTTTCAATGATCGCGAGGGTGGGGCTCTCGCCGGTTCTCACGTAGTGGCCGCTGGCGCTGACGCCGACGGTCAGGCACGCTTCTGGGTCGAGACCGAGTAGCTGGCCGGTGGTGAAGCCGGCGTTAAAATGATCGCCGGCCCCCGTGGTGATGAGCGGTTGCGAAGTGTAGGGACCGGGGACCCAGGCCGTACCGGCGTCGGTGGCGCAGACCGCGGATTCGCGTGGATGAATCACGACGGTATCAAGTGCGAGGTGTCGACGGATGGCCGTCGCCGCTACGCGGAGCGAGCTCTCATCATCGCCCACGGCCGCACCGCCCAAGGCGGCGGCAACTTGCTGGGCCTCCTTGAGGTTCAGGCCGAGGGTAACTCTGCCAAACGGTTGAAATCGAGCGATGGCGGTGAGCGCGGCGCGCAGGTCTTCGTGCGAGCGTTTTTCGGGATCGGCGAGATCGAAGAAAAAGATGCGTTCGGGGGCTGGCGCGATTTCGGGGAGAACCTGCTCGGTGAGCGCTGTGAAGATCGCGGTCATGTTTGGAATCATCGTCCAGTTGACGAGGGCCACGAGGTTGGCCGCGGCGATTTCCGCGCGGAAAGCGGCTGCACCCATTACGGCGCAGATCCGTTCGTAACTGATTTCATCAAGGCAGCGCATCTGGCCGAGCATGATCTTGCCGTCCCCGCATTCGATGGCGGTGGTTTGGGCGGCCGCGCAGATCGCAATCGTCCGCGTGTGGGCCGCCATGTTGGCAAAGACGGGATGCACCGTCGGCACCCCGACAGCGCCAACGTAAGTTACCTGCGCGCCCGCGGCGAGGAGAGCGTTGGCCATGATCGGGCCGTTGCCGCCGAGCTTGTCGATCCGCGGGTACAGCTCGATATTAGTGCTCTTACCGGCGGCCGCGACGATGCGTTGGCCGAACTCGGTGAGCGTGGTGATTGGCGTGAAGTCATCTCCGGCGCCACGGCGAAGCCCAACGGGTGTGACGATTGTATCAACAAAACCGTCCAAGCCCACGAAGGCGCGGTGGGTGCCGCTCTGGTGGCGGCGGGACGAGAGTTGCTGGAGCGTGCGTTGGCGAAACATCGGAAATGACAGATGACTGGATACAGCAAGAATCGCGCGCGGAGTCGGCAAACAGATTCGTATATTTCGCACCTCAGCGCGCGCTGATTGGCGCAAAAGTGATTGCGGTGGCCTGGGGGGGCAGTGCCGGATTGCCGTGGGTCGGAGGGACCAGAGGGAGGCGCGCCGGCCCGCCTGAGATCGGCTTCGAGAAAGAGCGGGCGCTCGGTTGGCCGCGCGTTAATGAAAACTTCGGAGGTTTTCCGTTGAAGGCGGGATTTAAACCCGCCAACTCTTCCGCATCGCTCATGCTTGCGCTGCTCAACGCTTTTCCCGTCCTCGCGACGACCAACATCATTGATATTTTCATGCGCTGTGATCCGGTCGACAAGGCGATCACGATCGGCCTGTGCTTCGCCAGCTTGATGGCGTGGACCGTTATGTTCGGCAAGTACGCGGAACTTAAACGCCTCCGCGTGCTCAATCACTCATTCGACAACCATCTCCGCGATCAGCGAACTCTCCTCGATTTGCCGGAGTCATACCGGAATAAACGTTCCATTCCCTATGCGGATTTATTTGCTGATGCGATGGAGAGCTACGCCCGCGCCGCGGCGATTGGTCGGGAGCGTGGACAGGAAAATACTCGCGCGCGAATCGAGCATGCGGAGAATGCGATTCAACGTGCGATCGCCCGGCAGACGCTGCGGTATGAATCCAATATGATTTTTCTCGCTTCCATCGTCTCAGGGGCGCCGTTCATCGGTTTGCTCGGTACGGTCTGGGGCGTCATGGAGGCGTTTAGTTCAATCGCTATGCAGCAGAATGCGGGCATTCAACAGCTCGCCCCCGGCGTCTCCGGGGCGATGCTCGCCACGATCGCTGGTCTGGTGGTCGCGATCCCCTCGGTCTTTGGTTACAACCTCCTGCTCGGCCACACCCGTGAGATGGTTACCGAACTGGAAAACTACGCCAGCTCTCTCGCCGATCGCATCGAACTCGAATCGAACTGAGCCACCGCCACCCATGGCCAGAAATTTCCGCCGCCATCGTACTTCTCATCCCATTGCGGATTTGAACGTAACCAACTTAATTGATCTCGGGTTCATGTTGCTGATCATTTTCATGGTGGCCACGCCCCTGATCCAGCAGGAGCAAACCGTCCCCGTGAATCTCCCGACCGTTGCCAAGGCGCCGCAGGTAAAGAACGACAAAGAGGAACGCTTCGTTGCTATCGGAGTGGATGCGCGGGGCTTTTACGTCGATAACCGAGCCGTTCCGGTAACGCTCTCCCAATTGCGCAGTCGCCTCAGCGGTTATGCCGCGGAAGCCAAACCCCCCGTTATCCGGATCCGTGGCGACGCCAGCGTGCCTTACCAGAAAGTGGCGGAATTGTTTACCGAAGTTCAAAAAGCTGGCCTGACTCGCTTTACCATCGATGCCCAGACTGAGCCGTAATCGAGCCGACCGTCGCGTTGGGCGCGTGGCTGGTCAGAGAGCGCAGCGATGACTGCGGACACGCCGCAGGCTTTCTTGCGCTCGGGTGGGCTGCATGGCGCGGTGGTGGCGTTGGCTTTGTTCATGGGCTACGTGAATGATCCGAGCCGGGAGACTGAGCCGAAGATTTTGGAGTTGGTCGCCGGTGTGGGCGATGATTACATGGCGAAAGAGGCGCCGGCCCTCGGGGTCGAAGCGGGGCTCAAGGTGCCGCTCACGCCCACCCCTGAGTTTAAATTGGCCCCAGTTGAGCCGGTTCGGCCTGAGCCCGCGCCCGTGCAACCGGAAAAGGTGATTCCGCCGACGCCCGTTCCCGCCGCGCCCGAGCCACCGAAGCCCGAGCCACCGAAGCCCGAGCCACCGAAGCCCGAGCCAGTAGCCCCCCAAAAAAAAGTGCCTCCGACCACGCCTGTGGATCCGGCGACGCCCGATTTTAAGAAAAAAATCAAGCAGGATATTCGCGTGGCGGACAGCAAAGCCAAGCGGGAGATTGCGAAGGAACGGGCGGCGGAGACGAAGCGAGTGGAAGAAGAGAAAAAGCGGATGACCAAGGAAGAGTTTGATCGCGCCAACAAGGCGAAGACCGTGGCGAGTGCGACGACTAAGAGCGCAACGGTGAAAAAAATCGATGCGCAAGGTATCGCCAAGGGGGTCGCGGGTGGCTCGACGAACAATAAAGCGGGAGGGGCGGGTGGCAAGGCGCTGACGAGTGACAATTCAGCTGTGGTGGCCGCCTACGACGCCATGTTTAAGAATCGTCTGCGCGAGAGATTTGAACCACCGCCGGGGCTGAGTGACTCGCTTAAGGTGAGCGTTGAGGTGCGGAGCGCGATGGATGGGACGCTCTCAGGGGCGCGGGTTGTAAAGAGTTCTGGGAGCAAAATTTTTGACCAGGCGGTGCTGGATGCGATCAAGCAAGTGCGGATGCCGCCGCGGCCGGACAAGAAAGGCGAGACCTTCGAATTCGATTTTTCTATGAGGGAAAAGGGTGAAGGCTGAAAAACTCCTTGCGTTCGGCGCGAGACCTTTGATTTTCCTTCCCTCTCGCATTGGCGATCGGGCTCTTAGCTCAGTTGGTAGAGCGCCTCAATGGCATTGAGGAGGTCAGCGGTTCGAACCCGCTAGGGTCCACCATTTAAAACCACTCCTCGGAGTGGTTTTTTGTTTGTTGTCGGGCACGACGTTGGCTTCCGCACGCTCAATTTGGGGAGTCGCGCTCGACTCCGGTTATGTGCCCGTGACGAAAGATGAAGATTTTGCCGAATGGTCGCGTCTGCGTCAGCCCGCACCGTCGTTGCTCTGGCTCCGGATGGGCAATCTCCAGAAGGCGGCACGGCGCGCCAAACTCGCCTCGCTGTTGCCCGAACTCGCGGCGCGGATCCCAGCAGGCGGGACCCTGATCGAAGTGTGCTGAGGGCGACCAGCGGTGGCGCATCGACCCTGAATTTACCCCGGCGCTGCTGCGGCAGATGGCCAGGGACATTGGCCTGACGTTGGCGGAATTTCTCGGACCGCGGTGAGGATGGCGGAGTCGAGGTGTCGCCGTCACGACGTGCGGCGCCGTGGCTTCAATTGGCGTGGAATGTTCGAGCGAGCGGCGGCAGGAAAACACGGGGCGCGTTCTTCACCGGATCCCCAAACCCCAAAGCTGACCGTGGATGAGTGCCTTGGGCGGTGGTAAGGCTGCTTGCAACCGAAGCGAACTTGCGGTGAGGGTTCGCCCTGCCAGTGGGTTGCCGGGTCGCGTCACAAGCAACGACGGCCGCGGTGCGAGCTGGACCGAATGCGGTGAAGCACAAAGCGAGGCGACCATCCCCCCGGCTCCGGCCCTCACTCCACCGCTTGACTCAGCTTTTGTGTATTACAATGTCATACACATGGAAGAAGTCCTCACTCTCCGCCTGCCCAAGGGCAGCCGCCGCCGCCTGACGCAGCTCGCGAAACGCAAGCGCCAGAATCTCAGCCAATACGTGCGGCACGCCATCGAGTCTCAGCTCTGGATTGACGCCCTCGACGAAACCGCGGTCCTCGCCGCGCCCAAGGCTGCGGCCCTGGGATTGAAGACCGACGACGACGTGTTCCGGCTCTTCTCTTGAAGCTTGTCCTCGATACCAACGTCCTCTTGTCCGCCGTTTTGGTGCCGGGCACCTGCCGCGAATTGCTGAAAGGTCAGGCGCTGCTCCACGAGTGGTTCACTTCGCCCGGACTGGTGGCGGAGTTGGCGGAGAAACTCGCGGGCAAGCTCGGTCTGCCGCCCGAACGCACGCCGCTTTTCCTTGTCTACCGGCGCCGCGCCCGGCTCGTGTCGCCTTTGCCGCTGCCCGCTCGGGTCTGCCGCGATCCCGACGACGACCTCGTCCTGGCCACGGCGTTGGCGGCGCCGGCCGACGTCATCATCACGGGTGACAAGGACCTGCTGACGCTCAAGACCCACGGCGGCGTTCGGATCCGCAGCCCGCGCCAATTCATGGCCGCTCCGGAAGCCTGATCCTCAGGCGAGACGAGCGTCGCATCGGTGTATCCGCAGGGACCTGAGTGCGAACGGCGGGAGGGTGCGGAAGCGGGATTGGGAACGCCGCTGTGGGACAGGCTGCCGAGCCCTGCCGGCCGGTGGCGCGCGGTGCGGGCA
>CAMDOF010000215.1 GCA_945903465.1 Opitutus sp. GAS368
TCCGGCCCAATCTCCGGCCGGTTGAAACGCGGCCAGTTCCAGCGCTCGCCGATCAGGTTCCAGTAATACCAATGCTGGTTGAAATTCCGCCCGGGCACGTGGTTGGTGGAGTGATACATCACGCCCGTGTCGTCCATGCCCAACCCCCATTGGTTGGTCATCTGCTCCAGCACGCGCTCCGACTCCCACCGCCCGCGCGTGAACCGGAAGCGCCTCCCGCCCTGCGCGGTATACATCCAGTTGTCGAGGTTCCAGGTCAGTCCGCTGTCCTGATGCTCGACGCTCAGCGACGAGGGCTCGCCTTCGAGCAACACCGTCCGCTCGTCGGCCACCCCGTCGCCATCGGTGTCGCGATACGCCACGATCGACGAGGAATCTGTCTCCTGAACCAGGATACGCTCGTCTAGCGCGAGAATCATGCGCGGCAGCAGCAAGTGATCGACGAACACCGTCGCCCGGTCCATCACGCCGTCGCCGTCCTCGTCGACGAGGCGTTTGATGCGGCCGTTGCGCCGGGTCTTGGTTCCGGTGCCGTGGACGTCCTGCATGTAGCTGTTCATTTCCGCGACATACATCGCGCCGTTCCCGTCCCACGCGATCCACACCGGCTCCTGAACCATTGGCTCCGCCGCCACGATGTCGGCGCGATATCCGGGGGGCAGCCGGACTTTTTCGAGCGAAGCCGCCGGCGCCAGCGGTTCAAAGCGGTGGTAGGTATCCGGCCGCTGAGGACGGGCGCGCTCCGCCCCGCCGGCCACCTCTCCGCCGCAAACGGCGAGGATCGTCGCCAGGCGAAGGAGTCCGCGGCCGGCGGCGCAATGCCGGCGGCCCGGCCTCGGCGTGGAGGGGCGCGTTTGTCCGGGAGGCATGCGACTAAGGCCGCCCCCGTTCGGATCGGCGGGGCGGCAACAGCACCCTGCCCGGCAGCGTGCCCGTTACCCGGCTGTTTTCCACCACCGCCTGCCCGTTGACCAAGACCAACTCGATGCCGGCGGCCAGTTGGTGGGGCTCGGTAAACGTCGCCCGATCGCGCACCGTTGCCGGATCGAAGACCACGAGATCCGCCGCCAGGCCTTCGCGCACGAGACCCCGATCGCGCAAGCCCAGGATCTGGGCCGGCAGCGAGGTTGAGGCGCGAATCGCCTCCTCAATCGCGACCACGCGGCGATCCAACGCGTGGTGCCGGAGTTTTCGCGGATAGGAACCGTAGTAACGCGCATGCACATCGGGCCCATCCTCGGGCAGCACCACGCCGGCGTCGGTCGAAGTCGCCGTCCAGGGCTGGCGCATGAAGGCGTCGACATCGTCCTCCCAGACCGAAAAACCCCGCAGCCGCGAGCCACCGGGCCGGTCCCGAAAGCCGCGGTATTGCAGTTCCAACGCCATTTCGAAAGGACCGATCTTCTCCTGCTTTGCCAGCTCGGCCAAGTTGCGGCCAAGGTAGCTGCGATCCGGATAATCGAACACCACGATGTTTTCCGGGCCGCCCCGTCGCGCGATCTCATGGTGTACATCGCGCCGGATTTTCTCCGCCTGCGCCGGGTCGGCCATCGCCTTCCGCAGGTTTTCCGCGTAGCTGAATTCCAGCTTCGGTCCGGCCGCCCGACCCCGCGCGCTCGAAAACGGATCGTCGCCAATCGCCCACGCCGGCACGAGAACGACGGCGCCATCGCCGCCGGTCGAATTATACGGATACTGGTCGGCCCACACGTCGACGCCGCGCGCGCGCGCCTCGGCAATCAAGCGGATCGCCGCCGTGCTCGCGCCCCAATAATGCGCCCCCATGACCTTGGCGTGCGACCACACCACGGTCGCGCCCGTGGTCTCGCCAATGTGAATCGTTTCCCGCACCGCATCGAGCAGGGTCGGCATGCCGGCCGGATCGACGCTCGGACGATACCATCGCGGGTCCGTCGACTCGCTGCGTTGGTGGACGATGTAGGCGCCACCAACGGCGGCGATCTCCCGCACGAGTTCGACGAGTTCCTCCGTCGTGCTCCATATCCCTGGTACGTATTCAAGTCCACCGGACATGCCCCAGGCACCCTCCTGCAGACCGAGCCGGACGAGTTCGCGCATCCGCGTCACCTCGGCGGGAGTGGCGGCGCGCTTGAAATCCGTCGGCATGGCCAGACGCCGCACGGTGCCGTGTCCGACCATCAGCAATGCGTTCGGGCCGATGCGGCGCTCCTCGAAGTTGCGCCGTTGCGCGCCGATGGGCCAGGGGCCGCCGCCGTCGGGATTCACGCAGACCGAGGTGATGCCCTGGCTGACGAGGTTGGGCGCGGCCCGGCGCCGGGGATCGGAAGATCCCAATCCGCCCTCGGCGTGGGAATGCAGATCGATAAAACCGGGGCAGACAATCTTGCCGGTGACATCGAACACGTGCAGTGCCGTCGCGGCCGTCAAACCGCCCAGCGCCGCGATTTTCCCCTCGCGGATGCCGACGTCGACCCGCGCCGCCGGGTTGCCAGTGCCGTCGATCACGCGGCCACCCCGCAGGATCAGATCGAACGGCTGGCCGCGCGCTGGCAGGAGGCCCGCCAGCAGCAACGCCCAGGGCGCAGTGCGGAGCGTCACGGCGAGAATAATGGAGCGTCGTTTCATCGGCTATCCATCCAGCGTCCAGCCTTTGCGATAGGTCTTTTTCAAAAGGGCGTCGGCGGCGGCATCGTCGACCACCCGGCCGGCCGCGCCGTCGTAGCGGATCTTTCGCCCGACCCGATAGGCGACGAGGCCGAGCAGATTTTGCTCCATCATGTTGCCGCCGTATTCGAAGTCGCACGGGGTCTTGAGTGCGGGGTTCTTGCAGGCTTCAATCCAACGGGTGATGCCGTTGTACGTCGGCGTCATCGCGGCCTCGGCGCGCGGCTGGTAGTAGCTGAGCGCCGCCTTTTCGCCAAAAGGGATGACGACGCGCGAACCCGTACGGAAATCGCCGACGAGGAAACCCTGCGAGCCCTTGAACATCACGCCGTCGCGAATCTTCGTCAGATCGACATAAGGCAGCGGTGAGCGCGGCATCGAGCCGCCCTGGTGCCACATCACCGTGATGGGGCCGCGCCAGTCGTTCGCCGGATGTTCGTAGCGACACTCAAGTTCCACCGGCGTCACTTCGGGGTTGTAGGGCTCGCCCTTGGACTCGATGGCAGTGGGCCACTTTGCGTCGATCGCATTCCAGACCATATTCATGTTGTGCGACCCCATGTCGCCCACCTGCCCGGTGCCGAAGTCCCAAAACATGTTCCAAGAAAGGCAGACCGCCGACACCGCGTTGACCGGCTTCGGCAGTCCCTCCGGGGCAAAATTCCCGGGTTTGAAATAATTCGGATGGTAAGGATGATACGGTGCCGGGCCGATCCAGAGGTCGTAGTGCAGATGGGAAGGCGGCGCGCCCGCGGCCGGCCAATAACCGTTGCGCCGGAGTTGCCGGGTGCCCCACGCATAGGCGACTGACAACTCGCCGATCGCACCATCGCGAATCAGTTCCCGGATGCGATTGTGATTGGCCGCGGTGCCGGTGCCCACCTGGCTCGCCAGCTTGTGCCGCTTCGCAAGCCAGCGCGATCGCAGGAGACGGACCTCCTCGACGCTGGTGGCGAAGGGCTTTTCACAATACACGTGCTTGTCGCGATTCATCGCCCAATTGGCGACAAAGGCATGGGTGTGATCCGCCGTGCAGATCACCACCGCATCGACATCCTTTTGCTCGAGACACTTTCGCCAGTCGACGTGGGTTTTCGCCCGCGGAAAACGCTTGGCCCCAACGCCGAGGTATTCTTCGTTGACGTCGCAGAGCGCGACCACGTTCTCCTCCGCGAGCGGATCGTGAAACACCCTCCCCCGCCCGGTGACCCCGATGAGCGCAACGTTGAGCTTGTTGCTCGGGGCGTTTGGGCCGGCGCGCAAACCGCTGGGGAGGATCAGGAGGCCTGCGCCCGTCGCTGAGTAATGCAGGAAGCGACGGCGACTGACAGGCGATGCCGACACTGATGAATTCGGAGGAGGCATGGGTATAATCGGGTGTTGAATGAAACGAGGGTCAGTTTTGCACGGGAAGAACGGGCGGGGTCTTTGGGGCGCAGGCAGGGTTGGGTGGACCGGCTGGATTGGCGACATCTAGAATCTGCCGCTCACGCCAAATTTGATTTCATCCGGGAACTCGTCCGCGCCGCGTTTCCGCGCCGGAATGTAGACTATACGGACTTCCGCCACTATTGAATGTGTCGCCAAAGATGTTGGTGACGTCGGCATAGACCGTGAGCCGGGGGTCCAAGGCATACGACAGACTCAGGTCCACCTTTTTCCTTCCATAGTTGTACTGCTGCTGGGAAAGGTTGGCGGAGATGCTTCCGCCCATCACCCGAGAGTAATGCGTGTGCTGGATCCGCCGCGCCGTCCAGCCGCGATCGATGTATGAAATGCCGATATTCCCGGACCGCGGCACGAAGCCCGGAACCTGACCGCTGGATCGGCTGGTTCCAATCGTGCCATAATCGCCACGCGTCTCCAACCAGGTGCAGTTCGCGTAAACGCCGAACCCCCGCCAGAATCCCGGCAGGTTGGAAAACTGCTGCTGGTAGTTCAGCTCCAGTCCGCGGATCTTGGCAAAGCCGCCGTTGGCCTGCGTCACCAGCCGATAGCCCGCGTATTCTCCTTTGAATCCGTTCTCGGTTCCCGTGCCGATGATCGCCGTGTCCGTCGAAAAGATGAAATCGCTGATGTCCTTCTGAAACAGCCCGACCGATCGGAGACCCGCCGGCTCGAAGTAGTATTCCATCGTCGCGTCGAAATTGTCGCCGCGCTGCGGCTTGAGGCTCGGGTTGTTCGCTGTGACGACCTGGGTCTGGTCGTTGACCGAGTCGTTCGGGATAATCGTGCCGAAGTTCGGCCGACCGATACCCGTCGAGTAACTGAGCCGGCCGAGCAACCGGCGCGAAAACTCGTAGCGCAGATGCAGCCCGGGAAACAGATTGCGGTAGTCGCTCTGGTTAGTGACGCGATTCCCGTATTCCGCCTGCGTACACCGCAGATTCTCCGTCTCCGTCACCGTGCCCACCCACGCCGCGCGCCGCACCCGCTCCTCAGGCGAGATGAACTGAATGCTTCCGGTCCCCTCGACGCGCGTCTCCTCCGCGCGCAGCCCGCCCAGAATCCCCGGGCGCCCCATTTGAACGTTGCCCATCGCATACGCCGCGTAGACGCCCTCGGTTGCGTTGCGATTGGAGGTGAGCGTATTGCGCAGAGTGGTCACCCGGTTGATCGTAAAATACTCCGGCCGGTTCTCCCACTCATAGACCACGGTGGGAACGTGGAAGAAGCGCACGCCCGGCATCGTGCCGCGCAGCGCGTCGGGCTGATCCGTGTAGTATCCGTCGAGGAACCGGCCCAACGCGGCGCCGCCCGGCCCGACGTAGTTGTATGTGCTCGGGCTGCTGATCGCCTTCGGCGTCTGCAACCGGAATCGCAGCCCCGCCTGCACGCAGGTCGTCGTGCCGGGCAGTTCAATCGCACGGCGAAAGTTCATCTGGCCGCCAACGATCTGGTCGTCCTTGCTGTCATCGGTGAAGCCGACGGAGGGCAACGTCATGTTGGCGGGATTGGTGATATCGGGCCCGCTGATTTGGACAAACGTCGCGCCTACCGGCCGGTCGATGGTGGCCTTGCGATCGAAACGAAAACCGACTCCCGCCACGCTGGGCGCCACGGAGGTGACGAGCGATCGGCCGCTCGACGGCGAAAAATTAAAGTTATAGTCGAGCTTCATCCCGGCCCGCTTGTATTCGCCGCCGAGATGGGCGTTGTAGGTTCTCACCCAGCGCCGGCGGAATTGGTGGTTCATCCCATACGAGGTGTTGCGGGTTTCGGTGACGAGCTGCGTGAAGCCGGGCAGGATGTTCGCCGCCCCCGGTGCCGTGAAGGTGTTTCGGCGGCGATCCATCCGATCATAATAATCGGAGCCCATCAGGTTCAGATAGATCGTGGCGTTTTCGCTGAGCCGGTAGTCGAAACGCACCCCGAGCCCGCCGCGCTTGTGCTCGAAGTAATCCTCGCGGGCGCTAGTGAGCGCGAACCACGCCGGTCGATCGATTTCGAGCGTTTGCGCCCAGGTGCCGAAGATCACATCGCGCGGGTTGCGGGCCCAGCTGTAGTTGCCGTTCACCATGAGGCCCAGGCGCTGCTCCTTCCCCAGAAGTTCGGAATACATGAAATTGCCCTGCGGTCGCAGCGTCTTCCGCCCCGTACCGTACGTCGCGCCCGTATTGTGGGATAGAATCCGCCCCTTCTGGTTAAGCGCGCTCTTGGTCTTGAGATTGACGCTGCCGCCCATCGAGTCGGCGTCCATGTCCGGGGTCGGCGCCTTGGTGACTTCGATTTTATCGATGAAGCCCGCCGGGATGGTGTCGATCTCGACCGAACGATTGAGCCCCGAGCGCGTGCCGCCGTTGCCACCGCGCGTGCCATCGACCGTGACCGAATTCATGTCGGAGGCGACGCCGCGCAACTTAATATACGTCACCTGTCCCTCCAGGACCTCGCCGGTGACGCCGGGCACGCGGAGCAGCAAGTTGCCGATGTTCTCATCGGCCACGTTGCCGAATGCATCGGACGAAAGCACGTTCTTGACGTTTGGCGCGTAGCGCTGGACCTGGATGGCCTGGGCGTTGCCTTCGCGTTCGCCGGAAACCATCAGGGCCTCCAGCACGTAAATCCCGGAGGTCGGGGCGATGTCGCGAATCGTGCGCCGCCCGGGTTCGACGGTCACCGCCACCGTCTGGGCATCGAGCCCCGCATGGGCCACCGTCAGCGAATGGCCGCCGGGCGGGATGGTCGGAAACTCAAAGGCCCCATCGCGGCCGGTCAGCGCGGTCTGACCGCCGGGCTGGAGGGTGACGCTGGCGCCTTCCAGATAAACTTGTGTCGCCTGATTGCTGATACGGCCGGCCACGGCCCCCGGAACTCCGCCCGCAGCGGAATCGGCGGAGGAGGAGGAGAGCGCCAAGCCGAGCCAAGCACCGAGGACGGCAAACACGGTTTTGGTTTTCATCTTAAACTTAAGTTTTGAGGAGCGGGGTGTTTTCAGCGGACGCCATAATGCGATATCCGTCCGGCGTGGGGAAGTTGAAGCGTTTCACGAAGCCATTTGAATGGCCGGGAAGTCTCGGACGAACTTGCGGTATTTTCCTGCCCGAGCGAGAGCGTTTTTGTGACATGCTATCATCGGCGTGAAAAAACCGCCGCCGCCTGGTCTGGTCAACTGCATGTCTCGTTGTACGCGGAGCCACGGCCGCAGTGTTGTGCCCGACCAATTTGGGCGGCACGCCTGAGCAAAAAATTCAATCGGGAGCTGAGCGTCTGGAGCCAAGGGCAATTCGCCCCGCCCCGGTTGGCTCGAGCGCGCGAGCGTCGTCAATAGCCGAGGGCCAGCCCTTCGCCACGCGGATCCGCGCCGCCGGTGAATCGCACCGGCCGGCCGGCGGCATCGTACTCGATCGTCAGGCCGTGCGCGTTGCCCACTTTGCGCACTTCGACGTGATGACCGCGTTTCGTGAGGCCGGCCCGCACCGCCGCCGGCATGGCTTCGTCAACCACCAGCAGAGCCGGCTCGATGAAACTCAAGCGCGGGGCGGCCACGGCCCGCTGCATGTCGAAGCCGAACTCGATCAGGTTCATCACGATTTGCGGCGTCGTCTGCACGATCGTGTGCCCGCCCGGTGTGCCGAGCGCGGCCCACGGTCGGCCGTCACGAAAAATCATCACCGGGCAATAGCCGGCCAGCTTCCGTCGGCCCGGGAAGACGTCCATCGGATTTCCCTTTGGTTCGAAGGTGGAATAGGACAGCGAATTGTTGAGCCACACTCCAGTGCCTTCGACCATCACCTTGCTGCCGAAGAGATCGCCCAGCGTCTGCGTGGCGGAGACGACGTTACCCGCGGCATCGGCCACCACAAAATGCGTGGTGTGCGTTCCCGTGCCCGCCGAGGGACCGGGCGGTACGAAGGGCACGGCCCGCTGGAGATCGACCGCCGCCGCCTCCGCGGCCCAAAATGCCGCGGACAAAAGCCGCCCGAGCGGGGGCGGGCTCACATCGGGATCGCCGGCATGGACGAGCCGCGTGGCGTAGGCCCGCTTCGTCACCTCGGCGAAGCGATGCACGTAATCCACGCTGTTGTGGCCGAGCGCGGGCAGGTCCCATCGGGTCATGATGCCGATGCGGAGCAGGACATTCCATCCGTTGGTCGGGGAACCCGCCGCGAGCACCTGGCAGCCGCGATAGTCGATGCGAACCGGGTCCCACCACTCCGCGCGGTTGGTGCGGAGGTCCTCCAGAGACACGAAGCCGCCGGTGTCGCGCATGGTGCGGACCACCGCCTCGCCCAGCTCGCCGCCGTGCAGCGCCCGGGCCCCATCCTTGGCGACGGCGCGGAGCGACCGGCCGAGGTCCTTTTGCACCAGCCGCTCGCCCGCGCGCAACGGCCGGCCGCCGACGCCATAGATTGCGCGGGCATGGGGCGGAAATTTTTCGAACTCCTTGGCGATGTGGCCGGCCGACACCGCTCCAATCACGAAACCCTCTTCGGCCAGCCGGATCGCCGCCGCGAGCAACCGCGGCAATTCCATCGTGCCATGGCGCTGCAGCATCGCCGTCCATCCGTTGATGTTGCCGGGCGTCGAAACCGACTTCGCGCCCCGGCGGTTTTCCAGGTATCCCGGCGTGGGCGGGCGAAAAACATCCGCGTCCACCGCCGCCGGAATCCGCCCGCTGCAATCCAGGAACTTGGTTTCACGGGTGCGGGCGTCGTGGACCAGCAACGCCCCGTATCCGCCGATTCCCGACATCATCGGCTCCACCACCCCCAGCACCGCCGCCACCGCCACGGTCGCATCGAAGGCGTTGCCGCCCGCGCGCAGGATTTCCCAGCCGGCCTGGGTCGCCAGCGGATGCGCGGTGCTGATCATGCCGGCGGTGCCGAACGCGGGCCGGTCGGCGGTGTTGCGACTCTCCGCCGCCGGCGCCGTCGCCGCGAGGAGGTTAAGGAAAACGAACGTTGGGAAGGCGATGCGGCGTGGACGGTTCATGGTTCAGACAATCTCCCAACCTTTGCGGTAGGTGCCGCGGATGATACGATCGAGGGCTGGCATGCCCTTGACCTGCATCTTTTGGGCCTCCCATTCGATCGGTTTCCCGGCGCGCACCGCGAGCAGTCCCAAGAGCCCGATCTCGGTCAGCCGGGCGCCGTATTCGAAATTGCTCTGGGGGGCGGGTCCGCCTTTGCACGCATCGAGCCATTCGCGGTGGTGACCAAGCGAACGCTTGATGGTCTCCGGTGGAGCCTTGAACGCGGCGCGCAGACTTTCGGGGAACAAGCGGGGCGCGCCGCCGGCGCCGTCACATTGGATCGCCCCTTTGTCACCGACGAAAAGCACGCCGCGCCGGGGCAGTCGGAACTCGCCCAAGGCTTCCACTCGACGGGGCCGGACGCCCCCATCGTACCACGTGACCCGCGGAGCCGGCTGACCGTGGCGTGCCGGAAAATCGTAATGCACCACACAGCCATGGGGGGCGATCTCATCGTTGGTGGGTCCGACCGTAAAAGCCTCGAGCCGCAAGGGGTCGCGCAGATCGAAGGCCCAAGTCGCGGCGTCGAGATCGTGACATGCAAAATCGCCGATGCGGGCGCAGCCGAAGGCCCAGAAATCGCGCCAGGTGACCGGATGATACGCCGGATGAAAGTCGCGCTTTTCCCTGGGCCCGAGCCACAGATCCCAATTCATGCCGGCCGGCACCGGATGCGCACCTTCGGGTTTCCCGAGCAGAGTCGGGTTCCAGCGTCCGCCGTCGTTCCAAGCGTGAATCTCCCTGACGGTGCCGATGGCGCCGGCCTGCAGATACTCGACAGACTGGCGGATGCCGACGGTGGCATGGCCTTGGTTGCCCATCTGCGTGGCCACGCCCGTTTCCCGGGCGATGCGCGCCACCTCCCGGGCCTCCCAGATATTGTGGGTCAGCGGCTTCTCGCAATACATGTGCTTGCCCGCGCGCATCGATAAAACGGATACGATGGCGTGCAGGTGATCCGGCGTCGCGCAGACCACCGCGTCGACCGCCTTTTCCTTTTCCAGCAGCACGCGAAAGTCCTCGTAGTCGTTGCAGCGGAAGTTCGGCGTGGTTGCCTGATAGTGTTTCTCGATTTCCGCGCGCGCGGGCTGGCGGCCGCCCCGGACGCGGTCAGCCGCGGAATGGTGCGCCGCCCCGGCGGGGTCCGCAATCGCGATGACTTGCGCATCCGGCAGGGTCATGAGGGCGCGCACGTTGCCCATGCCCCGGCCACCGGCCCCCACGAGCGCGATGTTCACTTTCTCGCTGGGTGGCACATGGCGGGGTCCGCCCAGCACGTGCCGCGGCACGATCGTGAACGCGGCCACAGCGGTCGAGGCGCGCGTGATGAACTGACGTCGGGTGGTTGAGGCGTTGATTTTCATGGCAGTTGGAAACGGGGATCACATCGCTGAATCAAGCGGGAGATTCGTCGAGTGGTGGAAACCGGCAGGCATCGGTGCAGTACCTCCGTGGGTTGCACCCATTTTCCATGCGGTGGCTATGGGCGCGACCCGCCGGGCTGACGGTCCACCGGGGTTGTGCGTACTGCGGGTTTTCGGAGTCCGGACCGGTGGCGGTTGCCGGGCCAGGTCGGGCTGCACCGGCGCCGCAGAGGCACTCAGCCGTAACGATTCAGTCCGAAGGTGGGTCGTGCGCTCCGCGCGCGGCCAGGTCGAATGGCGTAACGAAAGCC
>CAMDOF010000216.1 GCA_945903465.1 Opitutus sp. GAS368
CCGCTCTCGGCGCTCAACCACTTTATCTACTGCTCGCGCCGCGCCTACCTGATCCACGCCGAGCGCGTCTTCGTCGACAACGAACACACCCTCCTCGGAGATCTCGCCCACGCGGCCGTCGACACCCCCGGCTACGAGCACCGCGCCGGTTGGGAACTCCTCCGCGCGCTTCCGCTTTTTTCCGATACCCTCGGCCTCTCGGGTAAAGCCGACCTCGTCGAAATCCGGCGCGACCCGGCCGAGCCCACGCGCATCGCCGAGGCCCGGCCCGTCGAATACAAAAAAGGTCCCGCCCGCCGGTGGTCCAACGACCACGCCCAACTCTGCGCCCAGGCCCTCTGCCTCGAAGAAATGTTTGGGCTCCGCATCCCGTCCGGCCTCATCTTCCACGTCGCTTCCGCCCTCCGCACCGAAGTCGTGTTCGACGACGCGCTCCGCGCCCTCACCCTCACCTCGCTTTCAAATCTACGATCTCAAATTTCAAGTCCAACGGCGCCCCCGGCGCAATTGAAGCCCCAGTGCGACGGCTGCTCCCTGCGTGGCGTCTGCCTGCCCGAAGCCACCACCCTGCGCCGCGCCCGCCTCTTCGAACCGCGCGACTATTGATCCTCACCGCTCATGTGACACATTGGACACATCATCCCAACGACCATCGTCGCGCGTATTAATAAAGCAGATACACGCAGCTCATGTGACACATTGGACACATCATCCCAACGACCCGCTCCACCTCGATGAAAACCATCTCAATCCGCGAACTCCACACCCGCACCGGCCACTACGTGGGCCGCGCCGCCACCGAACCCATCACCGTCACCGACCGCGGTGCCACCGTCGCCATCATCCAAGTCGCCCCCACCCCCACCCGCGTCACTTTCGCGCAGCGCCGCCTCCGCCCGGGGTTTAAACGGTTTCTAGAACAGGGCATCAATTAAGGGATGGATAGCACCCGGATCATATCAGAGGATCGCGATGCCCGATGATCTACTTCGATAGCACCTATCTTGCGAAATGCTACCTCCGGGAGACCGACTACCTTGAAGTTCGCGCCGCCGCCCTAAAGGCGGGATCATTGCAGAGTGTGGCTATCGCACAGGTCGAAGTCGCCTCAGTCTTTCATCGTCACTTTCGCGAGGGCCGGATTCGCGTCTCTGCCCTGGCCGAATATCTCGAACAGTTTTCGCAGGATTGCGCCGATGGCGTCGTCTCTTTTCTGCCCGTGACGCCCGAGCTCTTGCAGCTCAGCAGCTCGGCCTACCACAACCGCCCGGCGACCGTCTTCCTGCGCTCCGCCGACTGCCTCCACCTCTGCGCCGCCATACAGGCCGGCTTCAAGGAAATCTATTCGAACGACCGCCACCTCCTCGAGGCCGCGCCGCATTTTGGTCTGCGCCCGATCAACGTCATCCCCTGATCTGCCCGCGACGCGCGCGCGGCCGTCCGGCGAATGACCCACCCCGTCCGGTTCCCCGCGTGTTTGCCGTATGCCCCAGACCCTCCAAAACGTCCTTTCGACGACAAGCCGCACCACCTGGTCATCATCGGTCGCCCCGCTCTCACGAGCGGGGCGCGGATTGAAACATTGCGCGAGTCCTACTCCTCGCGTAGTGCGGCGTCGCCCCGCTCTCACGAGCGGGGCGCGGATTGAAACAGTAAGCACGCCCTGCTGACGCGTAAACACGCGATGTCGCCCCGCTCTCACGAGCGGGGCGCGGATTGAAACACTAGCTATTTTAGTAACTAGTGGTAGCGCGTTTGTCGCCCCGCTCTCACGAGCGGGGCGCGGATTGAAACATAAAGAATTTGCCGTATTTCCGTTTCTTGGTGCTGTCGCCCCGCTCTCACGAGCAGGGCGCGGATTGAAACACTAGCTATTTTATTAGCTAGTGGCAGCGCGTTACGTCGCCCCGCTCTCACGAGCGGGGCGCGGATTGAAACGTTGCGGCTGAGTTAATGCCGGCAGCCAGCACCACCAGCGCGGCAAATATGCCGCGCGATGAAACAAGAGCTGATTTCGCGTTCATGGTTCGGTTGGGTGAAAGATTCTCGTCTGGCAGGGTTGTCTGCCTGGGGATTCGGCTAACGCAGGGTGGCGGCCGCCGGTTTGTAGACTTCGGCGAGCACGCTCACGCGCCAGTTTTCCGAGTCGGCGCGCACCTGCTCAGTACTGCGCGGCTCCCCGATCTTCTCGATCATCACGGGAATCCATTTCGCGCCGAAGCGCACGTGCTGCGTCTCGTCGGCGATGTCGTAGCTCCAGGCCATCGCGCTGACGCTGTCACGGTGGGCGACGGCGTCTTTGAGCCCGACGTGTTTGGCGGGAAAGGCGTCGGCTTCCTGCGTGGAGAGCGCGGCATAGCGGTCGAGCGGCGTGAGCGTCTGGCGCATCGCATAAGCCTTGCTCGAGAGGCCGGCGGCGGGAGCTGTGGTGCCGAGCGCCTCGAGTTTTTTCTCGCCGAAAATCGCGTGGCGCGCCTCGTCCCACAGGTGGCGGCTGAGATCGAAATAAAAATCCCATGGCATGTCGGGCGCTTCGAAGAGCATCGAGGCGCAGGAGTCGGCCGCCTGCACTTCCTGGAGAAAATTCACGGCGTGGTAACGTTCGCGATGCGCGTAGGTGTTCTCCTTCGGCATGGGGTCGGGGCCGAATTCGAGATGGCGAAAACCAAGCGGCAGCACGGCGTCGGCGAAGGGCAGCGCGCCGGCACGGCGCGGCGTGCGGAGCGGCTCGCCGCCCCGCATAGTGGGTTCGCGCAGACGCGCGGGCAGGCCGGCGGTGAGTCCGTCGATCCGCCCGGCGAAGGCGGCGGAGGGTTTCTCGCCGGTGGCGAGGGCCAGCTCGGCGAGCGCCGCCTCCGCCCACTTGAGCTGGGCGGCAAACTCGTCGCGATCGGCTTCGAGGAGCGCGACGGAAGGCTGGTCGTAGATGCTGTCGTTGTCCTTGAGGTAGGTTTCGATCGCGCCGATGAGCACGCGCGGCACGGCGATCACGCTCGTGTGGAGAAAACTCGCGCTGTCCGGCGCGGCGCAGAGCGCGTCGAGGAGCGGGCGGGCGGCAACCGACCCACTCAGGTGCATCTCCTGAAACGACAACCCGAGTTCGCGGCCGCGGACGCGGAGGTCTTGCACGCGACGGAGCGAGCGGAAGACAAGCGCGGGAAATTCCTTGCGTTGACGCCAGACGGCCAGCGCCGGCACGAAGCCAGCGTGAATGCGCGCGAGCTCAGTCTGGAAATCGCCCAGATTTTTGAGAAACCATCCGCGGACGCGCGGGCTGACCTCGGTCGCAAGCGAAGAGGCAAGCGAATCCGGGGATACAGGTGAATTCATGGCGGTCGGCAGATTATTTTAGTTTTCGAGGGGCGAGCGCGGCGCCGTCGAGAACGGTTGCCGTTGAACGGGAAGCCGCTGGAACGTTCCGCCTCATTCGTCCAAAATTGCGAAAGAGTAGAGGTCGGCATCGCGGAGGATAAATTTGATCTGGAGGGGGCGGCCCTTCAATTCTGTGAGCTTTCGCGGGCCTTTCCAAGCCGCGGTCAGATCGATCGAATCGTCCACCAGTTCGCTCGCGTCAGCCTCTCCGAATCCAGGGAGTTCTCCGCCCGCTTCGTCCAGCAAAACCACTTTCGCATAGCCGTTCGCCGAGGTCGACAGGTTCAGCGAAAATCTGTTGCCGTCGATTCTCACCGGTTTCGTGATCGCGTAGCCTTGAGCGAAGCCCGCGTGCAACGACGCAAACCCATCGAGTCGCATCGCCATCCGTTCGATCCGCGGCTGGTTCGAGGAATAGCCGCGCACAATGAAAAACGACATCTCCGTCGGCCCCGTGGGGATGACGCCGTAAGCCGGCAGGTTGCTCCGTGCCGCCCAACTGCCCGGGTCGATGCCCGGGCGGACAAACGACTCGAGGAACTTCCGCTGATACTCGGTGCCACCACGAGAGGACATAAAGACCGCATCCGACACGCCCTTCCCCATCGACTGATCGATGTCGTAGCGCTTCAGCGTCTCGTCATCGAGCACGCGCCGGTCGCTCACGAAGCGAAAGGGCATTGAGACCAAGATGTGCGGTGCGCGAAAATCGGGCTGCGTGGTATTCGTGTAGAGATTCTCCACTCCGCCCTGATCGAAAGTCATCCGCTTCGGCTCGGACCACGTGGCGAAATCCTTCGAGACTGAGCGCGCGATGGTGCGCACGCTGTTGTAGGCAAACTTGACGCCCTTCTTGTCGCCCGTCCATGTCCGCAGGTAGATGGCGAAGCACTGCTCCGCGGGCAGCCACGTGAGGATATTCTGCGAATCAAGCGCGAAATCGGTGAACAAAGGCTCACCCGCCAGGCGACGCCAGTTGATGCCGTCAGCCGACGCGAACCGATACAACCCCCGCACGAGTCCGCTGAATTTAAGGGTGCGATTGTTGCCGGCGCCGCCTCCCACCGCCTTGTAGCGCTCATCCGCCGGCACGCCCGGCCGCGAGTCGTAATAGGGACTAAAGTTGTGCGTGGCCCACGTGGGCTCGCCAACGCCGAGCACACCATTGTTCTCTTTGCTGTCGTTGACAGAAAAAAGCCCGAGTGTCGGCCGCTTCCAGGTGATGCCGTCGCCGCTCTCGGCGTAGCAGGTGAGATCCTGATTTTCCTTCGCGCCAAAACCGCCTCGATAATCCATCGGAAATTTCTTGCCGTCGGAAATAATCGTGACGTAGGCGCCCCACCTGCCCGCCCACGGCTGATCTAGCTTCAACGCGGTGCCCGCGGGGAGCGGCACACCCAGCCGATATTCTAGGCACGATTTTTCCCGCACCAGAAAATCATCGACGAACAGTTCCCGGAGATTCCTCAGAACCACCGCGCCCTCCGACGCGGCGGAAGCAGCCAACGCGGAAAAGCCACTCATCATTACCAGAAAAAAAACCCTGATTTCATCAATAAATTTCCCCAGCCTTTTCGCTCAGCCCAAGAACGCTCGGCGCTATGCATTGTAGATGGCTTCTTCGGCGCTCAACTCCCGCGTCATCACCTCCGCATTGGCGCGCGCGAGCCGGCGGACGCTGCGATCGATGATTTCCTGGATATGGGCTTCCATCGCCTTCTTTGCGGCGGTCACATTCGCGGCCGCGATCGCCTCGTAAATTTGCTCGTGGCTTTTCAGCACCTCGGCGCGATGGACCAAGTCCTCCTTGTTCCCCGCGCCGGCATTCACGCGCACCCCAGCGGGCGAGGTGGAGACGACCCGGTTGATCAAATGCAGCCGAAGAATCTCCTTTTTCATCAAATCGTTTTTGGCCGCCGCGATGATCGCCAGGTGGAATCGCACGTCTTCGCGCGCCAGCGCGGGCATAAGTTTGGCCGGCGCGCCGCCGTCGATCATTTCGCCGGTGATGCGCCGCATGGCATCCAGCGCCATGCCGATTTCATGCAGATCGCCATCCGCATGGTTGCGCGCGGCCAGGCCGGCCGCGTGGGTCTCCAACGCGAGCCGTAATTCACAGCTCTCGCGAAAATTTTTCAAATCCATCTTTTTTACGCTCGCTCCCAGACGCGGCTGGATGGTGACGAGCCCGTCGGCTTCTAATTGACGCAGGGCGTCGCGGATCGGCGTGCGGCTCACGCCAATCTCCGAGGCCAGCGCATTGGTCATGAGCGCTTGCCCCGGCAGATACTCGCCATCTAAAATGCGTTTCCGCAAAAAATCGTAGGCGACATCGGAATTGACGTTCTTCATTGGAAGGAGATTGAGCGATGCCCGCTCAGGCCGGAAGGACGGGCGAAGCGGTTCAAGGTGTTTTTGATTGTATACCTCAATGCACCTGTCAATCAATTTTCCTCCAATGCTCGGGGTGAGCTTTATTTTCCGTCTAGCCCTCCACGAGGGCAAGGGTGATCGCGCGGCTCTCGGAAGGTCGGCCGGCTCCTCAAGCCGGAGCCCGGCTGGAAAATACTTCCGACAAATAATAATACTTGAGTATACACATTAAATAAACGTCAGTTGAGGATACTCTGGTTTCCGCAATCTTGCGGCCTCCCGCATGTCCTTACCTTCCCTGCTTATCATCGGCTGCGGCAGCATTGGCGAACGCCACTTGCGCTGCTTTCAGCGCACCGGCCGGACGTCCGTGACTGCCACCGACACCTTGCCGATTACGCTGGCTCGAGTGGGTGAGACGTACGGCGTTAGAACCAGCGACGACTGGCTGGGTGAGATTCAGAGCGGTCGGCACACCGCCGCAGTGATCTGCACGCCCGCCTCGTCGCACGTGGAGATTGCGACGCAGGCACTCGCCGCCGGCCTGCATGTGCTGATCGAGAAACCGCTCTCGCAGTCGCTCGCGGGGATCGCCGAGTTGCTCGCAGCGCGCGAGCGGAGCGGGAGGCAGGTGGCGCTGGCCTATGTTTACCACACGTTCCCACCCTTGCGCGAAGCACGCGCCTTCCTTGCGGAAAACAAACTCGGGCCAGTGCTTCAAGCGGTCGTGACGAGCGGCCAGCCGTTTCACCGGCTGCGGCCGGCCTACGCCAAGACTTACTACCGCGACCGGCGCACGGGCGGCGGCGCCATTCAGGACGCGCTCACGCATGCCGCCAACTGGATCGAGAGTGTGCTCGGGCCCACGGAGTCCGTGCTGTGCGACTGCGCGCATCTCGCGTTGCCCGACGTCGAGGTCGAGGACACCGTGAGCATCGCGGCCCGTCACGCGCACGCGCATTGCCACTATTCACTGAACCAGTTTCAGGCGCCAAACGAAAGCTACCTTCAGCTCAACGCCGCCGCTGGCAGCATCCGCATCGAGCTGCACCGACAGCGCTGGGGCACGTTCACGCCCGGCGCGACCGACTGGGAGTGGCGCCCGGCCGCACCTACCGTGCAAGACGGCCACTTCACCGCGCAGGCCAACGCCTTTATCGATCAGATCGAGGGGCGGGCCGCGCCGTTGTGTTCGCTTGAGGCCGGCGTGCAAACGCTCCGCTTCAACCTTGCCGCGCTCGCCTCCGCCGCCAGCGGCGCGCGGGTCGGATGCGCCACCGTTTCATGATGAGATCAGAATGAGCACCGCCGCAAAATCCCCGGCCGCTCCTCCATCCAAGTTGCGCTTCGCGATGCTCGGTATGATCGATGGCCACGGCCACCCGTGGTCGTGGTCCGCGATCGTCAACGGCTTCGATCTGCAAAAACTCGCCGCCTGCCCCTACCCTGTCATCCCGCAATATCGCGGCGCCCGGCGCGTCGCGCGTTCCGCGACGTAATCCCTTATTTTCAACGTTCGCCTCTCGCCGTGTCCGACTCCCCTTCCTTTTCGCTGCGCGGCAAAGTCGTCCTCCAGTTCGGCGGATCCGGCCTGCTCGGCCGCGCGCTCGTCTCCGCCCTCGCGAGGGCAGGTCCGACGCTCGTCGTCGCCTCCCGCAAACCCGAGGTGCTCGCCGGCGAAGCCGCGACCGCGACAAGCGCCGGCCGCCGCATCCAGCTCGAGACCGGCGATCTCCTCGACGAGTCAGCCATCACCGCGCTCGTCGTGGGCGTTACCAAAAACCACGGCCCGCTCGACGGCATGGTTGACAACGCCGTCAGCCGCACGAAGAGCGGCATGGCGACGGGCATCTCGTTTCGACTCATTTCGTCCCGCAAAAACAACGCCGTCAGCCGCACGAAGAGCGGCATGGCGACCCACTCGCGAAAGGGGAGGCGTCGATGCGCGTCGACGCCACCGGTTTCTTCGCCGCCGTTCACGCCTGCGGTGACGCCATGGCCGCGAAAAAATCCGGAAGCATCGTCACCCTCTCCTCGCAGATGGGCACCGTCGACATGAACCCGTTCCGCTACGAGGGCACGCCGCCGACGGTCGCGCCGGATTATTTTTTTCCCAAAGGCAGCATGACGAACCTGACCCGCTACCTCGCCTCGCACTACGGCGCGAGCGGTGTGCGCGTCAACGTCGTCTCCCCGAGCGGCATCGATAACCCCGCGAAGCCGCCGGCCCCCGAAATTCTCGCGCGCTACGCGAAGATGACGATGCTCGGCCGCAGGGCCGAGGCCCGCGAGATCGGCGGCTCCGTCGGGTTCCTCCTCAGCGAGGCCTCCACCGCGATCACCGGCGCGAACCTCGCCGGCGATCGCGGCTACTCCGCAAAATAGCCGCGCGATCCCTTCTCCCTACCCCTTCGCCGTTTTTAGCTTTTTTATGAAAACTCCCGGACGTCTCCACGATCTTGTCGCCATCGTCACCGGCGGCGGCTCCGGCTTCGGCGAAGCCATGTGCCACGCGTTCGCGCGCGAGGGTGCCCGCCTCGTCGTCGCCGATCTCAATCCCGAGGCCGCCACGCGCGTCGCGACCGCGCTCACCGCCGCTGGCCGCACCGCGATTTCCATTTGTGTCGATGTCGCAAAAAACGCCGAGATGGCCGCGCTCGTGCAGGCCACCCTTACGCGCTTCGGCCGCCTCGACGTGATGGTGAACAACGCCGGCATTAGCCACGCGAACCAGCCGATGCTCAACGTCACCGAGGAATTCTTCGACCGCCTCTTTCAGGTCAACGTGAAGAGCATCTATCTCTCGGCCTTGCATTGCGTGCCCGTTTTTCGAAAACAAAAAAGCGGCTGTTTCATTAACATCGGCTCGACCGCCGCCGTCCGCCCGCGCCCCGGGCTCTGTTGGTATAACGGCTCCAAGGGCGCCGTGACGCTCATTACCAAGTCGATGGCCGTCGAGCTCGCTCCCGACAACATCCGCGCCAACTCCCTCAACCCCGCCATCGCCGACACGCCGCTGCTGACGACGTTCATGGGCGTGCCCGACACCGCGGAAAACCGCGCGCGTTTCCTCGCGTCGATCCCACTCGGCCGGCTCTGCCAGGCCACCGACGTCGCCAACGCCGCCGTCTTCCTCGCGGAGCCGTCCTCGAATTTTATCACCGGCGTCTGCCTGGAAGTCGACGGTGGGCGCTGCATCTGAACTCAGGTCCCCGGTACCAGGCATCGTCTCACCGTCCCCACGCCTTTTCGCCGAGCGCGCTTTCGTCGACGGTGAATGGATTTCCGCCGCTGACGGCCGCACCGTCGCCGTCATCAATCCCTCACACGCCTCGAACTCGGCCGCATCCCGCGGCTCGGTCTCTTCGAAATCCAGCGTGCCCTCCTCGCCGCCGAGGCCGCGTTTCCCGCGTGGCGCCGCCGGCCGGCGCACGAGCGCGGAAAAATCCTCCGTACCTGGGCCGACCTCAGGTTCGCCCACCGCGAGGATCTCGCGCGCATCATGACGCTTGAGCAGGGCAAGCCTCTCGCCGAATCGCGCGCCGAGATCGTCTATGCCGCGAGTTTTCTCGACTGGTTCGCGGAGGCGGGCCGGCGCGTTTAGGGCGACCCGATTCCCGCGAAGTCCGCTTGAAGGAGGATTACCGCGCTTGCGCGCGGGCCGGCGCTTTTAGGGCGACCCGATTCCCGCGAAGTCCGCCGACCGCCGCCACATCGTGCGGCGCGAACCCGTCGGCGTCTGCGCCGCGATCACGCCGTGGACTTTTCCCGCCGCGATGATCATCCGCAAGGTCGGCCCCGCGCTCGCCACGGGTTGCACGATGGTCGTGAAACCCGCCGAGCAGACGCCGTACTCCGCGCTCGCGCTGGCGGTGCTCGGGCAGGAAGCGGGGATTCCCGCCGGCGTCCTCTCCGTCGTCACCGGCAAGGGCTCCGAGATCGGCTCCATCATCACCACGAGCCCCGTCGTGCGAAAGCTTTCCTTCACCGATTCCACCCAAGTCGGCCGGTTCTTGATGCAGCAGTGTGCGCCCACGCTCAAGCGCCTCTCGCTTGAACTTGGCGGCAATGCGCCCTGCCTCGTCTTCGACGACGCCGATCTCGACGCCGCCGTCGATGGGCTGCTCGCCTCGAAGTTTCGCAACACCGGCCAGACCTGCGTCTGCCCCAACCGGGTGCTCGTCCAATCCACCGCCCACGATGCGTTCGCCGAAAAACTTACCGCCGGCGTGAAAAAACTTTCTGTCGGCGATGGCCTTGCCGACGGCGTGCAACAGGGTCCGCTCATCAACGATGCCGCCGTCGCACATGTCGAGGCGCTCGTTGGCGACGCGCTCGCGCACGGCGCGAGCCTCCTCACCGGCGGTCGACGCCATGCGCTCGGCGGCACATTCTTCGAGCCCACCGGCCTCGTCGGCGCGACGCCCGAGATGCGGTTCGCGCAAACGGAAATCTTCGGTCCGCTCGCACCGCTGTTCCGTTTCCAGACCGAAGCCGAGGGCCTCGTGCTCGCCAACGCCACCGAGCATGGCCTCGCCGCCTATTTCTACGCGCGCGATTCCGCCCGTATCTGGCGCGTCGCGGACTTGCTCGCATGCGGCATGATCGGGATCAACACGGGCCTCATCTCCTCGGAGTCCGGGCCGTTCGGAGGCGTGAAACAATCCGGCTTCGGCCGTGAAGGTTCTGCCTGCGGCGTCGACGAATATCGCCAGTTGAAATCGCTCACGCTCGCCGGGCTCTGAGTGCCCAGCCCACGCACCCGTTTTTCTCGATGAGCACCAACGACCCTTTTTAAAAAAAATCATCTGGGTCGCCGGGGTCGCCGGCTATCTCCGCTCGCAAATCCAGTTTCCTAGCAGCCCACTCACCAAAACAAGTTTTGGCACCGACGGGAAGAAACAGATTTCCATGCCCACCATCGGCGACAGGAGTGTCGCCGGTCCGTCGGATGGGCGACACTCTTGTCGCCCCTGCTGCATGGGAGCCTCCCCACAAAAACAAGT
>CAMDOF010000217.1 GCA_945903465.1 Opitutus sp. GAS368
TCTGTGCGATTGAAGTGAAGAGCGGTCGCCTTCGTCAATTCGCGCTCACCGGTTTTTGGGAGAGCCGTGATCGGGACAATCCGGCGGACCAGCTCCATGCCGAGTGGCATGGCGTGATTGCCCTACTTGAGTCAGCCGCCGGGCATGGCCCCACGCCCCTGGTGCACCGCGCCTTGGCCTTGCCGAACGTCGCATTCGTCGGCGGAGATCGATTCATCGGCCAATTATCACGCAGCCAATTGCTCGACCAATGCGATCTCGAAAAATTTTCGGCCTGGTGGAGTGAAATGGTCGCAAAGCAGCCCCTCTGGGTCAGCGCAGCGGATGCACGTCAGGTTTTCCTGGCAGCGTTTGGCCGTCAGGTTGCGCCCAAAGCCGTGAGATTTTTCGTCAACGAAACCGACTCCTTGATCCTTCGGCAGCTCGAAGTCGAGAGCGGGCTGCTCGACGTCGTTGCCGGCAACCGGCAGCTGCTGGTTGAGGGAAGATGTGGAAGCGGGAAGACCTTTCTCGCTGTCGAGCAAGCACGAAGCTGGGCGGAACGGGGAGTCGGCGAGCGCGTCCTGTTGCTGTGCTACAACCTCCCGCTCGCGGAACAGCTCGCACAACTCATCGCTCGGCACGCTCCGAAGCGGGGGGCCATTGAGGTCATGAGCTGGGAAGCGTTGGCAGCGGGAATTCTCCGCTCGGCGGGTATCCCCTTAGCCCCGCCGGCAGACCTTCGCCAGCGCTGGAGCTACTTCACAGTGGAAGTCCCCGGACTACTGCTGGCCATCAATGACGACGACGGCATCACCCCGGCCTTCGATGCGCTGGTCGTCGATGAGGGACAAGATCATGACACTCTTTTCCCGGCCGAGCTTGCGCGCCCTGAGCTGCCGGGATGGTGGACGTTTTACCTCCGGCTTTTGCATCAAGGTTCCGCGGCGAACATCGCCGTGTTTCATGACTCAGCGCAACGTCCACGCTTCCGTGCCCGTGAGGGGTTCTCGGTTCCGCGGCTCGCAGCCGCACTTTCTCAACCGGCCTTTTTGCATCTGCCGCGGGCCGTCCGCTACACTCGCCCTGTCTTCGACTATTTGGACAGGATTCGCCCTGTTGATCCGCTCCAACCCGGCGAAAAACTACGTCCGCCGCTTGAGTTCCGGGAGGGACCAAGCGTAGAGGAGTATGTGGTCCCACGATCAGAAACCGCCGGATGTGTGACGGAAATCGTCGAACGCTGGATCGCCCACGGCTTTTGCCGCCCCCACGACATACTGGTCCTCGGCCACCGCCGCAATCGAGGGCAGTCGAGTTTGGCGGGACTTGAACAACTAGGTCGTTGGCCCGTGTGTGATTTCTCGGCAACAATACCGCCCGGCTCCATTCCCTATCTCAACGTGCATCGAGCCAAAGGACTGGATCGTCTGGGCATTGTTTTGATCGACCTTCCGCCTTCCTCCACGCTGCAACAGACGGGCGATATGGATCGGCTCGACGCCCTGTTTGCAGGGGCCAGCCGAGCCCGTCAGTTGCTCGCGATTGTCGCGGTAAATGACGAGCCCATCTAAACCCGACCCCGCGGCGCCAATCGTGCGTCTACCAAACACCCCGTTCGCCCGAAGCAGCACGCCTCTCTCTGAATAAACGGCACCCTATTGATCATGGACGTCGACGCCCTTCGCACTGCCATCGTTGGTCTCACGTTTGGCAAACGCCTGCCCACCGCCATCTATGTCTGGGATCAAACGGGCGAGCAACTCCCGCCTATCCTGCGGACGGTTTGCGCAGAACTTAGGCGGCGGCTCAACATCGGTCCCGAAGCCAACCTTCTCAAATTCCATACGGATCAACCAAAAATATCCTTTCTCTCTTATCCCCGTTTTTTTGAAGATCCGCACCCGGCACTGGCGACTTCCGTCGTCGTAAATCTCGCCACCGGCCAGGTGCGCCATGACAGCTACGCAAGTCGCGCCAATCCGCCTATCTTGCATCGCAAGGAGACTTTCTTACCGCCAGACCATCCGGCGAGGGAGCGATTTGCGGCGCTGACGAAAACCGAAGAGGAAGCCGGACTACTGACCGAAACTTCCCGTATCGGATTTCGCCTCAATTGGGACCAACTGATCGCTCGCCGCGGATTCTCCTTTAAGGGGCATCGCCTCGTGACCACGCCGTCCGATGCTTCTGGTGTCTCATCCACCAGTTCAGTCGCCACACTGCCCGTTCGGATCGACCGTCATCGCACTGCGCTCGTGCGCGCCGAAATCTCAAAGCCCACAAAAACTCTGCTGGAATATCATCAGCTTCGCTCCGGAGAATCCTTCTTCGACTACGGCTGTGGCCTGGGCGCAGACGTCCGCGCACTTGGGGCAATGGGTCATGTGGCATCCGGGTGGGACCCCATCCATGCGCCCGGCGACCCACGCTCTCCGGCCGACGTGGTGAATCTAGGGTTTGTGCTCAACGTCATCGAAGACCCCGCCGAACGGGTTGAGGTCCTTTCGTCCGCATGGGCACTTGCCCGTCGCCTGCTCGTCGTAGCCACGCTGATACGCGGTCAAGAAGCCTACACGGATTTTCAATGCTTTGGCGATGGGGTGCTCACCTCTGGGTGTCCCATGGCCAAGCCTGCGCAGCTCCCCCACTCACGTCCGCCACTGGCCCGCATGATGCGCATCCACGAGGAATTTCAGGACGCGCGGCTCACGAACTGCACCAAGCTAGCCGAACTCTTGGAGGTCTCGACGAAGACCATCGCCCGCGACCTCGATTTCATGCGCGACCAACTGGGGCTGCCGGTCGAATACGACGCCCAAATCTACGCGTGGCGTTACGCTCACCCGGTCAAAAATTTTCCCACCGTGCAGGTGAGCGAAGGCGAACTACTCGCGTTGCTCGTGGCGCAAAAGGCCCTCGATCAATACCGGGGCACGCCGTTCCACGACCAACTCGCGCACGCCTTCGAAAAGCTCTCCGCCGGCTTGCGGGACCAGGTGAGTTTCTCCCCGGCGGGCAGTCTCGCCAACGTATCGTTCCATCAGTTCGGGCCGAGCAAAGCTGACTTGCAGATTTTTGAGCGGCTCAGCCACGCGGTGCTGAAATCGCGGGAGATTGAGTTCACCTACCTGAAACCGCGGAGCACCACGGCGGAAACTCGTCGCATGCAGCCCTACCATCTCGCGAACCGGGAAAACGCCTGGTATCTCGTGGGCCACGACGTGGAGCGCGACGCCCTGCGGACCTTCGCCGTCAGCCGCATCCAGAAAGTCACGGTCGGCTCCAAAAGATTCACCAAGCCGAGCGATTTTTCACCGGAAACTTATTACGCGAAATCCTTCGGCGCCTTTGTTGGCACCGGCGACCACCGGGTGGTCGTTCGTTTCACGCCGACCGCCGCGGCACAGATCCGCGAGCGGTTCTGGCACGAGACCCAGGAGGCCCGCGAGCTGGCCGATGGTCGCCTGGAACTACGCCTGCACCTCAATAGCCTCGACGAGATCCAACGCTGGATCATGGGCTGGGCGGATCAGGCCGAAGTCGTGGGTCCGGCGGAACTGCGCCAACGGGTGAAAGCCGCGGCCGTCGCCGTCACGAAACTCTACTGAAGCGGGCGCAGACGAGAAATATCACCGCCGAAGACCACCCGTCACTCTAATCGCGCCGCATGAATTGTGATTTCGTAGTCTTCGATTTGGAAACGACCGGACTCTCCTCCCGTTTCGACGAGATCATCCAGATAGCCGCCGCACGCCTCGAACACGGAGGAGTCGTCACGGAAGAAGTATTTGCGACCTTTGTCCGACCGGAAGCGACCATCCCCAGCTTTATCACCGGACTCACCGGCATATCCAACCGCGACGTCGCCGGCGCACCGCCAGTTGCCGAAGCCCTGGCCGCATTCTCCGACTTTGTTGGCGATGCCGTGTTGATCGCGCACAACGGGCACCGGTTCGACGCGAAGTTCCTGACCGCAGCCTGCGAACAGAAGCGACTCAACTCCCGGCCGGTCGCACTGATTGATTCGATCCATTTCTCGAAACGGCTCTTCGGCACGACGCGCGGAACCAGCCACGGACTCGACGCAGTCCTCACTCGCACGCAGGTGATCCAGTTCCAAGGCCGCCCGACATGATGCACGCGGCGATGTGTCTGCCCTCGCCCAGGCCGTCGAGCGCATGTGGCGTCAGCTGAACCTCGACGCGACCTGCAGCGGCATTCCCCGCGCCGGGACTCATCTGCCGAAGTTGAACAGCTAGCGCTGCACGGTGGCGGGAACCGCATGGCAACCACGCTGGTCTGCTCGCGGCACGCTCGGTTCAAACGCTCGCCGGAAACTGGTGCTGCCGGCGATGCCAGGCCAGGTGCATCGGGTTCGGCTTCAACTTTGCGTCCGCAAACAGATGCAGCGGACGACCGCCGTATCCCCGAAGCGAAAAACCGCCCGCCGGCGTCTCCTCCGTAAAATCCTTCGCTGATTTCACGAGAATCCTCAAATCGTCCGACACACTCCAAAGCCCGAGATCGAAAAGCGCGTGGGCCGTGGGCGTGAGCGCAAGACCGTTGTCGCTGTCGTTATTTCGACTGGAGCTGAGCGCATGGATGTGCGCCGCCTCCACGATGCCAAGTTGGCCGACGAAGATGGGAGTTCAGGAACGCGACGATAAGCTGGGCGGCGAATACTCAGATTTTTTCAACGCGCTCCCGTGCGAGACCCACAAGGTCGACGAAATCCTTGAGGTGTCATCGCGCAAATCGTTGAGGGCGGTTTCACACCAAATACGATTGGTAACGAAACACGACAAACGCCGACAATCCGGCTTAAGTGCCATTTGTGCCAAGGCTACAAAAGCATTTCCGTAGGTTGGCCGGGGCGGCCCAACGACTTTATGTGTGCAATGTCCTGTGCCTTCAAGTCGAACCACTCGCCTTCGCGGCGCTGCGCACGGAAGTGATCATGCAGATCTCGTTCAGCTTCACTGTAGTTTTCGAAATGAGCGAAATGTTCGATTGAGAAAAGGAAGGGAAGCTTTACTCCAAAAAGTCGAGTTCGCGATTTCATGCTCACGGTCTTGCCGATCTTAAATCCGTATTCCGAGCGAAGCAGGTAGACGTAACCCGGCGTCGCGCTTGTTGGCTGGCGACGCGTAATACCCAGACTTGGCTTGCGGCTAGAAAATGTGAGTTAGTCGAGGTCCGTGAATCGCTCGGCGAACAAATCCGCGAGGCGGTAGCGGCGAACCACGGTTTTAGCGAATCTGAAAAAAGTTTTGCTTCGCCAGTGAACTTGCCCTGCGGGTGAGGGCGTCAGTGTGATCTGAACCTCACGCCAGTCCATTCGTGCCCCGCGCTCGGTCTTGTCTAGGCAGACGCCCAGAGCTGTGACATGGCCAACCATTTCAGCGTCGTCCCAGCTTGCGTAGGCCGCACCCTCGCCAGGTTTAAGTCGGCAAATCATTTCAGTTGGGGCAACTAGCCACTCCTCGTCTAAAGGCGAAAAGCCAGCCGGTAGCGCGGATGGCGAAACTCGCCAGTAGTTCTTGATGGTGATCATGAGTCCAGTAGTTGCCGACCGTGATCATGAGTCGACTGTCTTCCTTTGACGCCGAGACATAAAAGCCGCGTGCAGGACTCCACGGAACTAAAGGCTACCCGACTAGGCGTTTCCGGCCTCATTGGAGTAAGACGCGCAAACCAAAATGGTCGCTCATCTCAGCGCCGTTCGCGTCGTGGTGACTGAGGAAATCGGTTTGCACGGTTTCAAGTGCGCCTCTGACCGCTAGATGGTCAATGGCGAGGTCGGGAGCGCCCGTGATGGGGCCTGCGGTGGCGATCCGGAAATCTGGATACAGCGCGGCGGTGAGTGCAGAAAAAACGTGCTCTGGCTGCCGTGCGCGCGGGATGCGCTGATTGAAGTCGCCAAGGAGCACGGTCGGCACGGAGTGGTCGGACCGAAGCAACGGCGGAAGATGCTGTAGGTAGGTCAAATGGTCGTCCCACGGTTGGCGGTTGCGCTCGCCGCTGCGGACATGCGCATCGCGCCACGGGATGCAAACGCCCACGAAACGAACCGCACCGCGCGGCGTTTCGGTGCTGCCAGCCACGAATCGGCCTGGCGGCAGATGAGGCGAGCCAAGTGCGTCCACCTCTCGCCACGGGTTGCGGCTCCACAAAAGAACCTTCCGGCGTCCGGGCTTGATTGGGTAGCCATAGTCTGCGGCAGACGTGATGACATGTCCGCCGTCGGGGAAAATGTCCCCGTAACCTTCAGTGACGCAGATAACATGGCTCGATAACTCGCCAAGGCGCTGAATAAAGAATGAGCCCCGCGCCGAAGCACGAGATGCCCACTCTACGTTCCAGATGCCGATAGAGAGTCTTTCGTTCAAGGGATGCTTCAAGTTGGCCAAAACTGGGCAGCGATAATCCGGCGGCAATCGAATTTCCACCCCACACGATGGGGTTGCGCATCCCTGCCCCGCGCGCCGCGCCAAGTTCGCCAATGAAAGCATCGCTCCATTTCCCGTTGGCCAATTCGGCCGCACTAAGTCCGCATCCAGGGGTTTTCAAACCGATCCTTTGCTGCCCTGGCTAGTCCTGCGCCTCGCCCGCCGCCCGCCTTTCGTCGCAAAGGCATTGCCGCCGGGCATCGTTCGCGGCCGAAATCTGACAACACGCCGTTGTGCGACGACAGCCTGTGGCGATTTTCAAACGTTCCAAAAATCAAGGATAAACGACCCAAACACGGTTGCCCATGGCCAGGGCGGTTGGAAGCGCCCATCTTCCCGCTTCAGTGGGCTGTGGCTGATCACGATATTTGATGGACCGCCGAGTTCTTCCATCATTTACCGAGATCAGAGCAGCCCCCTTCCCATCAATTATCGAGTTCATGCTCATTCACTGGAGACCAATCAACCTCCCTTCACCTATCTCAACGGGGTCGGGCCGATGGAGAGGTCAGCGAAACCGGATCAACTGTGATTACATCCCACCACAGGTCCGTGACAACGAAGGGTCGCAGCAGTAATAAGGCGATTTCCTTCCCTTGCTCCAATGAGGAGGCGAGCTGCCGGACTTCGCAGGCGATCTTGGGATCGTGTCCCAAGTCTGCCCCATATCCGCCACGCTTGACGTGAACTTTGTAGGCGGCCCATCCGACCGGATTCTTGAACCGTTTGTGCAATCGACCGTGGCACACTTTGCACACGGCATACTCGGCCGGATTTTCCCAACGGTAGGGTTCCGAGTAATCTTCTGTATGCGGCTCCACCGGGTGACCGGAGTCTCCGCAGATCTGGCACGAACCCTGGTAGAGTGGATGCGTCCGGCCCGGAAATACCTTGTATGAGGCGCGCAGCTTTTTCATGCGCTCTGCTTCGGAGTAGCCGTTATAGGAATCCATTCGCTGGACCCTCGCACGCGCCATTCGACCACGCGAGGATCTCTTCAAAATAAGGAGCCGGCGGCAATAGTTTTCGCGAACGACCCGCCCTCCCCCAGCGGTTGTCCGACCCCTTGGCGTATGATCAGGGCCATGATCACGCTGCTCGCTACTCATCACGCCAACGAGCGCGCCCGGGAGCGCATCGGTTGGCACCGCCGGACCCTCGACCGCATGCTGGAGCGTGTTTTTTACGACGGCTTGGGGCTCGGAGATTGTCCCCGCCGGTTGCATGAGTTTATCGCGGCGAACGTCACAGCGGATGTTTGCGCTCTGACGCGAATCCACGGCGAGCATCTCTACGTCTTCGCCAGCGATCGGCCCAACGTCGTTGTGCTGAAGACCGTGTATCCTCTGCCCGCCGCACTCAAGTCAACAGCGCACCGGGCGCGTGACCGCCACAACGCCCTCGCCGCCTAATCAGCCGCGCCACCGCCTCCATCCGATCGCCCATACCTCGTCGTTCCCACTGCCATGTCCCGACCCAACGCCAAGAAAGCGATTCCTTCCACCGACCAGCAGTCCGTGTATGCGCATCCGCTTGTCCCCGCCCTGCGCTCATTGGAGATCCCGTTCACGTCTGCGCCTGAGCGTCCCGAACTCATCCGCCTGGATCGATCCTGTAAGAACGGAAACTTCGTAGTCATCTGCATTCATGGAAAAGAGGCCGCCCACGTCGCGCTCCTTGTCGTCTACCCCATCAAGACGGTAGCACCCGCCCAGTTCGAGACGCTGCGTCTGCTCAATCACCTCAACGATGCGCTCCCGGGCGGCGGCTTCCGCCTCGATTTCAGCGACGGTGAAATCACCTTCCGCCACTGCATCCACCTCGGTGACGCACCGTTGGATCCAGAAAGTGTGCGCTGCGCCCTGGCGCTGGTGTGCTACGCGGTCGATCACGCGCTGCCGCAACTCGCCGCCGTCGCTCTCGGCCAATGCACCTACGCCGAGGTCTTAGCCCGCCACAACCGACAGGGCGGAGACAACTGAGTGCCCCGCGACCCAATTTATCCCGACCATCGGGCAGTTCAACAAACTGAGTTCACACTATGAAAAAGCACGCATCGATCCTTGTCGCAATCGTTCTGGCCTCAGCCTGCGCACTCCTCTCGGGTTGCGCCACCATCGTGAAGGGAACAACGCAGGTCATCCCGGTATCGTCCGATCCAACAGGTGCCCGCGTAACGGTGGACAGCTCACCGGCGGGCACGACACCGACGACGGTGACGTTGAGCCGAAAGCAAAATCACATGGTGGTGATCGAGAAGGAGGGCTTCGCGCCGGAGAGTATCGCCGTGACCAAGTCGATGGGTGGCGCGGTCGCCGGGAACATCATTGCCGGCGGACTGATTGGCTGGGGCGTGGATGCGATGACCGGCGCCCAATACAACCTTGCGCCCAACACGATCAACGTGCGGCTCTCGCCGAAAGCCGATCAGCCGGTCTCGGCCAGCGCGCGGCCAACAAGACCAAGGAGTTCATCGACGAGCTCAACAAGCTTGATGCCCTGCTGGTGGACAAAAAAATCTCTCCGGAAGAATACGGCAAGATGCGCGCGGCCCTCGTGGCCAAATACCAAAACTGAGCCGCTCGTGAGGCATGTCGTCACCGGCGAAATGGCGCAGTGTCATGCCGGCGCGTATAACGGACGGCGGGGATGTTTACCGGAACAGCACGAATTCCGGTAAAGCTACGCGCGCGGGTGCCGTTAGATGATTAGTCTCCGCCGGTTCTTTCAGGAAAACAGGCATTCTATTCTGATACATGCCTACGCTGCCACTACCCAGTAGTACCGCTCCCTTGCGGAGGTCATAGGTGACGAATGCTGGCAGCTAGGGATTGGCCACCGAATTGGTCAACCAGCCTGAAAGAACCGGCGTTTGTTTTTGCCCTGGCGGTATGCCGGTGGCACCGAGGCAAGATTTCACGCCGCTCGTCTTTTCCTTCCGACCGCAGTTCCTCTGCGCGGCGACAGCACCGTAACACCAACCTCGTTTGAGCAGCCTAACGCTGCATCGAATTTCACTCATCCGTCGCACCCATGCGCGCGGTTCAATCCACTCCCGTTTAGTCCATCCATTCTATGAGCATTCGCCGAAACACTGAACCGAAAGAAGACTATCCCGAGCTGCCGGAAGTCGAGCCCATGGAGCCCAACGGGCTACATGACTTACTCCGTGAATTCTGTGCGCGTCACACCGATGACCCCAACTTGTTTCATCGGCCCGACGACACAGCGGTTTCCTTCAGCTTGGGTAAGCAGGGGTGTGGGCCTTTGTTTTCCCTGTCAGTGAGCGCGCGCTCCGTGATGTTTGCCAGTGGGGTTGACCTAGCGATGACGGACGCCGAACAGGCTCTGGTTCAAGAGCTTTTCGACAAGTTGGTCGATGGCGTGGCTTTCGGTAGCCTCATCGCCACACCCGACGGTCCCCAGTGGGGGTGGAGCGCACCCGCGATGCCCTACCCCTATTTTTACGGCATCGCGTCGCATGCCATCGCCTACGCGGAATACCTCGGAGATTGGGTTTGGCCGGTCGTGCAACAAGTCGCGACGGGCGAAATATCGGTGACTGATGCCGTGGCAGTATTGGAGCGAGGCAGCGAGCAAGGCCGCGCAGAATCCCCATGCCTTGAGCCCTGAACCCATAACGTTCGCTCGAGACAACGGAAGTGCGGGTGCCTCGTTGAGTCCGACAGGCAAGAATCAATCGACGAAACCCAACTCGAAGGTTTCGCGAAAGAGATGCCCGACAAACTTGTCGACATCGGCGCGGGTCCGTGGCGTCGGCAGGCCGAGCTGGGCGAAAACCTCAGGCGGCAGCGCGCGGGCAATGCTGGCCGCTTCGAATGCGTCGGTCTTGTGATCGGCGGAACGACACGGCGGGAGTTCGGTCCCGTCGAGTTTACGCAGTAAATCCGTCGTCCAAGTCGTCAGCGCGGCGAGTTTGACGTAGTTCAGCCGGTCCGGGGTATCGGTGGGCCGGTGGTAGTGCGGCCAGTGTCCACAGGACAGAAAAAGGTAAGGATGATGGTGGAGCCGGAAGATGTGGTGGTCGCTGAGGTCGGGCGCGTAGCTGTTGAGCAGAGCAATCGCGCTCACGTTTGCGGGCGTCGGCGTCGTTTCGATCAGGCCGGGCAGCGCCGGATGGCTCTCGGCGCCCAGGACACACACCAGTCGCCGGATCGCCTCCGGCGTATCGTCGCCGAGCGTGCGGAAGCCGACGTCGTGCCCGATGAGATCGCTGATGATCACGGCATGGAATCCCCGACAGTCGCGTTG
>CAMDOF010000218.1 GCA_945903465.1 Opitutus sp. GAS368
GTTGCACCGCAGAGACGGGACACCACGCAGAGGTCGAGAAAGCATGAATCTATTTTGCACCACGCTTGGCCCGGAGATTATGGGATCACGGCCGCCATCATTGAGAAAAAAACGGCATCCGTTTTCAGGAAATAGCCCGACGCAGAACAACAGTGGCGGGACGAAAACCGCCAAAAACGGGCGGTTTGAACGGGGTTGTGTCCTTAGGGAAGGATCTCCTTGGAACTTAAAAAAATAGTTTTCTTCCTGGAGACACGTCGCTTGCGACGGGCGGTCACTGGTGATTTTCAAAGGGCCAGTTTTTGGTGGTATTACCACCGCCACTCTCAGGCGCGGTGACTCTTCCGGGCTGAAGATCACCGCACGGTCGGCCGCCGCCGGCGTTACCTCGGTGGCGGTAACTCACCTTGGCGTCATATCGGTTAGACCAGAAAAAGCGGGCGCAGGGTGGATTTTATTTTTAGCTACGACCGCGGAAGCCGCGTTTTTTTTAGAACCCGACTGGCGGCTGAAAAATCGTGGGCGCGGTGCGTGCTGGCTCGGGTCGGCGTCGATTTGGGCCCACGCCGCCGAATCCTCGGTGGGGCGAAGGGTTGCGCACGCTGAGAATCCCGAGTGATCCTCGCCGGCTCAGTGGGTAATGGTTTCCAGCGAGCACCCGTCGGTCCCACTTTCAGGGGTTTCGCAATTCGGGCGTGCGATGACTCCGGGGTAGGGCTCGGGTGAAAACTCCCGGCTGGGGTCGCCGAGGAGATGGCGATCGCAGACTGTAAAAAGTTCGATCTCGCTCTCGGTGCGCCGCATCTCGTGAAGAAATGCGCCGCTGCCGTCGACGCTCTGCCCCACGAAATTCAGATATTTTTTCATCTTGTTCACGTGGTTCCGCTCGGGAATTTCCGGTGAGCGCGTGGCGGCGTAAAGCCGGGTGACATAGTCGCGGACATCGGCGAGGGTGATGCGGGTAACGGCTTGGCCGCTGAATTGTTCGCGGCATTGCCGGAAGATCCAAGGATTGCGGATGGCATGACGTCCAATCATGACCCCCGCGGCATGAGTTTCGGCGAGAACGGTGCCGGCGCGGCGGGCGGAAGTGACATTGCCGTTCGCGAGCACCGGGCATTGGGCGCGGGTGGCCGCGCGAGCAATGAAATCGTAATGCACCTCGCTCCGATACATCTCTTTAACCGTCCGCCCATGGACACTGAGAAGGTCGACGCGGTGCTCGTTGACCAGATCAATCAGCCGGTCAAAGTTCTCTGTATCTGAGAAACCGATACGCATTTTAACGGTGAAGAGACCGGGCACATTTTCGCGAAGCATCGCCAGAATTTGACCGACCTTCGCGGGCTCGCGCAGTAAACCGCCTCCGACGTTTTTTTTATAAACTTTGGGCGCGGGGCAACCGAGATTGAGATCGATCCCGGCGACGTTGTGGCGGAGGAGTTCTCGGGTCGTCTTCGCGAGGAAGTTGAGATCTTCGCCGATCAGCTGGGCAAAAACGGGGCGCCCCGTGGTGTTCTCGTCAATGGAGCGTAAAATATGGGCCTCGGGCCGGGAGTGAGCGTGGACGCGGAAGAACTCGGTGAAGAAAAAATCGGGCGCCCCGTAGTGGGCGATGACTTGCATGAACGCGAGATCCGTCACGTCCTGCATGGGGGCCAAGGCGGTCAGCCACCCCCCGGGTTGGTGCTGAGCAGGTAAGGGCAGGCGCGATCCAAGGTCGAGCATGCGGGGACCGGTCAGGTTGAGGCTTCGTCTGAGCTGGATGGGTCGGCCTGCTGTTTTAGGACACGTTCGAGAATCTCTGACATATCCTCCACTTGATCGAATACCGTGCGCGCCACGTAGATCGGGCGTTTCTGTTGCAAGGCTAAAACGATGGAATCACTGGGCCGGGCGTCGATTTCGATGATTTTTTTACCCAGTTCATTTTCCATTCGCAGGAGAATACGCGCAAAAAAAGTCCCTTCGCGGGAGTCGTTGATCACGATGTGCTCGAGGAGGGCGCCCAACCCGAGGAGGACGCTGCCGATGAGGTCGTGGGTCAGGGGGCGGTCTTTTTTGACGCCGTTCAGCGTCATTTGGATCGCGTTGCCGACGGAATGATCGACGTAGATCACGAAAGTTTTGTCGTTGTTGCCGAGGAAAACAGCACAGCCGTTGGCGGTGGGCATGACCCCCTTGATAGTGACTAGAACGACGTCTTTGTGCATGACCGCAAGACCGTGGAGCTATCCGGAGCATCCTGCAAGCGGGGAGGTAGCGATTTACGGGAGGGCGGAATTCTCGTTTAAAAACTGCTGGAATCCTTGGGGGACTGGAGAGAGCAGGCGTTGCCGGTGGAGGCCGCGGCGGGATTCGACGCTGCCGGGTATGAATGAGGTGAAAATTTAACGTTCCGGGAATTGACCTTGCGCGGATGCCGTGGGTGCGCTGATGAATTCGGTATGTGGCTTTCCCCCTCACTCTCCGGTGTTGGCTTTCCTTGGGTCGCGCGCGGTCTTTTTTTCTCAGGGATCACGCTGGTAGCGGCGGTAGCGGCGGCAGCGGCGGCAGCGGCGGCAGCGGCGGAGTCGGCGCGGCCGAATATTCTCGTGATCGTTTCGGATGACCAAGGCTATGCGGATACGGGCTTTCAAGGATCGCACGAGGTGGTGACACCCGCGCTCGATCGGCTGGCCGCAGCGGGAGTGCGCTTCACGGCTGGCTATGTCACGCACCCATTTTGTAGCCCGACGCGGGCGGCCTTGTTAACGGGGCGTTACCAGCAGCGTTTCGGGCACGAGCGAAATCCTTTTTATGACCCCAGCAACCACGTTGAAGGATTGCCGCTGAAGGAGACATTGTTGCCAGCGCGCCTGCAGGCCGCTGGATACGCGACGGGGTGGGTGGGCAAGTGGCATCTCGGCGCCGCTCCGGAGTTCGCGCCCCACCGACGGGGATTTGCGGAGACGTTCGGATTTATTGGTGGCGGTCATCGCTTTCGGGAGTGGTCAGTCAATGCGGCGGTGGAGTACACCGTCCCGATTGAGCGCAATGGGCAGCCGGTGGTGGTCAGCGAGCATCTGACAACGGCTTTTGGTCGGGAAGCGGCGGCATTTGTGCGGAGGCACCAAGCGTCGCCTTGGTTCCTCTATCTCGCGTTTAATGCGCCGCATAATCCGAACGAATCGACGCCGGAGCGGCTGGCTCGGTTTGCGGCGATAAAAGATCTGCAAAGGCAGAAGTACGTGGCGCAGATTAGTCTGATGGATGACGCGATCGGTGAGACGCTGGGGGCGGTTCGCGAGTCGGGCCAGGAGCCACGCACGCTGGTTTTTTTCTTTAGCGACAACGGCGGTCCGGTGGGAGTCAACGGATCCGACAACACGCCGCTGCGAGGTGCCAAAGGCTCGGTCTTTGAAGGCGGTTTTCGCGTGCCATTTTTGGTAGCCTGGCCAGGTCGCTTGCCCGCGGGTCGGAGCGACGATCGGCCGGTGAGTTCGCTCGATGTTTTTGCCACGGCGCTGGGGGTGGCGGGCGTACCGATGCCGACGGATCGGACTTATGATAGTGTAAACCTGCTGCCCTATCTAACGGGCGAAAAGCGCGGCGATCCGCACGAGCGGCTTTTTTGGCGCAGCGGGGCGCTGTGTGCGGTCCGGATCGGTGGCTGGAAACTCGTGCGCGGGGCCGGCCCGGCGGATCAGCTCTACGACTTGGCGAAGGACATCGGGGAGACTCGCGATTTGGCGCCGGCCCAGCCCGCCGTGGCGGCACGTCTCGCGGCCGCGCTCGACGCCTGGAATAAGGAACTCATTGATCCGGTTTTCCCTGGAGCCGGTGGTAATCGGAAGGCTGCCGGTCCGTCGGGCAAGCCAAGGAAAACTCCATGATGACCCTGCGGCGGTGAGCGCTCGGTCCACGCTCGGCCTGGGCGGGTCGTCCCGACCGCGCCAATATACCTCGCTCCCTGAGGCCTTTTTATAATTCTACTGAATCAGTTCTCCAGCTATGATGTCTTTCGCTCGCCTAAAAATTTCCGCCTGCACTCGGCGGCGCAGTTTTCTCCGTGGCTTGGGCCTACTCGCGCTGGTGGGCGCGAGTACGTGGGGTGGCTTGACCGGGTTGAGGGCGCGGCCGCCCAATATCATCTTCATCCTCGCGGATGACCTTGGGTACACGGACGTGGCCGCTTACGGCAGCAAGTACTACGAGACACCGCACATTGATCGATTGGCCGCGCAAGGAATGCGGTTTACCAACCATCATCATTGCCAGAACTGCACTCCGACCCGCGCGGCGTTGATGAGCGGGCAATACGGCGCGCGCACGGGGGTTTACACGGTAGGGTCGGTGGAGCGGTTCGACTGGCGCAAACGACCGCTGCGACCGGTAGAAAATGTGTCGAGTCTACCGCTGGATCGCGTGCTCTTGCCCCAGACGTTGCAGACGGCCGGGTATGCCACGGCGATGTTTGGCAAGTGGCACATTGGCCAGCAAGGTGCGTACCTGCCGGGCCAGCGCGGTTTCGGGGAAGCGATTGTGAGCATGGGGGCGCATTATGATTTTAACACGAATCCGAAAACTGAATACCCCCAAGGCCAGTATCTCGCTGATTTTCTCACCGACCGCGCGGTCGACTTTATCCGCCGGAAGAAAGCCGAGCCCTTTTTTCTCTATTTGCCGCATTTTGGCGTGCACTCTCCGCACGAAGCCAAGCCGGAGCTGATTGCGCGTTTCAAAGGGAAGCCGGGAGTGGGCGGGCACAAGAACCCGACCTACGCGGCGATGATAGCGAGTGTCGATGAAAGTGTCGGGCGCGTGACGGCGTTGCTCGAGGAGTTAAAAATAGCCGAGCAGACGGTGGTGATTTTCGCGAGTGATAATGGCGGGGTGGGTGGGTACGCCCGCGAGGGTATCATAAAAAATGCGGGCGACATTACGGATAACGCGCCGCTGCGGAGCGGCAAAGGGAGTCTCTACGAGGGAGGCACGCGCGTGCCGTTGATCGTGCGCTGGCCGGGCCAAGTGGAGGCGGGCAGCACGTGTGCGGTGCCAACGATTCACGTCGATGTTTATCCCACGTTGGCGGCGATCGCCGGTGCGAAAATGCCCGCCGGCCAAATTGCTGACGGGGAGAGTCTCGTGCCCCTGCTTCGGGAGAGGGGGGGCCAGCTCGCCCGCGAGGCGATCTTTCAACATTTCCCGGGTTATCTGGGCGTGGGGGTTGACCAGTGGCGGACGACGCCGGTGAGCCTGGTGCAGATGGGGGATTGGAAGTTGCTGGAGTTTTTGGAAGATGGCCGGCTGGAACTTTATAATCTGCGCGCCGACCTCGGTGAGACCAAGAATCTGGCGGCGGCCCTACCCGAGCGTACTCAGTCGATGTACGCGCGTTTGGTCGCTTGGCGCGCGGCGACGCAGGCAGCGATGCCGCAGAAAAATGTGCCTGGGGAGGGTGCTGAATCCGGGACAAAAAAAGGTAAAGGTAAGCGTAAAGCCGCCAAAGAATAACCCGCGCTTGCGATCGCCAGGATGGGCGCTCGCGCCCCCCTCGACCTCCCACGCCGCTCAGCCCGTGCTTTTTTTCGTCTTTCGACCTTCGCGCATAGCATGACCTCACCATGAAATTTTTTGGACTCCATTGGATCGATGTGGCCATTCTCGTCGTCTACATCCTGACGGTGCTCAGCATCGGAAAGATTTTTTCCCATGGGGTTAAAGGGGAGAAGGATTTTTTTCTAGGTGGGCGATCCCTAGGCAAGTGGCTCCAGTTCTTCCTGAGCTTTGGGAATATGACGGACCCAGGGCAGGCCGCGACGACCGCGAGTTCGGTCTATCGTCAAGGTGCGGGAGGAGCGTGGCTCGCGCTGATCACGCTTTTCTTGACGCCCTATTATTGGTTTATGAACGTTTGGTTCCGCCGCGTTCGCCTGACGACGATGGCAGATCTTTTTGCCGATCGGTTTGGGAGCCGGTTTCTCGCGACGTTGTATGCAATTACGATGCTCATGGTGGCGATCGTTGGCGTGATTGCCGGTGGCAACGTGGTCGCGCTGAAGACGCTGCAGCCGCTCATGGTTAAAGAGGCGGCGATCTACACCGTCACGGATCAGAAACGAGTTGCCGAGTACCATGAATTTGTGGCGCTGCGCGAACAGCGGCAGGCGGCGCCCCTGGCGGCAACGGCGGCGGCTCGCTATGATCTGCTGAGTGAGTTTTACAAACGAGGGGAGCTGCAGCCCTACGTCTCGTATCTTCAACCGGTCACATTTTATCTCGTTTCGACGGGTTTGGTGGCGGTATTCATTATGCTGGGCGGCTTGAAAGCCTCCGCGGTGGTGGACGCCATTCAGGCGATTCTCGTCGTGCTCATTTCGGTGATTTTAATTCCGTATGGACTGGTAAAAATAGGTGGGGTCACGGAGCTGCACCGAAAAGTACCCGAGGTGATGTTTAATTTATTTGGTGGTGATCCCGCGAGCGAGTACACGTGGTACTCGATCGGGGCCTTATTGCTCGTTCAACTCATTGGCATCGCGGGAACTCAGGCCAATATGGCGATCGCGGGCTCGGCGAAAAATGAATTTGCGGCGCGCCTCGGGGCGGTGACCGGCGGTTTTAGCAAGCGGTTTGTGACGATTGCGTGGGCCTTCTGCGGGTTGATCGCGTTCGCGCTTTTTGGTCCGAACCTGGGGGATTCTGACCAAGCGTGGGGGCTCATGACGCGTGAACTGTTACCGGTTGGGTTGATTGGCCTGATGATCACGGGCATTCTTGGAGGAAAAATTGCGCTGCTCGGGGCGCAGTCGGTGGTGCTTTCTGGTTTGGTGGTGAAGAACCTCTACGAGCCTTGGGCGCCGGGCAAGACGGAGGGGCATTATGTGTTCGTGGCGCGTTTGGCGGTGCCGTTCTTGTTGGCGGCAGGTGTTTTGGTGGGACTTTTCCTCAATAGCATTGTCGCGATTTTAAAATTTTCGATCGTGTTGCTCTTAGTCTGGGGCGTGCCGATCACGCTGCTCTTTCTATGGCGCCGCGTGACGCAACAGGCGGTGGTGGTGCAGGTGAGCGTGACGTTGCTGCTGATCGCTGTCGTACCCTCGGTGGTGTCGTCGATTCCCGCGTTGGCGCGGTCGGAAGCGCTCACGCTGATGACGAGGGAGCGGATCGTCCACTCGCCGGTGGCTGCGAGCGCAGCGGATGTTACCGCGGGTGCGGCTGCGGGGGTCGGCAAGACGATTATGAGGGCGCGACGGATTGAGCCGGTTTCCGTTTTTTTTGAGGAAGGAGTCGTGCGAGTGAACCCGCGCGATCCGTCTTCGCCGAAGACAGGCAAGGGGCTTTTTCGTACCGAGGTTTACCTGTTGGCGGTGGTTGGTTTTGACGTGGCGGGGTTTACCGCTGCGCAGCTGCTGACGACGCGTTATCTGGTGGATTTTCTTTTGCCCGTGATTGTCTTGGTCGTGATGAGCCTGTTGACGCGCCGAACGGATCCGGTGCGGCTGGCGCGTTTTTACGCTAGGATGAAAACGCCGGTGGCGGGTACGCTTGAGGAAGATACGCAGGCCGTGGAGGCGAGTTACGCGCAGCCGACTCGGTACGATCATCTCAAACTTTTCCAAAATTCGGACTGGGAGTTTACGAAATGGGACCGCGTGGACACGGTGGGTTTCATCTGCTGCTGTGCGTTGGTCGGAATTGTGCTCTTGGTTTTTAAGAGCGTGTTGCTGGTGGGCAGTTGAAGGGGCCCCGCCTATGAAATTTCGCCTTCCAATCATTATTTTAAAGGTGGGCTTGGGCTTAGGGTTGAGTTGGGGGGCCGAGCCGGTGATTCAGGATTCGGCGCAGACGTCGGTGCTGGTCTGCGGAGGCGCACTCATGGTGCGCGATCGCTTTCCGGGAGATTCCGATCGAATCATCCGGGAGCATTTTGCGGGCTGCCGCCGGCTCGTGTTGGTGCTGCACGCAACGCATCCGCAAGATCGCGATAAGATGGAGGGCCGCCTGCAAGCGGCGTTCGCGCACCTGGGCCTGACCTTCGCGGAGTCTTTGCACCGGCTGGACGCGGTTGGGGCGAAGGCTTCATTGGAGGCGGCTGATGGAATTTTTGTCGGTGGAGGGGAGACGTTTGTGCTTTTGGCGGAGTTGCAGCAGACGGGTCAACTCGGAGTTATTCAGAAGCGAGTCAGGGCGGGGGTCCCTTTCTTGGGGGTGAGTGCGGGGGCGAATATCGCGGGAATGGTGATTGGGACGACGAACGATTTTCCCACGGCGGAAATTGCGAGTCGGAGCGGGCTGGCGCTATTGCCGGTGACGATCAATCCGCATCATCCCCTCGCGCTGGAGTTGGGCGATTTTGAAGGGCGCTCGCAGAAGATAACCGCTTACCTGCGTTTTAATCCGGAAGAGTTTGTCCTCGGGTTGGGTAATGCGTCTTTGGTGCGGTGGCATCATGGTCGTGGCGCGCTCGTTGCCGGCTCTGCGTGGATTTATCATTCAGGCCGCCGGCGCGAACTGACGCTCGGCGAAGCGGTTCCTGAGTTGGTGCGATAAAGGGCAGGCCAGAGGCGGTGCGATCGTGGGTGGTTGGCGTGGGGGCGATGGGCGGGGGCGGGGCGGAGCGATCGTGGGTGGGTGGCGTGGGTGCGACGCGGTCGAGAACAAAGGGGACGTCGGCCGAACAGCGGGGTCGCGGCCGGCGAGAATCAAGGCGGACTTTCAGGCAAGTGGACCGCGGTGGCTTGACTCGCGGTCCGGGCTGCGAAGAAGTGGGTCATGCGCTTCGGAACAACTTTTCGCTGTGATATTTCTGGTTCAATGCGTGGATTGGTGGGATGCCTGCTGCTGCTTTTGGTGATAAGCTGCCGCCGAGGTGAGCCAGAGGTGGGGAGGCCAGTTGCGCCCGCGCTCGTAACGATGGCGGTGCTGGAGACGGCGAGCGGGGTCATCGAAATAGAGCTCATTCCCGGCGACGCGCCGAAGACGGTCGATAACTTTCGGCAACTGGCAAACCGCGGGTTTTATGATGGCCTGACGTTTCACCGCATTGTGAAGGGTTTTATGATTCAAGGAGGTGATCCGCAGGGCGACGGTCGGGGTGGGGAAAGTGCGTGGGGCGGAAAATTTGCCGACGAAATCAAGCGGGAGTCGCCGCTTTACCAACGCGGGCTGGGCTATCGTCGGGGTATCGTGGCGATGGCGAATTCTGGTCCGAATACAAATGGCAGCCAGTTTTTCATCCTGCACCAAGATCATCCCATGGCGCCGAGCTACACCATTTTTGGTCGGGTGACCAAAGGTATTGATGTTGTGGATACAATAGCGGTGTTGCCGACGCAGCGCGGGACGGATGGCGGCATGAGCAAGCCGGTGGTGGCGCCGGTGATCCGCAAGATTCGGGTGCAGAATTAAGGTGGGTAAGGTGGCATCGAGCGCGACGCGGCGATGCGGGGATTCCGCTGAACCGGTACGCGGGATCGGTCCGTTGAGCGGGGCGCCGCGGGGAGTGCTGCGGCTAGCCTTGGCGTTGGCTTGGTTGGGCGGGGAACCGCGAACCTATCTGAGAAGAGGGGCCTGAAAGCCATGGCGGAGGTGCCAGTGGCTTGACTCGCCGGGCGCGAGACGGAGGGTGCGATAAGGTTCGACCGAAAGGGTGCGAGCGTTGGCCCAAATCGGGCATTCATCGGGGACGAAACTTGTTTCGAAGGTGATGCGGTCGAGTTGCGGATGGTCGATCGTGAGGGCGAGAGGGCGACCGCGAGGGAGCGTGAGCAGCGCGAAAGGGGAATCCTCGGGGCTGAGGAAAGGGTGCGGGCAATGGAGCGTGCCGTTGGGAGCGAGGCTGAAAGCGGGATTTTTGGGAATGGTGGTCCCGGCGGGTAACGCGAGGCGGGCGCGGCCGGCGGAGAGGGCCCAGAACGGATGGGCAAACCACTCGAGCGCGAGGGTCGTTGAGCCGACGTTGGTGAGCTGGGTGGCCGAGGTTATCTCGCGATGGCGTAACGTGATCTCACGGGAGAGTTCGTAAGCGAAGCCGGCGCCGGTCTGGGTGGTTTGAAAAACGAGGTGATCGGCGAAGGTGCGCACTTGCCAGACGCAAGGCTCCGTGAGCGTCACGGCATTTTTATCATCAAGAGCGAGGCGGCCCCCACCGAGGACTAGGCCCGTGGCGCCGGCCCAGGTGAGGGGCGTACCGCTCCGCGTGCGATGGCGAAAGGATTCCGGCAAGCCCTGGCCATTGAAGGCGCTAGGTGTCGGGTGGGGAAATTCCGGACCCGAGAGGAGCGGTCCAAAGTGGGTATCGTGTACTTGCCAAATGTAGCCGCCCCAACAATAGCGTGCGCCTTGCCGAGCAGCTTCGGTCGTCGGATCGAGTAACTCGACGGTCAATTCCCGATTTTTTAGATGCAACATAGCGGGATAATCTCAAGTCGAGTGTGCGGTGGACGGAGCGTGCGGTGCGCGCCTGGTGCGGAATGCGCGCGTGAGGCGGAATGCGCGTGGTGCGGAATGCGCGCGTGGTGCGGAATGCGCGTGGTGCGGTGCGCGCGTGAGGCGGAATGCGCGTGGTGCGGAATGCGCGTGGTGCGGAATGCGCGTGGTGCGGAATGCGCGTGGTGCGGAATGCGCGTGGTGCGGAATGCGCG
>CAMDOF010000219.1 GCA_945903465.1 Opitutus sp. GAS368
GGGGGGACGGCGGACGGCGGAGGGCGGAGGGCGGAGGGCGGAGGGCGGAGGGCGGAGGGCGGAGGGCGGAGGGCGGAGGGCGGAGGGCGGACGGCGGAGGGCGGAGGGCGGAGGGCGGGAGCGGCGGGTGCGCGCGGCCACGCGAAGCCCGTCTGGTCGAAGTCAGCGCACGGGTCCATGACGGCGGCGCGGAAGCGGAGCGCCTCGTCATGGATTTTTGGATACGGGAGGTCCGCGGAGCCGGGGCGTGGGTCGACCGGATAGGCGGGGCCGGGGCGGGCGGCCACCACGACGGTGCCGGTGGGGGCGGGCGGTCCGCGGACACGAATTTGCTGTTTCTATTCCAACCCTTTTTGGTCCGATTCCGAATTCAACAACTTCCGCAAGTTGACCGAACGCTCAACTCGTTGGTCGAGGGTTTCACGAAATGGGGTGTGCCAAGGACGTATGGGAGGTGAAACACCCGACCCCGTCAGGCGGCGACGAGTGGTTTCACGTCGTGATTGAGCTGTCGACCTGACTCCTGCTCAAGCTTCCATAGATCGAAGGCAACTTGAAGGTTCAGCCAGTTGCGTGGATCGACCCGAAAATACCGGCCGAGACGAGCAGCGGTATCTGGGCTGATCGCCCGCCGACCCGCCAAAATTTCGCTCAAACGACTCTGGGGGATACCAGTGGCCTTGGAAGCGGCGACCTGGGTAATACGCATCGCTTCAAAGAACTCGGTGCGAAGGATGATGCCTGGATGGATGCGTGAAGCGGTCTGATTCATAGGGATGGCGTTTAGATTTTAGTGGTAATCGACAATTTCAACTTGTTCGGCGTCGGTGCCGGACCAAAGGAAGCAGATACGCCATGGGTCGTTTATTCTGATCGAGTGCTGGCCGCGCCGATTACCTTTTAGTGCCTCCAGCCGATGGCCTGGTGGCAGCTTGAGGAAACCCAAATCAAGTGCGGCATCGATCAGCTGTAGCTCGATGAGCGCTCGCTGCCAGATGTCACCCGGAAGGCGACGAGAGCGCCCTGTGAGCCACAACTTTTCGGTGTCACGGTCGGCAAAGCTCCTGATCACAAACGAGGAACGACCAAACCCGATTATCCGTCAAGCGGATAATATCCGCCAGGCAGATAATCGGGCGATGTTTTCCTGATGTTGCTTTTGGGAACGGCCGAAATTCAGGTTAGCTCCGTCAACCCCAAACCCCAAACCCCAAGGCCCGTGCTTGGATTCAATACGCCGGAGGAAAAACGTTAGTTCCGCTCAAAGGAAACCCAGCTTCGGTTTGGCGAAGCGGCCGATGTTTGGCGAAGCGGTCGATGTTGGGGGGGCGATCCGATGGGGTTGGGGGGGGAGATCCGATGGGGTCAGTCCGCTGTTGGCAATGTCCGGGGCGAGAGATCGCCGCGCACGGCGGCGGGATGACCCCTCTGCAATGGCGTCGCGATCCAACGATACGGAGCAGCCACCGTGGTTCGCCGCGCCCCGGCGATGGCTACCTTCCATCCGACGCCTTTTGGCGCGCTGGCCGCGTCCGCCCAAGACTTGCCGGCTTCTTTGAACGCGGCTTCCAACGCCTGTTGCCACCCCGCGCACTTGATTTCGGCGATCCTCCGTGGCGGATATTTCCGGTGACAACGCCAGCTGGGCGGGTTGGCGTGCGCTCGCCCTCTACCAGCCTGCTGGGCCAATCGCCCAACCGCCAGAATAGGCGCCGCGCACAGTGCGATCGTCGTCGCGCGTTGCCGCGATGTTTGCCCAAGGGTCGGGCTATGGGCGCCAGCGATCGCTTTGGGTCTCGCGTCCGAGAGACGGCAACCGTTCGGCGGACTGGAACCAATCGCGTGGGGTCGCTGGCAGGCAGGGCCAGAGGCGGCTGCTCCGCTATTGGCATACCCGGTCGCGGTGACAACTCCGGCGCGAACGGGATGGAGAGGGATGTAATCGCCGACCCGGGCGAGATGGGGGGCGTCCTCGACCAACGGGGCCTTGGACCGACCCTGCAACCCAGGGCCCTGCTGACCGTGGAATCGAGTCAGCGCGCATCGCGAACGTAGCTTGCAGCCCGGGCCTCCCCTGCACGAGGTTCGGTTCCGGTGTTGCGAGGGCGAGGTGGCATCCGCGGGCTGCTCGTCGCGCCCGTGTGTCCTGCACGAGGTTCGGTTCCGGTGTTGCGAGGGCGAGCCGGCGTGCGTGTATCTGATTTGTTGATACGCTTCCTGCACGGGGCTCGGTTCCGGTGTTGCCAGGGCGAGGGGGTAGGGGTTGCGCCTGACCACGCACGCATACACCTGCCAGCCGAACGGCACCGCCGCCTCATCCAGCGCGATGAGGAACGCGTTCGTAGGCCCGAACGCAGCGAAAACGTCGGGCGGCAGATTTCCGCGATTAATGAAATGATAACGGGCTCACGGGTATTGAATGCGAAGACGTCGCGCCCTACCTCGAATCCACCACTCCTGCCGTAGCCACACCAGACGTACCGATACCCCATTTTGGGGTTATGCCGAGCTGGCGGCCTGTCGGGCTGGCCCTGCTCGCGCCCAGACGGCCGTTCACGTCATCACGAACCCCGCCGGGCGGGACAGCCTCCATTGCCATCAGCGGACTGACCCCCACCGGATGCTGCCCCTCAGACATCCGGCGGGATCGATGACACCGTGGTGGGCCGATGGACGGCGGTCATCGGCGGGGCCATCGGATCGGAGGAGGTTGCCCAAAGACAGGGTGAGATCGCGCCGTCGCCCTCGTGCGTTCGCGGGTGGGGGGGCGCGGTAAGGTTGACGGCACGGCGCTCCTTTCCAACGGTCGATTTTCGCATGGATCATATTGCTGTTGGAGAATTCTGGAATGGAAACGCCGAGGCTTGGACGAAACTGGCGCGGGCGGGTTACGACGTTTATCGGGATCAGCTCAACACGCCGGCGTTTCTCGCGATGCTGCCACGGGTGGCCGGACTGGCGGGTCTGGACGTCGGTTGCGGCGAAGGGCACAACACGCGTCAGGTGGGGCGGCTGGGTGCGACGATGACCGCGATCGACATCGCCGAGATCTTCATTCGCCACGCGCGGGCCGAAGAGGTGCGGGCGCCGCTGGGCATTACGTATCACCATGGGAGCGCGGTCGAGCTACCTTATGCGGCGGCGTCGTTTGATTTTGCGACCGCGTTTATGAGCTTGATGGACATTCCGGAAACGGCGCAGGCGCTCGCGGAAGCGTTTCGCGTGCTGCGGCCGGGCGGTTTTCTGCAATTCTCCATGACGCATCCTTGCTTCAACCCGCCGCATCGCCGCAATTGCCGCGACGAAGAGGGGAACACGTTTGCGATCGAAGTGGGTGACTATTTCATCGACGCGCGAGGGCGGGTGGACGAGTGGACCTTTGGGGTGGCGCCGGCGTCGCTGCGGGAGCGGTTGGCGAAGTTTCGGGTGCCGCGTTTCCATCGGCCGATCGGCGAATGGTTCAACTTGCTGGTGGCGGCCGGCTTTCAGATCGAGCGGGTGGAAGAGCCGCGCCCGAGCAGCCAGACGGTGCGAGATTATCCCTTGCTTCAGGACGCGGAGGTCGTGGCCTATTTTCTGCATCTGCGTGTGCGCAAGCCGGCGGCGGGTTAACGGCACCGGGGGTGGAGGGGCGTTTGGCTTCGCAGGGTCGCGTCGGTCGGCCGCGCGCCTGGCGGCGAACGGCTCGCGGTGGGCGGAAACGCGATTACGCCCGTCCAGAGGGCGTGCGGCCGTTTGCGCGGCGATCCCCCTGATCGAGGATTTCGAGAGGGCACGTTCAAGGATCAATTCGAAGAAAGAGCGGATTTAAGGAGTTCACGAAGCCAGGCAGAGGGGGACTTCCGACCGAGGATTTTATGGGGAGATCGTTGAGCCTTTTCTGCGAGGCGCTGAGTTGCGATCAAAGACCAGCGCCAGCTTCGTGCCCCCGCCAGGCGGGCGACTGCGCACGTTGGTGCCGACCGTCAACGCCACGGACGGTTGACTCCGGTTGGTGGGCTTGGGGCAGTCCGTCTCAAGGTCTGGCTCGTGCGAGACGGCGCGTCGCTGGTAAGTACACGAGGGAGGGGCGAATCGGCGGTGGGACGGCGCGCAGCGAGAGACCGTGGTGCGTCCGCACGCATCGAGTAGGGGGCGAATTTTTAAATGGTACGACCGCGCGGGAGGAAGTTGCCGGCGTGAGGGCGGTAGTTGGGCCGCTGGGCGGGCGGGCGGTATCATCAAGACGTGGCGGGCGGGAAAGTCGGCCGGCTGGCGGGCACCGGTCCTAAAGCAGAAGGATGCCGGGTCCGCAGGCGGTGAGCGGGTAAATCGGATTTACCGGGGTATTTTAGAAGCCGCCGGTGATGCCGGCGGTGTAGGTGAAGCCGAGGTTATTCGCGATTTGGAAGCGGCTCCATTCGGGGGCGCCGTCGACGACGCGGTAGCGGATTTTTTGGGCGTTGGTGACGTTGCGCCCCGAGACGAAGAGGCGCGCCCAGCGGGTGACGCTGTATTCGACACTGAAATCGACGGTCGTGTAGGGCGGGTAGAAGATATCGCCGCGGACCAAGGGATTGGTCGCGGAGGCAGCGACGTCGCTGCGTTGGCGGTAGACTCGACCGTTGCGGATGACGCCGACGGTCGCGGCGAGTGGGCCGCGGCTGTAGCGGAGCGAACTCTTCAACTGGTTCTCGTAGTAGTTTTGGAAATCGCCGCTGATGTTGCCGGCGGTGTAGTTGAAGCGCGCGAGGTGGTTGTGATTGAAGCTGCCGGTGAGACTCAGGCCCTTGGCAAACGTTGGCAGCCAGCGGTCGAGTGGCTGGCGGACGGAGAGTTCCTCGCCGTTGACCTGCCCGATGCCTTGATTGATCCACGTGGTGCTCTGAAAATTCAGGAAGGAAGGTTCGAGGTCGAGGGCGGCGAGTTTCTCGGGGGTATCGAGCAGGATGAGCTGCTGCACCTGCACGTTTTTGATATCTTTGACAAAACCGCCGAGGCTGATGACGCCGCCCTGCGCAGTATAGTATTCGAGGTGGGCCTCATAGTTGTTGGCGGTCCAGGGGCGCAGTGCGGGGTTGGGGCGGTTGGCGGTGCCGAGGGCGATATTGGCGTAGGTGCCGGAGGTGACCGGATTGGTGTCAAGGCTGGTGCTCGGAATGATGGCGCGGCCAAAACGATTTTTCGCCTGCGTCTTGGCCCAGCCGACGCGAAGGAGAAGATTTTCGTGGAGACTGAAGTTGAGCTGAAGGCTTGGGAAGTAACCGTGGTTGTGACCGGTGCCGTGGGCTCCCTTGCGCAGGTAGCGGAGAAGATTGCCGGCGAGACCTTGGTCGACGAGTCCGCGGCTCGTCACGTAGCGGGCGCCGCGGTCGAGGCTACCAGAAGCGACGGCGTCGGCGCGTTCGTAGCGCACGCCGCCAGAATAGGTGAGGCGGTTGCTAAAAAATGCGCCGCTGAATTCGAGCCACGGTGCCTGGGTGCGCTCGCTGACCTCGTAGGGCTCGGTGGTCGAAAAGCGATAGGACTCGGCCTCGCGGTATTGAAACCAGTCCGGGTGTTGCTGGTAGAGCGCGTAGAGCCGGCGCATGCTCACGCGGGTGACGGCGGGGAAGTTGTAATAAGTATCGCGCTCGGGGAGGACATTGACGGCGGTGATCTGCGCGGCGTGGTCGTCGGCGGTGCCGGCGAGGTGGTCGGGGCCGACGAAAGTCCAGAGGTCGGAATCGTAGCGCTGCACGTTGCGAAAAAGTTCGTCGTAGTCGTAACCGAGGCGGATGGAGAAAGGGTTTTGCGCGAGGGAGAAAGTGCGTTTGGCGCGGAGGCGGAGGGCGGCGATGGACTCCTCGGTCTTGCCTTTGCGGGAGACGGCGCCGCCGATGGTCATCGTGGCGGGGTCCTGCCAATTGATCTCGGGGCCGGCGGTGGTGTTGCCGGTGGCGAAGGCGAGCGAGCGGATCGTGCGGGCGTTGAATTGGGGCCCGTTATCGAGGAAGTTGAGGGTGATGAGTTGTTTGGAGGCGGTGCCGGTGCCGAGGCCGGTGAGTGGGAGCGTGGAGCCGGAAAGGGTGTTGCTGCCGAAAAAGCCGTCATCGGTGTCGGTGAACGTGTGGCGGGAACGGGAAAAGGATCCGGCGGCGTTGAGCTGCCAATCGCCGCGCCGCCATTCAGAATCGACGGCTTGGGTGAAGGTGTCCTTCTTGCCGTTGCGCCAAGCTTCGCGCAAGTCGTAGCGAATGGAACCGGCGCCGAGATTGCCGTAGACGGCGTGCGGGTCGTTGGTGCCGGGCGCGCCGAGCGGCGCGTCGAGGATGGCGGCGGTGACGGCGGTGCTCTGCGCGCCGGTGTTCCAAGTGAACCGGATATCGTCGCCCGCGCGCTCCTGGTAGCGGCCGCCGCTGATGGAGTAGGCGACCTTGAGCTCGCGGGTGGGCTTCCAGTCGAACTTGGCGGAAGCGCCATCGGTGACGTCTTGTTTTGGGTTGTCGTGCAGGCCCTCGGTCGTGGGTGACGGATTGGAGGCGCTGACGGTCGTGAGGGGTTTACCGGCCACGATCCGGGCACGGGCCGCGCTGGCCTGGTCGGCGGTGCCGAAGCCGACGGTTGGAAACGACCAGTGGACACGCGCGAGGACGTCGTTGTGGTTAAAGGTGAGCGCGTATCCGAAAGTCTTGGACACCGGATCCGTCCAAGTGGCTTTGAGATTGGGCCGCCAGCCGGGTACGCGGGTATCGCGGATGCCAGCGCGGGCATCGAGGGCAAAGGACTCGTGGTCGGTCGTGAACAGGGCGTTGTACGTGAAGCGGGCGCGGCTGGCCTCGAAGGCGGAGCGGCGGATCATGTTGACGGAACCGCCGATGGCGTTGGCGCTATCCTCAGGGGTACGGAGAAGGCGGACCTCGACGCGCGAGATATCGGCGGAGGAGGCGCCCAGCATCTCGAAATTGCGATCGCGGTTGCCGGTGCGAGTGTGGAAGTGGAGGCGGAGGCGGTGGGCATGCCGTCGAAACGGATCTCGGTATTGACGGCGTCGAAGCCGCGGACGCTGACGCCGACGATGTTGTTGGCGAAATACTCCACGCTGACGCCGGGCAGCCACTTCATGAGTTCGCCGGGGTTGGAGTCGGGGATGGTGCCAAACTGGTCGGCGGAGACGACGCTCTTCTGGCTGAGGGCGACGCGCTGCTCGTTGACGGCGATGGCGGCGGCATCGGTCTCCTTTTTCGACTGCACGGTAAACGCGTCCATTTTCACGGTTGAGTTGGTTTCCCCGTAGCGGGTCTGGCTCGCGAGCGTGACGTCGCGCTGGGTGGTCTGGCCCGCGGCGACGTTGACGGAGAGGGCCTGTTCGTCGAAGGCGGCGAAGCGCACGCGCAGCGTGGTGGGGCCCGCGGGCACGCCGGCGAGGCGGAAGGTGCCGCTCTCGTCGGTGAGTGTTATGAACGCGGAGCCCAGCAGTGAGATCTGGGCGTGGTTAAGATAATCGCCGGAGATGGCATTTTTTACGCGGCCCTCAATGGTGCCGGTGGTGGCTGCGGAGTTTTGCGCGCGGCCGCCGAGGGCGATGGCGAGGGCCATGCAGGCGCCGAAGGCCAGCCGAGGAAATGAGCGGAGGAGTGAGTACATGGAAAGGTCGCAGGGTCGTACAAAAGCTCAAAGGTGATTTAGTGGTTAAACGGAATGGCAAGGGAGATTTCTGCGGACAGACAGAAGGCGTGACGACGGCCCCGGCGGGCGCCGCGGGGGGTGGGGGGGCCGGCTCGGACGGGGAGAGCGCGAGTCTTTTTTACCGGTGGAGAATCAGCGGCGATCAAGTGTAGGTAAGGATCAACTACAGAGTGGGACCACGGAGAAGACGACGGCCGAAGCAAATCCCCCCGGTGAGAAACGCGAGCGATTGCGAATGGCGGCTGGTCGAGGTGGCCCTTGACCGGGCGGCCGCGCCGGTCGAGCGGTCGCGTGGATTGGGTTCCTGACGGAGAAGCGGGCTGGGTTTGAGGCGAGACGGCACGGTGAACGGTGCCGCGCAACTTTTAAATGAGTGGCGGAAAGGGCGGGGCCGAACCGAAGCGTGGCACCAGGGAGCGCTGGGCGGGGTGGTCGGCGATGGGTTGCGACCGGCCTGGCGGGGAAGGCGGTCGGCCGTGCTGGAAGCGTTCCCAAGACCAAGGGCGTGATGACCTCGGCTTCGGTCTGAGTGCATGGCGGCACGGGGCAACGAGCGGCGAACGCACGGGCGTGGACTTCACCGTGAAACGAGCCGGGCGCGGCCGCCGCGAGCCCTCCTTGGGAAGAGCGGGCGCGGGGGGGTGTAATAAGTTTGGCGTGGCCGCGCGTTGCCTCGTAATGGGTGGCGTGAAACGTTACCCCACGGCCGTTGGCCTTGTGCTTTTTATTTTTTCCCAGATGGCTTCAGGCCAAGCTGGCCACGCGACCTGGAGCGACTACGGCGGCGCCGCGGACTCGGCCCAGTTTTCTGCCCTCACGCAATTCACGCGGGCCAATGTCAACCAACTGGAGGTCGCCTGGTCTTATCCAATCGGCGAAAATAAACGTTATTTTTTCAGTCCGCTGATCGTTGATGACCTCATGTATGTGATGGGCAAGGGAAGTTCCCTCGTTGCGCTCTCGGCGGTCACTGGCCGTGAAGTGTGGATTTACCAGCCGCCAGCCGGGACCACGCTGATCACCAACCGTGGAATCAATTACTGGGAGTCGCGCGACCGCGCCCACCGCCACCTGCTCTTTGCCAGCAACCACGCGTTGCGGGCAATCGATGCGCGGACTGGAAAACCGGTGCTGTCTTTTGGTGAGGGTGGCAGCGTCGATCTTAAGCAGGGGCTCGATCGTGAGCCTGCCACGATCGGGCTGGTCCAATCAACGAGTCCAGGCCGCGTCTTTGAGGATCTGCTGATTCTGGGCTCGGCCACGAATCAAGGTTATGGTTCCGCCCCGGGCGACATTCGGGCCTTTCATGCGCAGACGGGGAAGCTCGTCTGGACGTTTCGCACGGTCCCACGGGCGGGTGAGTTCGGGGCTGAAACCTGGCCGAAGGATGCACGGGACAAGGTGGGTGGCGCGAACGTTTGGTCGGAGCTCACGGTTGATGTCGGGCGCGGGATTCTTTTCGCCCCGACCGCGAGCGCGAAATATAATTTCTATGGGGCGGACCGGAGCGGGGCGAATCTCTTTTCGGATTGCCTCCTCGCGCTCGACGTCCGCACCGGCCGGCGCCTCTGGCACTACCAAATGGTGCACCACGATATTTGGGATTACGATGCCCCGACGGCGCCCAAGCTCCTCACCATCCGGCGCGAGGGCAAGACCATCGACGTCGTGGCCCAAGTGACGAAGCAGGGCTATGTGTGGGTCTTTGAGCGCGTGACGGGCCGGCCGATCTGGCCTATCGAGGAACGCGCGGTCGCGGCCTCTGATTTACCCGAGGAGCGGACATCGCCGACCCAGCCCTTCCCGACGAGCCCGCCGCCGTTTGCGCGGCTCACCTTTACGGTCGACGATCTGAGCCCGTTTCTCAGCGAGGCCGACCGCGTACGCTTCCGCGCGGCGATCCTCGGAGCCCGCAACGAAGGCCTTTTCACGCCGCCCGCGCGGGGCGGTACGATCCAGATGCCGGGCAATAACGGCGGGGCCAATTGGGGCGGTGCCGCCGTCGATGCCGCCCACGGGACGCTCGTCGTTGTCTCCAAGGATATGCCGAGCCTCCTCAAGCTAGAACCAAGACCGCCTGCGGAAACCAGCGCGGCGGCGCGCTATGAAAGCGGTTTCGGCTTCATGATCGCATCCGATGGTCTCGCCGCCATCAAGCCGCCCTGGACCTCGCTGACGGTTTACGATCTCAACGCCGGGGTGATCAAGTGGAAGATTCCGCTGGGAGACGTGCCGGCACTTGCGGCGAAGGGATTCAAGAATACCGGCACGCACCATCCCAAGGTGGGTCCGGTCGTGACGGCGACGGGACTGATCTTCACCGGTACGCGGGACAAGAAGGTCCGTGCGTTCGATCTTGATAACGGAAATCTCCTGTGGGAGCACGAACTCGCGGCGGCTCTCGAAGGCATCCCCGCTGTGTATGCGGTGGCCGGTCGTCAGTACATTGTCTTTTGCGCTTCCGCACAGGTGGGCCTGACGCCGGCGACGCAGGAAACGATTCGCGGGGCCTACGTGGCGTTTGCGCTGGGCGATAAAAAATAACCCTGCGGGCGACTGGCGGCCCCCCTCGGCCTGACGCTCACTCTTGGCGTGAGTTCAGGCATTTTTTTCCCGCCCAATTATTTCCCAACAAGAAAATTACCGGAGTCAGGGTCGAACGATTTTGTGGATAAGCAGGGGTTAAAAACGGAGGAAATCATTCCGATCGGAGTTTTTTAATTTCGCGTTTCGTCTGCCCCAGATCTCAGCGCACCGCATAAAACTGAGCGAGCCGCGCCACCGCCAGACAACGGACGGGGCCTCGAGAAAACTCCTGCGAAGAAAGTGTTTTCCGCCAGATTCCTGAAGAAGGATTCGCGTCGTCCCGAATCGGCGGCGAGCGGTCATCGAGGAAGGCGATTTGTAACCGATGGGGTTACAAAATCGCTTCACG
>CAMDOF010000220.1 GCA_945903465.1 Opitutus sp. GAS368
GGACTCCTGGCCGTGCTCCACACCCGCTGCGCGCTGCTCAGCGGCCAGTTCGATAACTTCTGGGAAAATTGGAATCAACCCGCCCCATCCAACCTCCAGGCCGCCGCATAATCCGCCACGGCCAGATTCCAGTCACACACCCCTGAGAAAATATAAAAACGCTTGCTCCTTGACTCCGAGCGATCCGGAGGTTAACTTCTCTGCATCCCCACCCCGCGCAGCTTGCCCTCAAACGGCAAGCAGAGACTCGAGTCGCGCCCGAAAGCCCCCTTTCCGCCGCAGCCATTCCCCGCCCCAAATCCCCAGCCTTAGCCGAACCCGCCGCCCTCTCAAAATCGACTGATTTACGGCTAACTCATCCCAATCCAACGATACCCCTCCCGGATCCGATCCCCCTGAAAATCCAGTCCCCTATCAGTAACGGCCATATCCGACCCCGCCCGAGCGCGGAACCGAACGACAACGCAACTGCCCCTTCCCCCCACTCCAATGAAACGCAAAAACATGTTCGGCATCCTCGCCGCCTGGCTCGGGCTCTCGCTCGGTCAGTCTGACGCAGCTACTACCCCCGGATCGTCCGCGACCGCGACCGCCACCGCGACCGCCGCAGGCACTTCGACCGTGACCGGAATGGTGACCAACGCAGCCACGGGCCGCACCCTTGAGGGCGCGCGCGTCGTTCTGCAGGGCACCGGCCGCGAGGTCCTGACCGACCGCGACGGTACCTTTCGGCTCAACGAAGTGCCGGAGGGATCCGCCCGGATTGCGGTCTCGTACACCGGTCTCGACGCCGCCGAATTATCCGTACCTGTCACCTTGGGCACCAACCGGCGCGACGTCGCCCTGACGAGCGGCATCTACAAGCTCGAGAAGTTCGTTGTAGCTGGCGAACGCGAGGGCAACGCCCAAGCCATCACCATCCAGCGCAACTCCACCGGCGTGAAGACGGTGGTGTCGACCGACGCCTTCGGCAGCCTCGGCGCCAACCCCGCCGACCTGCTCGCCCGGCTGCCCGGCGTCTTCGGTGAGACCGACGGCAGCGCCATCCGCTACGTGCGCATCCGGGGCATGGACCACGTGCTCAACTCCGTCACGCTCGACGGCAACCGTCTGGCCAACGCCGCCTCCGCCGGCTCATCGCGAGAATTTCAATACACCCAAATCGGCGCCGACTCCATCGGTCGGATCGAAGTGGTGAAATCGCCGACACCCGACATGGACGCCGACTCCATCGGCGGCGCCGTCAACCTCGTTTCCAAGAGCGCCTTCGACCAGAAAGGGCGCCGCCTGAACGCCCAGGCCGGCGCAATCATGCGCCTGCGGCCAGGTGCGACGGGCCAGCATAAGGTCGCGACCCCGTCCTTCGCATTCTCGTACTCCGAGGTCTATAAGGATAAGATCGGCATCAGCATCAACTACGGCGACCGTTATCACTACTCGCCAACGCCCGCGAGTTCACGCAGCTACGAGGACACGCTCGCCGACCCGGCCTACACCTACAACTTCGGACTCGAGGATTACTTTCACCGCCAGCACCGTTGGGGCGGCGGCATCAAGCTCGACTACCGCCTGAGCGAACACAGCCGGTTCTACGTCAACCGCACCCAGAACTGGATGATCGAGCCGTCGAAGAATCACTACACGACCTACAGCACCGCGCAGTCGGTCGCTACGCTCGACGCCAGCGGCAGCCTCACCGGCACCGGCGCGATCGTCCCCGGCTACACCCGCAACCGCACCGAGTGGCGCCCGGTCGCGGCCAGTCAGGTCGTCGGCACGAGTTCCTTCGAGTATAAGGACGTCGAGGGCGAGACGACCGAGGTCGGCGGCGTGCACAAGTTCCCGGGCTGGGAGATCGACTACAGCGTCTACCGTTCGCTCTCGATCACCAACTATCCCCACAACGACCAGGTGACGATCATCGCCAACGGCATCGGTATCGCCATCGAGGAATCGAACGATCCGAATTTCCCGCGGCTAACCCAGACTGCCGGCCCCAGCATCACGAATCCCGACAGTTACCAAGCGCGTCGCGACCTGCGGGTGGCCCAGGGCAAGGATGTTTTCAACGGGGCCGCACTCAACGTGAAGCGCACCTTTGCGACCGCGATCCCGTTCTCGATCAAGGCCGGCGCGCGCGTGCGGGCCCAGAAGCGCGATCTCTTCGCCGACCAGTTCCGCTGGTGGTACGTCGGACCCGATGGCATTTCCGGGCCCAACCCCGCCACGGGCCGGAGCGACGACAACCTCGCCCGCTTCGTGAACCCGCGCATCGTCCGCTGGGAGGGCACCGAGCGCTATCCGTTGCTGCCGTTCCTCAACTGGCCCGACCACAACTACGATCCGCACTCAGCCTATCGCCCCGGCCCGAATTTTGAGACGGCGGTCAAGTCCAACCCGGAGCTCTTCTCCGAAGACGTGGAAATCCGCACCCGAACGGCGCTCGCCAATCGGATCAACTTCAAGGAAACGATCTCCGCCGCCTACGCGATGGGTAACTTTCGACTCGGCCGGCTCGACGTCACCACCGGCTTCCGGGTCGAGAAAACCGAGACCGAAGGAAACGGTTCCAAAAACGAGGTCACGCCCGCGGAGACCACCCGTCGCGCGGCCTGGGTCGGCGTCGTCACCCCGGAGGAATCGATCCGCCGAACCCTGGCGCAGTACAGCGGCCGCCAGCAGGCAAAAGGCGACTACACCGAGGTGTTTCCGCATCTGCACCTGAGGTACGGGATCAACGAACGGCTGGTGGCCCGCGCCAGCTTCGCCACCAACATCGGCCGTCCCTCCATCGGCCAGCTCATCCCGAACACCTCGGTTAATCACTCTACGCGCACGCTGGTGATCAGCAACCCAAGCCTGAAGCCCCAGTTCGGTCGCAACGTCGACGTGAGCCTGGAGTACTACTTCGAGCCCGCCGGTCTGCTCTCGGCCGGCGTGTTCCTCAAGGACATCAAGCAGTTCATCTTCACCCGCGCCGGCAACACGCTCCAGGGCAGTGAAGGTGGCGACTACGACCAGTATGCCGGCTACACGTACACCAGCCAGTTCAACGGCGGCTCGGCCAAGGTCCGCGGCCTCGAGCTCGCGTACCAGCAGCAGTTCACCTTCCTGCCCGGATTCCTCCAAGCTTTCGGAGCCTACGCGAACTACTCGCGCAACGAGACCGAAGGCAACTACGGCGGCGCGACCATAACGAAGAAAGTCGCCGGCTTCATACCGGAGACCGCCAACGTCGGCATCTCGTACCTCCGCTCGCCGTGGAACATCCGACTGCAATACAACTACGCCGGCCGCCGGCTCACCTCCGTTTCCGCCAGCCAGGCGCGCCTCAGCTACTTCAAGGCCCGCGGCATCTACGAACTGAAGTCGGTGTTCACGGTCACCCGAAACGTCTCGCTCTACTTCGATGTCTGGAACATCTTCGACGAGCAGGAGTACGCTCAGGAATGGGAGGGCGGTCGCGTCGGCCGCAACTTCCGCACCGGCCGCCAGCTCATCGGTGGCATCAACTGGAAGCTTTAATCGATCCCTGTGTCCGACTCCCTCCCTCTACTCTGCCCCATCCTCCGCTCTCCTAGCGCGCGAGGGCTCGCGCCGCGCGGAATCGCGCTGCTCCTCGCCGCCGTCCTTGCAGGGGCCGTCCCCGCGGCCCGCGCCGCACTCTGGGCCGGCGCGGCCAAGGTGGACGTCACGCTGCGCACGGGCCCCGTAAGCGATCCGCTCTACGTGAAAGCCCTCGTGCTTGCCGATGGGAAGAAGTTCGCCGTGATCGTCACCGTGGACGCGGTGGCGATCGGCGAGATCGGCCCGATCGGCAACGACTACCTCGCGAACGTCCGTCGCGAGGTGCAACGTGAGCTCAAAATCGACCCGGCCAGCCTGCTGGTGAACGCCAGCCACTGCCACGGTCTCGTGCGTCCCGACGTCGACCGACTGACCGTAGAGGCGATCCGCAGCGCCTTCAATGCGCTGACCCCAGTCAAGGTCGGCGTCGGCACTGGCCGAGAGGACCGGGTAATGGAGAACCGGCGGATGAAGCTAAAGAGCGGGCGCGAGGCCGATGTGCGACACGCGTATTCGCTACCTCCGGACGACCAGGTCGTGTCCGTCGGTCCGATCGATCCGGAGATCGGGGTGCTTCGCTTCGACCGGATGGACGGCACCACAGTGGCAGTGCTCTACAACTACGCGGGTCATCCTATCCAGGGAGTGCCCAGCGGCGGCAACACGGCCGACGTGACTGGCTTCGCCTCCCAGGTAATCGAGGACAACCTGCCCCTGGGCGCCGTTGCGCTCTTCGTGCAGGGCTGCGGCGGAGACATCAATCCGGTTCACTACAAGGATGTCTATTTGCCGCGCGACGCCCGGCCACTTGGGCAGCAACTCGGTCTCAGCACGCTTCAGGCCGTGCGCCAGATTGTTCCGCAGGATGGGGCAACCTTCAACGTCACGATGGAGAAGATCGCTGTCCCCCGCGCAAATCACACCCAGCGGATCGCCGAACTGGAGCAGGAACGCGAAAAGCTAACTCGGGCGCTCCGCGGAACGACGCTCAACCTGAAGACGTTCCTGTCGCTCTACACGCGCGACGGCGTCGCAGGTGAGTATCCGTCCGCCTACGCCCACCACTACCTCAGCGAGGCCCAGACCGGCCGGGACGATTTCAAGCGACTCGACGCAGAGAATCGAAAGCAGGTGACGGCCTACCTGCAGAACATCCACACGATGGAGGAGCTGACTCGGGTGCAGACAAATCTGGCCCTGCTGCGGCGCCACCAGCAGCGCTACGATGCCGCCGGCGGCCGGTCGGTCGAGGCCGAGGTGGTCGGGCTGCGCGTCGGCTCCTTCTATCTTGTCAGCTTCCCGGCCGAGCTCACGGTCCAGATCGGGCTTAACATCAAGCAGGCCTCGCCGCACGAACACACGTTCGTCGCTGGCTACTCCAACGGATATCTCTATTATGCGCCGACGGCTGAACAGTTGAAGAACGTCGGGAATGCCCAGGAAGACAGCGACTGCCTGCTCGGTCCAGGTTGGCAGGAAATCTTCGAATCCAAAGCGCGCGCGATCCTGAATAGCCTCTAACGTCCCTATCGATGCCCGACGCTTGTCCCGCCGACCACCTCGCCCGGCTGACACGCCGCCAGTTCTTCGGGCAGGCGGCGACTGGAATCGGCACGCTCGCCCTCGCTTCGATGCTGCGGCCCGACCTGGCCGGCAAGACCGCGCTTCCGCCCGCGCCACATTTCGCGCCGCGGGCGAAGCGCATGATCTATCTGTTCATGCACGGCGGGCCTTCGCAGCTCGATCTATTCGATCACAAGCCGGGTCTGCGTGCGCTGCACGGCCACGAACTGCCGGATTCAATCCGGCAGACGCAACGGCTCACCGGCATGACCAGCGGGCAGAAGGCGTTTCCCGTCACCGCCTCGCTGTTTGACTTCAAGCGCCATGGCCAGAGCGGCGCCTGGCTCAGCGAACTCCTGCCGCACACGGCGGGCATCGCCGACGACCTGTGTTTCGTGCGCTCGATGCAAACCGAGGCGATCAATCACGACCCGGCGGTGACTTTCCTGCAGACCGGTCACCAGCAGCCCGGCCGTCCCAGTTTTGGGTCTTGGATGAGCTACGGGCTCGGCAGCGAGAACAAGAACCTGCCGACGTTCGTCGTTCTGATTTCCCGCGGCAGCGCCGCGCGGCCGGCCGATCCGCTTTACGCCCGACTCTGGGGCTCCGGTTTCCTGCCCTCGAACCACCAGGGCGTTTCGTTCCGCAGCAGCGGCGACCCGGTGCTGTACCTTTCCAATCCGCCGGGCCTCGACCCAAAAGGACGGCGCCAGCAACTCGACGCCATCAATACGCTCAACCAACGACGCGCCGCGTCGCAGCTCGACCCCGAAATCGAAACGCGGATCGCGCAGTTCGAAATGGCGTTCCGGATGCAGAGCTCCGTGCCCGACCTGACGGACGTCCGCGGGGAAACCGTTGCCTCACTTGATGCCTACGGCCCCCAGGCCCGCGTTCCCGGCAGCTTCGCCGCGAACTGCCTGCTCGCCCGTCGCATGGTCGAACGCGGCGTCCGTTTCGTGCAGCTTTACCACAAGGGCTGGGACCAGCACTACAACTTGCCCAGCGACCTCCGGCTGCAATCGCACGATGTTGATCAGCCCTGCGCCGCACTCATCCGCGACCTCAAACAACGCGGGCTGCTCGACGAGACCTTGGTCGTGTGGGGCGGCGAGTTCGGCCGCACCACCTACAGCCAGGGCAAGCTCGAAGCGGCCAACTACGGCCGCGACCATCACGGCGGCTGTTTCACGCTTTGGATGGCAGGCGGTGGCATCAAGCCGGGCACGATCTACGGCGAGACCGACGAGTTTTGCTACAACGTGGTCAAGGACCCGGTACACGTCCACGACCTCAACGCGACGATCCTCGATCGCTTCGGCTTCGATCACACGCGGCTGACCTACCGGCACCAAGGCCGCGATTTCCGGTTGACGGACGTGCACGGGCACGTCGTGCGGGGACTGCTTGCCTGAGGGGCGAGGAGTTGAAAATTAAAAGGTGAAAGCCCGATCCACGAAACCTCGTTCAGCCAGGCCCGGGTGGCGCCCTCACTGCTCTCTCGCGCGACTGACCGGCGGCGTCGTTCTCCTCACGTCCGTGGCCGAAGCGGAGCCGGGCCCGGACTTCAACCGCGACGTCCGCCCGATCCTCTCGAACCACTGTTTCCAGTGCCACGGCCCTGACGCCGGGTCGCGCGAGGCCGGGCTGCGTTTCGATATTCCGGAGCCGGACGGCGGGTTCGCTTTCGTGCCGGGCCGGGGCGATCAGAGCGAGGCGTTCAAGCGCATCGCGTCGACCGATCCCGACGTGCAGATGCCGCCGCCGCACGTGAACAAACGACTGAGCGTGGAGCAAGTGGGCGTGTTGAAGCGTTGGGTTGCCGCCGGTGCGCCCTACCAGCAACACTGGTCACTTGTCGCGCCCAAGGCGGCAGAGCCGCCAGCGGTGGCACGTGTCGACGGGGTGCGGAATACCATCGATCGATTCGTCCTCGCAGCCCTTGAGCGGTCCGGCCTTCAGCCAGCGCCAGAAGCCGCGCCGCAAGAACTCTTGCGCCGGGTGACCCTTGACCTCACCGGGCTCCCGCCGACGCCGGCAGAACTCGATGCCTTTCTCGCCGATCGCAGTCCGAACGCCTACGCGCGCGTCGTCCGGCGACTGCTCGCGTCGCCACACTTCGGTGAGCGCATGGCGCTGGACTGGCTCGATCTCGCCCGCTACGCGGACACCAACGGCTACTTCGGCGACGCCACCCGTCAGATCTGGCCGTGGCGCGACTGGGTGGTGCAATCATTCAATCGGAATTTGCCCTACGATCAGTTCACGGTCGACCAGCTTGCCGGCGATCTGCTGACCGCACCCACGCCCGAGCAGCGCATCGCGACCGGCTTCAGCCGGAACAGCATGGTGAACAACGAAAGCGGCGCCATCGACGAGGAGTTCCGCGTGGAATACGTCGCGGAGCGAACCGAAACGGTCGGCACAGTCTGGCTCGGTCTCACCGTCGGCTGCGCCCGCTGCCACGACCACAAGTACGATCCGATCAGCCAAAAGGACTTCTACCAGCTCTACGCATTCTTCAACCACTCGCCCGAGAAAGGCCTCGTCACCCAGGACAATCCGCCCCCCGAAATGGATGTTGCTACGCCAGCACAGCGGGCGGAGCTCGAGGCGCTCACCGCGGCGCGGCGCGGCGCCGAGACCGCGCTCACGGCCACGGCCGATCGCCTGCGGGATGCGATGATGACGTGGGAGCAGACCGCCGGGAACGAACTTGCTTCGCTCGCGAAGGATCTCGCGCTGCACGTGGCGTTCGAGCCGGACATGCCCGGTCTCGAGGAAAGGGGCAGCGTGACCTTTACCAACGACGGTCTGCTGGGACGCGCGGCGGTCTTCGACGGCATGCAGCACATTGAGGCGCCGGGGGCGCCACCGTTTGCGGCGGAGAAACCGTGGAGCATTGGACTCTGGCTTCAGCCCACCGGCTCGCTCAGCGGCGTGCTCGCGCGGATCGAGCCGGCAGGCCGGCGCCGCGGCTTCGAGATCGTGTGGCAGAAAGGACGCTTTCAGATCAACCTTGTCAGCCAGTGGGGCGCGAGCGCGATCGAACTCGTTTCCCGTGAGCCCGCGCGTCCGGCCGCGGGCGATTGGCAGCAGCTTATAGTAAGCTACGACGGCTCCAGCCGCGCCACCGGTTTCCGCGTCTACGTCGACGGCCGGCCGGTCGCGGTCAACACCGTGCGTGACCGACTCGACGGCCCGACCGAAAACGCCGAGCCGTTGCGCCTCGGCCGGCGCGACAACGGACTCGGCTTCTACGGACGGCTCGACGAACTGCGTCTGCTGGCCCGCGCCATCGACGAGGCCGACGCCAACGCCTGGTACTGGAGCGACCGACTTCGGGGTCCCCTGGCCCGAACCCCAGAGTCACGCGCGACCCGCGACCGGCAGTACCTGCTCGACTATTACCTCGCGCGACATGGCGACACCGCGGCGCGGGCCGTCCGGACGGAAGTGCAAGCCGCGCGTGCGGCCGAGACGAATTACCGCGCGCGGCTGCCCAAGACACTCGTCATGCAGGATCGTCCGGAACCGCGAACCACGCACCTGCTCAAACGCGGCAAATACGACGACCCAGGAGAACGCGTCGCCGCCAACGTGCCCGCAGCCCTTCCGCCACTGCCCGCCGACGCACCCCGAAATCGCCTCGGACTGGCTCGCTGGCTGGTATCGCGCGAGAATCCACTCACCGCCCGAGTCGCGGTGAACCGATTGTGGATGCAGGCCTTTGGGGAGGGACTCGTACGTACCCCGAACGATTTCGGCGCTCAGGGCGAACATCCCACTCATCCCGAACTGCTGGACTGGCTGGCCGTCCGGTTCATGGACTCCGGCTGGGATCTCAAGGTTCTGCTTGAGCTCATCGTGACCAGCGCGACCTACCGGCAGTCCTCCGTTCCGCCTCCGGAACTGTTGGCCCAGGATCCGGACAACCGCCGGCTGGCCCGCGGGCCGCGTTTCCGGCTGCCGGCGGAGATCATCCGGGACCAGGCGCTCGCCGCCAGCGGCCTGCTCGTGACGAAGCTCGGCGGCCCGAGCGTCCGACCGTACCAGCCCGACGGCTTGTGGGAAGCCGTGACCTACGACGGCGAAGTCTCCTACCAGCAGGATAGCGGCGAAGATCTCTGGCGGCGCAGCCTCTACACGTTCTGGAGACGTCAGGCGCCGCCACCGGCGTTGCTGACCTTCGATAGCCCGACGCGGGAGACTTGCGTCGTCAGCCGGCCGCGCACGAACACGCCGCTTCAGGCGCTCACGCTGCTCAACGACGTCACATTTGTCGAAGCCGGCCGCGCGCTCGCCGCCCACGCCCTGAACCAGCCCGGTGACGATCACCACCGTCTGCAAACGATATTTAGGCGGGTAACGGCGCGGCAGCCCGACGACGGCGACCAGGCTGCCCTGCTCGCATTGCTGGGACAGCAGCGAGCACGCTTTCGCGCCGACCCCGCCGCCGCCGGTCGCTACATCGCGAGCGGCGAATCTCCGGCGGGCCGTAAGCTCGATCCTATCGAGGTCGCGGCGTGGTCAGTCACCGCGCATGCGGTGCTGTGCTTGGACGAAGCAATCACGCGACGTTGATTGAACGGGAACCCGTCAGCAAACCCCTCCCGGATCCGATCCCCCTGAAAATCCAGTTTTCTAGCAGCCCCCGCCTCAAAATCGGATTTTGGCCGTGACAGAAAGAAACAGGGTCAACGTTGCGCCCAAGCGATTAACAACGGGTGTTTCTTAGGAGCCCACCCACCAAAACAAGTTTTGGCACCGACGGGAAGAAACAGCTTTCTTTTCCCACCAACAACTTACAGAAGCTGTTTCTTAGCAGCCCACTCCCCAGAACAAGTTTTGGCCCCGACTCGAAGAAACCGTGGCTGTTTCCTGAGAGCCTCCCCACCAAAACAAGTTTTTGCCCCGACTGGAAGAAACAGATTTCCATTTCCACCAACGACTTGCATAAGCTGTTTCATGGGAGCGCGAGAGGGTGGGTGGTGGGGGAGCGAAGCACGCCTTCGTGGCCACCATCGGCGACAGGAGTGTCGCCGGTCCGTCGGATGGGCGACACTCTTGTCGCCCCTGCTGCATGAGAGCCTCCCCACCAAAACAAGTTTTGGCACCGACGGGAAGAAACAG
>CAMDOF010000221.1 GCA_945903465.1 Opitutus sp. GAS368
GAGCGGTTTGCGACGCTCGATATCTGGGATTGAGGTGAAGAGCACTCGGCGGCTGAGGCGTTGCATTTGGCGGAGCGTCATTTGCACGGTGTGCCAGCTGGCAATCGCCGCGTGGAGCCACTCGTATTGCGCTTTGCAGAGAGCGACACGGACGGTCTTCCCTTTGACTTTGCGGGTCCATAGGTAGCAGGGCCCGCCGGCGCCCGGACCGCGGTCCTGCACGTAGCCTTCGCTGATCCAACCGGACCGCGCCAGGGTGGCCTTGAGCTGAGCGTAGTCCTCCTGCGCGGACGGCACAGCACTGGTTTTTTTGATGCCATGGACGAACAGAGTAGCCTGTTTGTCAATAGAGCGGTAGGTATACCGCCCTATGACAAACCCTCCGTTTTTTCCCGCGTTGCGCGCCCGCCTCGCCGGTCTCGGCCGGGGCGTGGCGCAGGCGCTGCCGGCCTTGCGGCAATGCACCCTCAGCCAGATCGAAACGGCCGTCGGCCGCTTCGTCCCCGCAGCGGCCTTCCAGCCGGCGCCTTCCGCGCGCGAGTGCCCCTTTTCCCTGCACCGCACCTTCTGGTGCTTTGTCTGGCAGATGCTCAACGAGAACACCTCCTGCCGGGAGGTCGTGCGCCAAGTGCAAGCGCTGTTCGCCTTGCAGGGCAATCGGGCAGCTCGACGAGGGCAACAGCGGCTACTGTCAGGCCCGCGCGCGCCTGCCGCTGGACTTGCTGGAGGTCACGCTGGCCGACACCGCCGGTGCGGTCGACCGGCTGATCGGCCCCACCGGATTTCTCCAGGGGAGCTCCGTCAAAGTCTGCGATTGCACAACCCTGACCATGCCCGAAACGGAGGAAAACCCGCCGTTGGAACGTGCGCAACGCCCCGGCGTCCACGCCGACCACCGGCGCGGTCGGCTCCGTCAGCAGATACTCGAAGAGCATCTTTGCCTCCAGTTCCGGGGTCGTCTCCAACCACTGCTCTGCGGCCGGCCAGATCGCCGCGAGCGGATCCACGCGCGTCCGCCAATCGTGCGCCGGCTGCAATTCCTGCGGTCCCTTGCCCGCCCGGATATACCGCCGCGCTGTTTTCGGATCCACCGCCGCTTTTATCGCGGCGTGATCGAGCACCCCGCTGTCGTTATACGTTTTCATGAGTCGTTGATACTGTTGATCGGTGATGAGCATGGGCCTGCGTAAAGGCCCGATCTTACCGATCTCGCAGACCAACCACCCCTACAAATCCCCGGTCATTTTCAGGGAAGTGTAATTGTCGTCAGCCGGGAGGTGTAATTGTCGTCAGAGGGCGAGTGGCGCGCGGTCGTGACCTCGACCCACAAACTCATCGTCAACGTTTCCGGCGCGACGCAGCTCTACGATTTGGAAAAGGATGCCTACGAGATGAAGAATCTCGCGGGGGAAAAATCGGCGGCGGCACTGCCGGAAGACTGGTCGGCCCAAATGAAACACGGGGCCAAAGCCACCGACGATCTGTATCCGAAAACCTCGCCGGCAGCGGAGGAGAATTATCCGGACGGACAGGCGGCGAAGGCGCGGGCCGGATCACCGGGTGGAAACTGGCACCGCCGCCAGGTAGCCGGGAAATCAAGGAGCGGCGGTTTCCGCCGTCACGCACTGGCGGGCACTGGAAAAGCGCCCGCCTCGGACGATTTTCCAAAACCACCCGCACTGAGTGAACGAAGGACGGGCCGGGAAGGACGTCTCAAAACCTTCCGTTTATGCCCGCATGAATCTGGGGATCATTTCGATCAAGGATATTCTGTGGTCGGTCGTACACGCCCCAAACATATCGCAGCTTGTCATTCGTCACATTATACGCGTCCAGATAGATATCGAGTTGTCGGGTTAAAATGTACTTCAGTTTGAGGTCGATCCGGTGCGTGGCGAGTTTGTAGCGTTTCAAGTTTTCCACGGCATTGAAGGCGGCGAGCCCTTGCGCGTTATATCCATATATCACCCGGAAATTGATCTTATTCCGAATATACGAAATTCCGAAGTTGCCGGCACCGGGCACAAAGCCGGCAAGGGTCGACGTCGTCTGGACGGTGGTACCCCCATAGTTTCCCTCGGTGGCGAGCCAGGTGTAGTTGGCGAAGAGACCGAAGCCGTTCCACCATCCGGGCAGGAAAGCGAACCGCTGCTGATAGTTGGCCTCCCAGCCTTTGATCTTCGCGAACCCGCCGTTCGCCTTGGAGCGGAGTTCGTAACCGGTATACTGGCCTTCGAACCCGTTGTCGGCGCCGGTCGGGATGAGCTGACCGGAGGTGCTGTAGATGAAATTTCTGATTTCCTTGAGGAACACGCCGAACGAAAGCACGCCGGCGGGTTCAAAGTAATACTCGGCGGTGGTGTCGAAATTGTTCGAATATTGAGGCTTCAGTCCGGGGTTGCTGGTCGTCACGATCCGGTTGTCCTCATCGATACTGTCGTTCGGGATGAGATTGGTAAACGCCGGCCGGCCGATGCTGGTCGAGTACGTGCTGCGGAGAATCACTCGGTTGAACGGCTCGTATTTGAAATGCACTCCCGGGAACACGTTCTTGTAGTCGCTCGAGACAGTGCGACGAGTGCCGTACTGGGCGACGTTCCGGCGGATGATCTCATCGTTGGTGAGACCCCCGGTAACCGCGGCCCGCCGGGCTTTTTCCGCCGCGGTAATCTGATTCAGCGCACCCTCGCCCGTCACCTTCGTTTGCTCGAAGCGGAAACCCGCGAGAATGGACACCCGATCAATCCGGACATTGCCGAGAAGGTAGCCGGCGGAGACCGTTTCCGAGAGATCCTGTTTGCCCGTAAGCGGAACCATGCTGCCAAACGCGGCATCCTCCTGCCATTGCGAAAGATTCTGATCCTTGTGCGTCCGCATGGCGTCGGGCGAAGGAAGCGGACCGGCCGGATACACGCCGCGGAACGGCCGGTAATCGATATGGAGATCCTGGAACTGCGCCAGATTCTCGTCGCCGCTGTTGAGCATTCCGTCGCGACCGGCGAAACGCCAGCGCTTGCTGCGATTTTCAAATCCTTGCTCTTCGCGCCGCACCTTCGCACCCACCTTCATGAAGGCCGGCACCGCCAGGTTGAATGGCTTCCGGTAGCTCAACTGCGCACCATAAACCTCGGCGATCGTCGGCGTATGGGTGAAGGTAAGCAGGTTGTTTAAATAGTTGTTCAGGTTGGAGGGATCGGTCCCACCACTATAGGTAATCTCGGGCGACCAGCGCGACTGGCGGGTGCGATCGAATACCCAGCCCACGCCGGTGGCCGCCATCGTGACCGTATGAAGATATTGCTGCTGGTTGGAGTACGAATAAGAAACATCATAGTCCAAATCGTAGCCCGCCTTCTGGATCCGTCCGCCCAATTGCGCCGACGAGGAAAGATTGTCGCGCTGCCGATGCAGGTTGGAAAGCGCCACCTGGCTTTGGGCCACGGGCCGGGCCTCGGTGCGATTGTCGGAGTAGCCCGGCAGGATTGCGCCGGTCCCGGTGGGCTGGCCCTGGGCGTTCAACGTCGCCACCGTTTGGGCGGTCGACACGGTGACGACCGGGATGACGCCGTTTTCCCCGTGTGGAGTGTACGTGAAGTTGGTGAACACCGAGGCATCGTTGCTCAGCTTGTAATCGAGCTTCAACCCGCCGCCCCAACGCCGCCGGAGGCTCATCCGGCCATCATAGGCAAGGGCGTACATATACGCCGGGCTCGCCGTCGTATTCTGGTAGTTCATCGACGTAAAGTCCATCGCCGCCATGTGCTGGCGAAAGCTGCCGGTGAAGGAAACCCCGAGATTCCGGCTGCCGCCAAATGCGTTGAAAACGTCGGAATAGGAGAGGGTAGCCGTCGGGATGGGGTAGCGGTAGCGCCGGTAACCTTCGATCACGCCGAGCGAATAGTTGATCCGGCGTCCTTTCAAATCAAACGCGCTACGGGACTTCAGATTGACCGAACCGCCGATGGCATCGGCATCCATGTCCGGGGTGGGCGATTTGGTCAGCTCGATCGATTCCACGTGGTCCGTTCCAATGCTGGCGAAATCTATTCCGCGGTCGCCCGGCGCCGCGCGGCGGTTGCCGTCGATCTGCACGGAGTTCAATTCACCCGGAATGCCGCGAATGCTGATGAATCGCGCGTCGCCGCCGACCCGTTCCACGACCACACCGGTAATCCGCTCCAGGAGTTCGGCGGGGTTGCCGGCCAACGAGCCGAATGCATCCGACGAAACCACGTTCTTTACGTTCGCCGCCTGCCGCTGAAGCGTAACGGCCAGGGCGTTGCCCTCGCGTTCGCCCGCCACCACGAACTGGCTCATGCGGTAAATGTCAGACGTCAATCCGACGTCGCGGCGGTTCGCCGCCCCGGGCGCGACCGGGGCGGAAACTGCGGCGTCATCCAATCCGGTATAGGATACCGAGAGCGCAACGTCCCCGGGCGCGAGGTTATCAAAGCGATATACGCCCTGGCCGTCAGTTAATGCCTCGCGGTTCGTCCCCCGGATGGCCACGCGGGCGCCTTCCAGGGTTCGGCCAGTCGCGGAATTCGTGACGGTGCCGACGAGCGTCGCCTGGGCATTTGCGGTGGGAGCGAAAAAGCCGGCGAACAGGAAAACCACCATCGCCGGCCAGAATCGGCCGGTGAAACCACGTTCGAGGGTGTTGATTGAATTTTTCATGACTGACTTTTGAGTTGAAGAAAGAACGGGTTAAGGTTTCGGACCACCGGGGGGATAGTGGAACTGCCGCTGCAGGAAATTAAATGTCCCAACCGCATTGATCTGATGAATGCCATTGAAGAACTCGATTTCGGTTTGCGGGCCGATCTGCAGCTTGTCGTAGAGCCGCCGGACGCGGGCGTATTCCAAGGCCACCATTTCATCAATCCCGACGCCATCATCGTGACCCCGCTCGACCATAAATGGCCGCGGCGCGATCATCGCGGCCATTTCGGCGTGGCCGTAGGTCATGCCCAGGTTGAAATCGAAAATGTCAGGCTCCGGCGCGAACATGTAGCTGTTGCGCCAGGCGGTCGTCGCGTTTTTCCAAATCCACTCGTTGAAGTCGCCGGAGCAGATCGAGAGTGCATAGCGCTGCTCGAGCGCCGGCACCCGCAGGGCAACCTTGCCGCCCCACGACAAACCGTAGAGCCCGATCCGCTTCCGATCGACGAACGCTTGCTCCTCGAGCCAGTCGAGCAACCGTTGGTGATGCGCGAGGACGAATGAGAATACCGAAAGCCCCAGCGGGTTGGCCTTGCGCTGCAGTCGGTTGTAGTCCTCGCCCCCGCGCCATGGAAAATGCGGCACGAATACCACGTAGCTTCCCCGACGAACGAGCTGCAGCGCGAACGCCTTGTAGACGGTATAGGCCCGCGCCGCCGGATCCTCATTGATCAAATCGGCGGGAACTCCGCTTCGCCCGTGCTGTGCAACCACCACCGGCCTTCGTTCATCCGGCGTGAGATTCTTCGGTAGCAACAGGTAACCCCAAAGCGGAACGTCGGGCAGCACCTCGATGATTACTTCGTACCCGATCGAGTCGGCCCGATCATAAAGGAGCCGGGAACGGGCGTTGAAGGGACCGCTGCCGCGTGGCAACCGGCCCATAATATCAGTCCAAAACGAATCCCGCAGCGGCTGGATGGTTTTGTCCCACGCCTCGGGCGTCGAAATCGTCAACGGTTTCCAGAAATTCTCATCGCGCACGGCGCGCGATTGCTCGATCAACCGCTGGGTATGCGCTTCCAATTGCGCGACCCGTCGGTGCTGGCGCTCTTCGGCCACAGACCCACGCGCCTGATCGGTTCTGAGTTCGGCGGAGGGCATCAACGTTTTCACCGACGGCGACAACACCCCCAGGAAGTCGAGCAGACTCGCTTCGCTGATGGGTGCCGCACCCGCCGGATGCTCAGGCCGGAGGCGGATCGCGCCGGCAAACAAACCACCGAGTTTTCGGGCCCGTTCCGCTTCGCCGCGCACGGCGGCAAACGGCGGCGTGACAATCCGGCCGGCGGCGGCTGATCCACCGGCACCGGGACGAGGCCCCGGTACATCGGGCGCGGCCGCCGCCTCGACGATCAGGACCCGGGGAAGGATTAGGCTGGCGATCTCGGCGTCGCCGAATTCGCGCAAGAGCGAGAAGCAATTTCGATACATCGGCTCGTCCCAGAGTTGCTCGCGCGGACCGAAATATCCGCTGACCAACGCAGCATCGATTCTCGGATCGACCGCGGCGCTGTAGAACGCCAGCAAGCCTCCTTCGCCCCAGCCCACAACTCCGATCCGCGTGGATATCTTCGCGTTTTGACGCGCGAACCAGTCCACCGCGGCCTGCACCTGGTTCACCTCATAGCCGATAATATGTCGGCCGAACGTATAGGCCTGGCGATAAATCCACTCGCGGTGCGACTGGTTCGTCGTCCGGCCGGCCAGCGCGGATCGTGAATAAGCGATGCCTCGGTTGACGAGCGTCGGGATGAGCACCTGGCAGCCGTTTTCCGCGAGCCGGCGTGCGAACTGCGCCGGCGCCGCGAGCCCGGCGGCGAGCCCGCTGATTTGTTCAGGGGTCTGGTCAGCTTCCGGCAGCGCCACGACCCGCGCCTTCACTTCGCCTTTGGGCTCAAGCAGCAATCCCTCGGCCTCGACGTTTTCGTAGACGGGCCAGCGCACGGCATACGCGGTAAATAGCGCCGATTCCGCGATCTTCGCGGGGACGCTCGTGGTGCCGATGTAATGGGGTTCGGGATTCGCGACGCGAGTTTCGACCACACCGATTATTTTGCGGAAGCGTTCGCGGTTCGGAGCAACCGAGGCGGCGTAGGCGCCGGGCGACGACGGGGCGCGCTGCCAAAGCGCGTCGCGTCTAGCGACCAGCGCAGCGTTCTCCCGATCGATGGATCGCTCCATTCCTACCAGCATTTCCGCGGAACGATCTTCGTTTCCGGTGAGCGGCGCCGTGCCGGGAAGGGTGGGCTCCGCCCCGTGCACCGAGCCTAACGCCATGGCGGCGAGGGCCGGAAATACCTTTCGCAACGCGGACGGCGCGAGCTGGACGGACAAGGCCGGCCGGGTAATCGAGCTGGAAATGGCAAGGCAGATCATGAGTTAAGCGCGGGACGCAAACATTTGCCCTAGCGGGCCTAGCGCACAACCCGCCCCGGCTGGTTGAGCGCGATGAATTCCTTGATTGGCACCGGCGGGCCGCCCCGCCGCTTGCTCTCGTCCGCCGCCTCCGCGAAGGCCAGCACCTCAATGGTTTCGGCCGCCGGCACCGGGGCCACTTTCGTCCGAAAGAATTTGATGATCTCGCGCAGTTCGCTTGCGGACTCTTGGCCGCGCGGGCTAGTGGCCATCCCAGTCGTCCCCAAGGCCTGTAGCCCCCAGCCGGCGCCCTTCGCATTCCGCAATCCGTGCACGGTGGCCTCTTTTCCACCGGCCCATCGGCCGGTGATCACATCGGTGTCGCCGGTGTGAGTCCGCACCACCGATTCGCAGCCAGTCCCAATCACCGCAGAGAGCATCTCCACCGTGGGGATACCGTACCCAAGTAAATCCGGGCGGTGCGGCACGGTTTGGGCCCGACCCCAGGCAAACACGGCCGGCAGTTCGCCGATCGGCGTGCTCTTCACCCGGTCCAGGTGGGGCCCGAAGCGCAGTGACCATGCGCTGAAGCACGGGACGTCCTGCTCGCGCGCCAGTTGAAAAAGCGCGATCATGTCCCGGAGCGTGCCCGCGGCGGGCTTGTTCTGGAGCGTGCCCGCGGCGGGCTTGTCGACGAAGACGGGCTTCTTGAAGGGAAACCCTTTCGTGGCCTGACCAAGTGGGTGCGTCCGTCGCCGCTCAGAATCATGACCGCATCCACCCGGCGCATCACCTCTTCGATCGTGGCACAAATGACGACGCCGGATCGGTCCCTCATTTCGGTCGCGAAACCGTCGACCCGGGAGGCGCTTTTCTCCACGTCCGGGCTGCCGACCTTCAAGGCGGCCACAAAGCGCGCTCCGCTCACAGGGTCGGACGCGGCCGGATCGAGCAATTTCGAATAGGTGATGCACGGTGACGTATCCAGCCCGAGGATGCCGGCACGGAGTTCGGCGGCGGGGAGGCCGCCTGAGGCCAGCGCCAGAATCCCAGCGGCAAGACAACGGCGCACGATGGGCCGGGTCCTGTCATCATGATTCGACGGCATCATGATTTCCTCTTCGCCGGGGCGGCGGCCAGCAACTCGATCCGCGGTTTGAACCACGCCTCCAGCCTCGTGCGTAATTCGGCCCGGGTCTCCTCGTGGCTCGGATCGGCGGAGAGGTCCCTCCGTTCGTACGGGTCGTTGGCGAGATCGAAGAGCTGGTAACGGTCCAGGTTGGAATAGTAGATTAATTTCCAACGTTCCGTGCGGACCATCCGCTGCACGGGCACGGGCGCGGGTAACTCAGCGCGATGCCAGTAGCCGTAAACCTCGGGGTAAATCTGCGCGACGCGACCCTGCAGGACGGGCACCATGCTTTTGCCTTCGACGGTTTTCGGAATCGGCAGGCCGACGAGCTCACACACGGTTGGGTAAAGATCGCGCAGGTACATTTGGGCCGAGAGACGCTGGTTCTGCGGAATGCCGGGACCCGCCATCAGGAGCGGGACGCCAATGGTGTGTTCGTACATGTTGGTCTTACCCATCAGGCCGTGGCTGCCTAAGCCCAGCCCGTGATCGGACGTGAAGATGATGATCGTGTTCTTGTCCTGACCGGCCGCCTCGAGCGCGGCAAGGATGCGCCCGATCTGTTCGTCCATATGGGAGATCAATGCATAGTAGGCGGCGATTTCCCCTTTCACCGCCAGCGGATCGCGCGGCACGGGCAGCATCAGCTCGTCCCGCTGACCGGCGTTGCCGTGATCGAATGGATGCGCCGTGAGGAAATTAGGCGGCAGCGGCATGGCCGCGGGATCGTATTTTTTTTCATAACCGGGGGGGAGATGGAGCGGGTCATGCGGCGCCGTGAAATTGACGTGGAGAAAAAAGGGCTGCGCTGAGCGACGATTGATCAGCGCGATGGCGCCGTCGGCAATGTGCCGATCAGTGATGGGCGTAAGCCCCACGCCTTTTTCCAGCTCCGCCTTGCCCGCATCGGTTTTGAAGGTCCAGCCCGTGTAACCGGTCACCGTCTGGCCGTTGTGTGACGTCGGATACGTCAGGTTGTCGCGGCCGCCGGCGCCGCCTGCGGAAAAAAGGGCGCTCGTTTCCTCGTAGCCACCGCGCGTCTTGGGCGAACCATCGTTCATCCATTTGCCGGAATACCACGTATGGTAGCCGCCCTGACGCAGGGTTGTCCCCCAATAAATCATCTTCGCGTCGATGACTTTGCCGAAGGGCGATGATTTATTCTGGAAAGTGGTGGCACCGGTCATGATCTCCGCCCGGCTGGGGGTGCAATGGGGAATGGGCGCAATTGCGCGCGTAAAGGCCGCGCCCCCTTTCACGAGGCGGTCCAGATTTGGGGTGTCGATGGACGCGTTGCCGAGCGCGTGAATCGTATCGGGCCGCTGATCGTCGCTGACGATCAAGAGGACGTTCGGCCGCCGGCGGTCCTGCGCGAGGGCGGACGAAACGAAGAGGCCGGCCAGAAGAAGGAAGCGGGTGCGGCGGAGCGTGGGATGTTGCATGAAATGGGCTATGGAAATGTGCCGCTGATTATCCGCGCGCGAGCGCTCATGGCCTCACGCCGGTTCAGATTTCCGACACGCGTCAATTCACCACCAGCACGCCTTGCTGGCCAATGGCATAGTGGCCCGGGAAACTCGCGCGATATACCTATTCCCCAGGTTCGAGTTGCTCGAGCACGATGGTGTCGCGCTCGCCCAGGCCGAGCAGCTTCGTTGCCGTGATGACTTTGTCCGCCAGGGCCGGCGGCATGTAATTGTGCGCGCGGGCCTTCGCCGCGGCGCTGACCTATTCCATCGGGTCGCCGCCTTTTTTGCTCTTGGGAAACTGGATTTGCGAAGGAGCGGTTTAAGGGCAGGGGCATGGTGGAAATGGGAGGAGTTAGCTTTCAATGAGTCGATTTTGAGAGGGCGGCGGGTTCCGCTGATGCTGGGGACTTGGGGCGCGGAACGGCAGGGGAAGGAAAAGGGGATTTCGGGTGCGAATCGAGGCGCGGCTTGCCGTTTTTCGGGGGCAATCATCGCGG
>CAMDOF010000222.1 GCA_945903465.1 Opitutus sp. GAS368
CACGCCTTTCCGTCCGAACAATTTTACGTGCCGCCCGCAGAAGTCATCGCGGTCGAGCTCGGTCGCCCCCACGGCGGACACATCAACGTCATCGCGCTGGAGAGTATGACCAAGGCCGATTTTTATCCTCTGTCATCCAGCGAAGCGGACTGGTTTTCCCGTCGTCGCACACTGGAGATCGGCGGGCGAAAACTGTGGTTTGCAATTCCTGAAGCCGTGATCCTCCACAAACTCCGTTTCTACCGCGAGGGCGGCAGCGAAAAACACCTGCGCGACATCCGTGGCATGCTCGCCGTCTCCGGCGATGAAATCGATCGCGCTCTCCTCGACCGTGCCGTCACAGAGCTCGGCCTCGGCGACGCTTGGCGCACCGCTCAGGCCGAATGACGGTCCACCGCTGAATTCCTCCGCCAGCGCATCCGCCGACTCAGCCGGCCCACATCGCCGCGAGCAATATCCCACCCGCCATGGCAAACATGAGCAGCGTCACTGTGAGCGAACGAATGGCGTGTGAAGGCCCGGCGGATTAGTTAGCGGGACCTTGGTTTCTTCGATTCATCAGCCCATCCGCAGGAAAATTGAGCGAAACCCGCGACGCGCACTGCCAAGCTTGCCGTCCCCCATCCCTTTCGCCCCACACTCCTGCATGGCGTTTCACCCGAGCTCTTCCATCACTGCCACGTTGACCGGCCTCACCGCCTTAACGCTCGGTGGCCTCCTCGCGAGCTGCGTCCACCCCGCTGTCACCCAAGACACCTTCACCACACCCGCCACCACCGAGCGCGTGGGCCGCCGCGGCGCCAATCGCACCGTCACTTCCGTCAACCAAGTGCTCACCCCGCTGGGTCGCACCGTCGAACTCCCCGGTCTCCGCCCCCAAGCTCTCGCCCTCTCGCCCCACGGCCGCATTCTCGTCACCTCCGGCAAGACCAGCGAAATCGTCGTCGTCGATCCCGCTACCGGTAACGTCCGTCAACGCGTCGCTCTGCCCAGTGAAAAACAAGGTGAACCGCCACCCGCCGTCGTCTCACCCCATATCCTCGAGCCCGACCCCGAGGGCCAAGTCAGCTCCACGGGCCTCGTATTCGCACCGGACGGACGCCGCCTCGTCCTCAGCAATGTCAACGGCAGCCTCAAGGTCTTCGCCGTCGCCCCCGACGGCACCGTCACCCCTTCGCACAGTGTGCCGCTGCCCCTCGCCAACGCTCCACGCCGCAAAGAGGACATTCCCAGCGGCCTCACGTTTTCCCTCGACGGCGCGCGACTCTACGTCTGCGGCAATCTCTCCAACCAGCTCTTCGAACTCGACGCCACCACCGGAAACGTTCTCCGCACGTTTCCCGTCGGCGTCGCGCCCTACGCTGTCGTCCTCGTCGGCACCAAGGCTTACGTGAGCAACTGGGGCGGCCGTCGCCCCGACTCCGGCGATCTCACCGGCCCCGCCGGCCGCGGCACCGTCGTGCGCGTCGATGCCGAAAAACACATCGCCAGCGAGGGCTCGGTCACCGTCATCCCCCTCGCCACCACCACCGCCGCGGCGTCCAAACTTCACGTCTTCACCACGAGCACGCTCTTCATCCCAATCGCACCGTGGGCGGGAAACGCGCAGAGAAAAAGATACCCTGCCCGCTGCCGTCCCTGACGCCCACCTCATCGATTCCGAATCGAACTTACACGAAGACCATGCATGACCTCACTGCCCTTCCATTGGCCGCACGTTGGGTTCTGTTGCACACGCTGATCGTCGGGCCACTCCTGGCCGCCGAGGGCCTCGCCACGAACTATCCCGGCGACACCGGTATTGCCCGCGACCCCGCGGTGCTCTTCGCCGACAATTTCGAATCCGGCGACATGAAGAAATGGGACGAGCAACGCGGCCGCGTTGTCATGGCCGACACCGCACCGCACTCCGGGACGTGGTCTGTCCACATGCCGATGGAGCGCGGCAAGAACACCGGCGGCGACGCCATCAAGTGGTTCTCCCCCGGAGCCGACACCGTCTACGTGCGCTTCTACGTGAAGTTTTCCGCCGACTACCGCTACGCCCACCACTTCGTCTGGCTCCTCGCGAATCAGCCGAAAAACAAGTGGTCGGGCTTCGGAAAAGCCGGACAGAAACCCGACGGCACCTACTACTCCACAGGCATGGAGCCGTGGTTCGCGTGGGGTAAAAATCCTCCGCCCGGCGAAGTGAACCTCTATAGTTACTTCCTCGACATGCAGCCCGATCCCAAGATGCCGGGCAAATATTGGGGCAACGCATTCTTCCCTCCCGGCCCCACCGCCGGCGAGGCCTCCTCCGCATACCGTGCCCTCCCCGCCATCGACCGCTGGCAATGCTGGGAGTTCATGCTCCAAGCCAATACCGCACCCGACGTGGCCGATGGCCGCCAAGCCATGTGGCTCGACGGTAAACTCGTCGGTGAATTCACGGGCATCCGCTGGCGCCACGACGCCAAGCTCAAAGTAAATTGCCTCTGGCTCGAACACTACGGCTACGACGCCGGCGACCCGACCAAACGCTATTGGCAAGACAGCCAATCCGTCTGGTTTGACGACGTCGTGGTCGCGACGCGTTACATTGGCCCAATGACCGCTCCGTAATTTCTCCTTCCGCACCTTCCGCTCACCCGCCGCCATTTCCTCCAGTCCTCCGCCGCCGCCACCGGCCTCGCCCTCGCGCCGGGCCTCACTTGCGCGGCGTTCGCTTCAGCGCCCTTCTCGTTCGTGCTCCTCGGTGATCTGCACTACGAAAACCTCGCCCACCACGACTTCGCGTGGCTCGAAAAGAAACACCCGAACGATCTCGGCCAGATTAAAAACTACTCGCGCCTCACCGCCGGGATCAGGCCGCGCCTCTTCGTGACGCTCCGTGAAACGATCACCGAACGCAACCGCACGCCCGCCATGCACGTCGCCTTCGTGCTCCAAGTCGGCGACCTCGTCGAAGGCCTTTGCGGCAACGAAGAACTCGCCACGCGCCAGAACACCGAAGCCCTCGCCTTCGTGCGCGAGGCGAATCTCGGCGTCCCGTTCGTCTTCGCCAAAGGCAACCACGCCATCACCGGCGACGGCGCACCTGCCGCCTTTGCGAATAGCTTCCATCCGTTTCTCACGGAGCAGGCCCGCGCCATCACGCCAGCAGCGGACGAAATTCGCAGCGCCCGCTACACCGTGCGCACTGGCACCGCCGAGTTCGCCTTCTTCGACGCCTACGATCGGGAAAGCCTCGACTGGTTCGAGGCCGCCGTCGCCCGCCGCACCGCCGAACACCTTTTCACCATCATCTATCCCCCCGTCGTCCTCAACGACGCTCGTGCCACGTCGCATCAATTCTCATCGGAAAAAGACCGGCCGAAGCGCGACAAATTCCTCGACCTCCTCGGCCGCGAACGCGCCATCGTGCTCGGCGGCCATATCCACCGTTTCAATACGCTCGCCCGCACCACGCCGCGCGGTCGCTTCACCCAACTCGCCGTCTGCAGCGTGATCACCGCCCCCGACCCACAACCGAAACCCCCGCTGTCCGGTCTCGCCGACTAAACCGGCGACCAAATCCGCGTGGAGCCAAAATTCCCCCCCGACACCGAGGCCGCCCGCCGCACCGTCTGCGCCGCCGGGCGCCCCTTCGTAAAAGCCTTCGACTACGCCGACCTCCCCGGCCACGCCCTCGTCACCCTCGACGGGCCGCCCATCACCGCCAAAATCTTCCCCGGTCTCAGCCGCCACCCTGGCGGACAGTGGACCTCTCCGCCCTCCTCACGGGAACCGTCTAGTCCAGCGATCAAAAATCCGTCCACGTTCGACGACTGCTGTCCGTCGAGTGAACGATTGGCAACCCGACCCGGTTTCCGCCGCGACTTTGACTCTGGGGATGTTCAGAGTGTTCGGCACTGAACGATTGGGGACCCGACCCCGGTTTCCGCCCCGCCCCGTATTCCGTCCATTCGAGACGTTGCCTGCGCGCTACGTTGTCAATTGTCGAGCCATGCCTCATTTGGCTGGGTTTGCGCGAAAGCGCGAAAGCGCGACGCAGATGAAGCGGAAAGCGGTGGGAGCAGCGCCCACCTGAAACGCACTTGAGCGGCCAGCGATGCCAGCTACTAGCTACTCTCAGCTCATGAACGCGCGTGACGAATTGTTGGATTTTATTGTAAGTCAGATTTCCGGAACTGCGTTGGCCGGTTTTCAGGCTTCCGCTTCGGCGCGTCAGCGGGTGTGGACCTTGATCGCCAAAGAAAAGGAGACCGGCTTGCTCCCAGAGGAGAAACTGGAATTGGACGACGACCTGAAGCTCGAGCACCTGCTCGTGTTGGCCAAGGCGAAGGCGCGGTTGGCGGGCGGACATGCCTGAGAACATCAGCCAAGCGCTGCGTCGGGAAGTGGCCGCGCGCGCGGGCGCGCGCGGCGAATATGGCCGCCTCCCCGAGTGGGCCTTGCTGGCCGGCTGCGAAGTGGACCACGTGATCAGTCGGCAACACGGAGTTGTGACGGAAGCTTCGAACCTCGCGCTGTCCTGCGCCCGCTGCAATCGCGCCAAAGGCACGCACATCGGTTCGATCATCTCTGAGACCGCTCAGTTTTCCCGCCTCTTCAATCCGCGCACGGATCGATGGGAAAATCATTTTGCTTTGGAAGGAAGGCGTCTCGCCGGTAAAAGGGCGATGGGGCGGGTGACCATCACGCCGCTGCGACTGAACGATGACGAACGGGTCGTGGAGCGCGCGTGGAAGCAAAGTCTCGGCGATTATTAGTAGGAACACCGCATCGGACGGCTTCGCGGAAGAGCCCTGAGAAGTGCGACCGATGTCCTGCGGATCGGGCCTACCCAAAAACCCCAAACCCTGACCCCAAAACCCTGACTCCCGTCCGAATTAGTTGACCCCGTCCGACTTGGTCCTCCAATTCGAGCGGGAGCTTGCGAGCCATGATCGCGCCGAGGTGCGCGGCACCAGCTTGTCGTCAACCGCAAAGCGCAAGGCCTGCCCGGTCTGGCTCCGGCTTGACCCGTTTAGCTCGGCTTGGCGTTCGCCTGGAGATGTGACCAGCGCGCCGTTGGCGGGACCCAGAAGACGTTCTCCGCAGCATATTCGTCGCGGTCTTATTGCTATTGCCAGGAAACTGGATTTGCGGGGGCAGGGGTTTGAGGGGAGGGCATGGTAAGATCTGGATGAAGGTGGCGTAAATGAGTCGGTTTTGAGAGGGTGGCGGGTGCGGATGAGGCTGGATCTTTGGGGCGGCGGCGGGTGGTGGCAAAGGACCGCCAAGCGTTGAGCGCCGCAAGCTCGCTCTTCAGAGCGGAGGCACGCGCCATCGCGCATGAAATCGCGGTTTACTTTTATGCTCAGCAGTAGGGCTCTCGCGCCGTGGCATCGAAGGCAAACATCGCGCATGAAATCGCGGTTTACTTTTATGCTCAGCTCTCGGCGCTCGAATGCATCGTCACCGCTCAGAGCCTCGCGCAGCCGGGAAGGGAGGCCATTTTGCGATCGAGCGTCAGCACCGTCGCGCGCCGGTGAGCGTAATCGAGGGCGATGAGTCGGTCGGTCAGGCCGGGTTCCTTGGTTTCGCGCAGGGCGTCGAGCACCGCGTCGCCGTGGGCGGGCTCCATCAAGCCGCTCGTCAGGGCCGAGAGGATCGCGGTGCGGGCATCGACCTTGCTCAACCTGTAATGGTGCTGCAGCACGGCATAGGCCTCGGCGATCACGATGTTGGCCACAGTGATGTGCTCGGACTGGGCCGCCCGCCGCGCCGCGAGTCGCTTGACGGTCGTCTCGTAGTCCGCCGCCGGCAGGCCGGTGAGCACGCGGACGAAGACGGAGGTATCAATCCCGTAGGCGGGCATGATCTTTCGCGGTGCGGCGCCACGCGGCCAAGTCAAACGGCGGAAGCTGTGGGGAAATCTTATGCTTGAGGGTGCCGAGCTTGCTGAAATCGACTCCCTCGGGCGCGAGCCGCCACTCGTCCTTATCCTGAATCAAGGCCAGGTAGTCGCCGGGCTTCACGCGCAAAGCTTTGAGTGCCGCCGCCGGAAACGTGGCCTGCCGCTTGGCGGTGATCTTAATGCGGAGCGTCATGGGCATGACCGAGAAAAATCCTACGCCTTACCAAAAAGTCAAATAAGTAAGGCGATAGGCTCACCCCGCCGATTCGACGGTTTTCTGTCAAGGGTTACCCCATGATCCTTATCGGCCATACCGCGAAATCGGGTCGCAGGTTAGCCGCGCCCGGAGGTGAGCTCAATCAGAACCGACCGTTCAGGCCGATCGTCACGGCGACGAAGTTCGTGGTGCTCTGCCGCAGGTAATCCTTCGTGCCCATGTAGAAGTCCTGGGGCTCGTTGAACACATTCGAGATATCGACGGTGAAGCCGAGCGTGGGCTTGTACTGATAGCTCACACCCAAGTTCAGCGTCTTCATCGGAGCGCGGTAGATATTGAGGGCGGGAGTCGTCACCCCACTCAACGTCGTGATGTTTTCGCCCGAGAAGTTATACAGCGCCCGCGCACTAAAGCCGGACCGGTGGCGCCACGACAAAGACGCATTTGCCGTATTCGGGATGAAGCCCGTGACTTCGCGGCTGGTCAGATAACGGGTGCCGCCACGCAAGCCGTGGGTGCCGATGTGCGAATAGTTGAACGACGCGGCCAGGCCCCGCAGGTGGCCGGGCAAAAACGTGAGCTGCTGCGAGTAGGAGAACTCCCAGCCCTGCGCGACGGCCGTGCCGGAATTGAACGAGGTCCGTTCCTCCCAGCCCGCGTATTCTCCGTCGTAGCCATTGTCCAGGCCACTGGGAATGAGGCCGGCAACCTGGCCGGTGACGATGTAGTCTTTAATCGACTTGTGGAACCATCCGAAGGTGAGGGCGCCCACCCCTTGGAAATAATATTCGAGCGTGGCGTCCCAGTTTGTCGCAGTCTGAGGCTTGAGGGCGGGGTTGCTGACCGTGAGCCGGCGGTTGGTCTCGTCGATCGTTTCACCCGGTCGCAGGTTGCCGATGTCCGGCCGGCCGAAGCTGGTCGACCAGCTCACGCGCCCTTTCAGGTTCGGCGTAATGTCGTGAAACACGTGCACGCTCGGGTACGCACCGCTGTAATGGCCCTCGATTACACGGTCGGTGCTGGCGTAATCGCGCGCGGCCGAACCGACTGGGTCCGCGAGCTGCTGCGCGGCCGTGCTGGCGACGCGGGCGCGCGCCCAACCCATACCCGTGGTCTTGGTGTTTTCCCAGCGCACACCACCGAGATAGCCCGTGCGACCGAGCCATCCTTCACGACCGAGGCGCCCATTGGCCATCAGGTAATAAGCCGTGACCTCTTCCTTCGTTTTGCTGGTCCCCGTAAACTTCGATTGTTCGCGGAAGTAATTGTCCTCCACCCAGAGCTCGGGCTTCGCGGGCCAGCCGTCAATGGTGTGCATCGAGGACTGAAACATCGGAATGTTGAGGCCGGTCTTCTCTCTGGCGTAACTGTTCCAACTCGGATCGCTCGCGAGGCGCAGATTCGGATCGTAGCGCAATGAGCCTACAAACTGATAGCGATGGCGATCCTTGGCCCACACGTCGCGCGTGGACTCCCGCCAAGCGGCTCCCGCTTTGAGGAAAGTCGGCATCGACAGCGGCGTCCGCCAGCGCATGTCGTAGCGGGCCTGGTAGATGGTCTGATCGCTTTCGTTGCGTTGCTGCGTCAGGCCGTCGGTCACACGCGGCAAATAGTTGTTGGGATCGGTCCAGTCCGCCCCGCCGTTGCGCCGGAAATCCGGCAGCGTATCCGACTTCGTCTTGTCGAGGATCCATCCAGCATTGCCGAAGTTGACCGGTTGTCCGGCAGTCTGCAACGCGGGGTCGAAAAACCGCAGGGCCATGACGCCGCCGCGACCCTGTCCATTGTTGAGATGCGACTCTCCCGCGCTCGCGCCATATTCGATGTTCCAGTTGCTGTAATTGTGCTCCCCGCTGAAATCGACCCGGCGCATCCGCAGGTTGTAGTTCAAGGGACCGTCGCTGAGCACCTCGATGTGGCTGGCATTCGCGCTGCTTCCGGTCGTGGCGGGAGCGACCCGTTCGGGCACCGGCCGGATGACCGTGATGTCGTCGGTAAAGGTACCGGGCAGATAGGCCGTCGCGGCGCTCGGCTGCGTCGCTTGGGCGCCGGTGAACGCGCGGATAATCGGCCGGCGCCGGTGGCGCTCGAAATTATCGTTCTCGAGCAAGCCGAACGAAAACTTCGTGGCCGCCGACCAACGGTAGTCGGCCTTGAAGTTCACGCTCATCTGCTTTCGGTTGTTGGTGTTGTCGTAGGTCTCGAATTGGCGCGCCGGCCGAGGTCCGCCGGGGGTATTCACGTAATCATACAACGTGTAGAAGCCACCGACCGCATTTTCGCTATAGAAAAGGTTCAGCGAAACGCCAAGGTTCCGCTGCTCGCCAAACACGCCGAAGACCTGCTGGTGCGTCACGTTCAGGACCGGGTGCGCGCGGTGCTGCGAGCGAATGGGCGTCTGCTCGAAGAACGGCGGCGCCCACCGCGTGCTGAAATTGTACGTCGTGCGATGATCTTCCTTCATGCTGAAGGTGGAGCGTGACTTGAAATTGATCGTGCCGCCGAGCGAGTCGGCGCCCTTGTCGGGCGTGTGGCCCTTGATAAGCTCCAAACCTTCGAACATCGCGCCGGTGACGCCCTGTAACTCGAAGGCGCGGCTGCCGGCGTCGGTCGTGGTCATCGTCATTCCGTCAACGGTCACGTTGTTCAGCCCGGGCGGCATGCCGCGCATGTTAAACTGATAGTTCAGCCCCTCGACCGTTGGGCTGCCGGAGACGCCGGGCAGGCGCATCACGACCTCGCCCGCGCTCATGTTGGGCAGGTACCCGAACGAGTCCATGGCGATGACATCCTTCACATTGTCCGCATTTCGCTTTTCCGTAATCATCGCGGCGTTGCCTTCGCGCTCGCCCGTGACCTTGAAGGCATCGAGTTTGTAGATACCGGAGGTCATTTCGAAATCGCGAATCGTCCGTTGTCCGCTCGAAACGTTGACCTGCGCCTTTGTTGGATCGAGGCCAAGATAGGTCGCCACGACCTCGTAGCTCCCGGGTGGGACATTGGAGATCACAAAACGCCCGGTGTTGTCGGTGAGCGCCGCCACGTTGAGCTTCGGCACATCGATGCGGGCGCCCTCGAGCATGTTTGACGTCTGGGCGTTGCTGACGGCGCCGATAATGGTTCCGCCCTCGGCGGCGGAAAGTCGCACGCCAACGAGGGAGATTATTCCAACCAACAACGCCAACTGTCGATGGAGGGGTCGGCTCACAACGACAGCGCGGATCGAGACGGATTGCAGGGGTGTAGTTTGCATGACAGGAAAGTTGGTCGAGCAGGCCGTTTGTCGCTGCAGCCGATGGAGGGTGAGATTGCTGTAAACGGAACAGTTATTAGCTAAAATCCGAGGACGATCAGGTTGCAAGATAGAACCCGCCTGCCCGCCGTCCGTGTCAATGCGTGCCGGTTCGCTATCGGGTAACGCATCGACCCCTTTGGATCCTCGGTTCCTAAGAAACACCCTTTGTTAAGCGTCAGGGTGAAAGGTTAGTTCGGTTTTTTCGGTCACGGCCGAAATCCCATTTTGGGGCGGGGGCTGCGAGGAAACGGGATTTGCGGGGGGGGAATTACGGAAACGCGAAGCGGCACCTTCAATGTCAGGGGAGCGTTGCGGGAATGCGTGGCCGTGCGATGGTTTAGCCAAAAGCTCAGGCACTTGAGAGCCCACCCACCAAAACAAGTTTTGGCCCCGACGGGAAGAAACAGATTTTAATGCCCACCAACGACTTGCAGAAGCTGTTTCATGGGAGCGCGAGAGTGTGGGTGGTGGGGGAGCGAAGCACGCCTTCGTGGCCACCATCGGCGACAGGAGTGTCGCCGGTCCGTCGGATGGGCGACACTCTTGTCGCCCCTGCTGCATGGGAGCCTCCCCACCAAAACAAGTTTTGGCCCCGACGGTAAGAAACAGCTTTCCAGGCCCACCAACGACTTGCAGAAGCTGTTTCATGGGAGCGCGAGAGGGTGGGTGGTGGGGGAGCGAAGCACGCCTTCGTGGCCACCATCGGCGACAGGAGTGTCGCCGGTCCGTCGGATGGGCGACACTCTTGTCGCCCCTGC
>CAMDOF010000223.1 GCA_945903465.1 Opitutus sp. GAS368
ATATTGAGGCGCTCGGAAATTTCTTTGCCGGAGCAACCATCGAGGTAGCGGAGGAGCATCACCTCGCGGCAGCGCTCGGGCAGGGCCCGCAATGCTTCGGTGAGGGTTTCGCGGCGCTGGCGACGCTCCATGGTCTCGACGACGGTGGGTGGGGCGTCGAGGAGGGGGAGTTCGATGAGGTCCTCGTGGTCCGTGAGGGATTCGTGGGGGTGGACGTTGCGACGGCGGAAGAGGTCGATGGCGGCGTTGCGCGCGGTCGTGAAGAGAAAGGCTTTCGGGTGGGTGAGCCGGGCGGGGTCTGCGACGCGCAGGACGCGCACGTAGGTTTCCTGCACGAGGTCATCGTGGTCGGGGAGCGAAGGGAAGCGCCTCGAGAGATAGGCGCGGAGAGCGGGCTCGTGGGGTTGCACGTGCTCGGAAAACCAGCGGGCCTGTTCAGTCGGGGGCATGGGGATGGGAATCGGGCCGGTGAAGAAGGAAGGGCGTGGAAGGTATCCGGCTTTCCGCGGGGCCGGTCGAGCGGATTTCGGGCAAAAGCCGGCGCGGAAAATTTTTTCTAAAAAGAACCAGGTCCAATCGGCTGGACGTGCGTCTAAGGGCAGGCGGAGGGAGAATTCGGGACGCCTTCACCGCCCGACCCCACACCCCAAAGCCCACACCCCAAAGCCCCAAGCCGATTCCTGATTGGCTGATCCCCGGCTGGCTGATCGGGCCAATCCTGTTCCCGTTTCGCTAACATTTGCTCCACCGTTTCGAGGCGCACGGACATTTTGTGTTACGCTGCACCGGACCGCGCCGCGCTTATTTCGGCGCCACCCGAGCCACTCGCCCCCGCGTTGCTCCCATGCTCAGGGCATGAACTGATAGGCGTACACATCGGCGTCCTTTAACACGAACCGCAGCCGAACTGGCTGGCCCGAAATCGCGGCGAGATTCTTATCCTGATTCCATGTGACGACCCGCTCGATCGTGTCGCCGAAGACCGGTGGACAGTCCTGCAGGGTGAAACCGGGAATCGGCTTCCCGTTCACGTCCTGGATTTCCACCTGAATACTGCCGGCGGCCGAGGTTGAGAAATTGAGCGCGAGTCGATTGCCCTTGAAGCGCACGGGCTTGGTCAGGAGTTCGCCCCCGCTCATCGGCGCGCGCGCCGAAACAAATCCATCGAGGCGCAAGGTGTAACGCCGGAGCGCGCTGCTATTATCGGTCCAGTAGCTTTCGCCGGCGTAGAGCGAAAGTTCGTTGGGCGCGCCTTCGAGCGCCGATTTCGTCTCAACGACGTGCCAGCCGATATACTGGTGGCCGTAATGCCACGTGCCGGGGCGCTCGATTCCCGGAGGCAGAAAGCTTTCGTTCCAGCGTTTGAAGGAGACGCCATCGCGACTCGCCATGAGCAGGCCTTCCGTGATGGCGGCGCCGTACCGCTCGCTCGCGGCGGCGCGCTGTTCGCGGGCCGGCAATTCCGGCAGGGCCCGCAGCGACGGCGACCACTCGCGGATGCGATCGGCGCCCTTGGCCGTGCTCGTCTGGCCTTCGTGTCCACGCTCCAGGTAGCGGGTCGGAAAGCCAATCAGCAGGTGCGGCGCGCGGTAATAAGGTTTTACCTGGTTCGTATACAAATGTTCGGGCGGCGAATCGACATAGCTGAGATCAGCCTGGTTTTCCCAGTGGAGAAAATCCTTCGATGTAGCCGTGCGGATCGCGCGAACGCCGACATAGGGACTCCCTGGTGTACCCTGCGTGAAATATCGCCAATACGCCCGGTACTGGCCGCGCGCGCCGTCCCAAAACGCCAGGTTCTGCGAATCGAACGCGCCATCGGTGATGACCGGCGCATCTGCCATGGGAGTCCAGCGCAGCCCATCCGGCGACTTGAACGCCAGCAGGCCCCGCGGCTTGTTGGACCGTAGGATCGCCTTGTAACGGGCGTCCGGGGCGGTGTGGGGATTTTCATCCTTGAACACCGCGGGGTGACCCGCGTCCGCGTCCACTTTGCCGATGACGCCACCGATCATGACTATATTGTTAGCCTTCGACCCGTTGAACTCGTGCAGCCCGAGGTTGGGCTTGCGCCATTGGATGCCATCATCGCTCTCAGCGTAGGCGCAGAAGAGGGGATGCGCGGCATTGACTTTGGTTTTCCCGGCTTCGTGCATCACATCGATTTGCCAGGACTTGTAATACATCCGGTAAAGGTCGCCGTCCTTGAAAATGCTGTGGTAGCCGCTGCCGCTGCCTTCCCACGGCGCGTCGTGGACGATGGCCATTTCCTGGGGAACGGGACGATGCAGACGCCATTCCGCTTTGCCCGACAGGCGCTCGACCAACCCGCTGTCGACGAAAAGTTCCCGGCGGGAACCGATGTCCGTCGCGCCGGCCGACTGGGCCGGCAGTGCCGTGGTTGCGGCCAGAAAAAGGGCTGGAGTGGCAAGACCAAGATAGAGCGAAGACCAGATGGATTTCATGGGGCGGTTGCGGGTAGAAAAGGAATTACTGAAACTTGAGGGAGTAGAGGTCCGCATCGCTCAGCACCATGCGAAGCTGAAGGTGGCGTCCCGCGAGCGCGCTGAGATCGTCTCGATCGGCCCAGGTCACGGTGCGGCTGATCGTATCGCCAAAGAGCTCGTCGCATTCGGCGAGCGAAAATCCCGGCAAGGGCTGGCCGTTGGCGCCGAGTAGTTCGACGCGGATCCCGCCCGCGGCCGAGGTGGCAAAATTGAGCGTGAGCGTGCGACCCGAAAAGGTCAGGGGTTTGCTCACGAACTCTCCCGGATTTTGACCTGCTGACAGCGAGACGAAGCCGTCCATCCGCAGTGTATGGCGCCGCAGCCGGTTGGGCTGCTTCCAATGATTCTCGTGGATGTAAAGCGAGAGCTCGGGATCGGCGGTCGGGTCTTCCGCGGGAGTTTCCAACAAACCCAGACCGACGAAGCCGTCGCCATAAACCCAGTTGTCGCGACGCTGCGGACCCGGGCGCACAAAGGCTTCGCTCCATCGGTGGAAATTTTCGCCATCCCGACTGGTCATGAACAGTCCGTCGGTAACCACGGTGCCATAGCGCGCCGAAAACTTCATGCGACCGCGCCGGTGGGCGGGATCCGGCAGCGACTGCAAGGCCGCGGACGAAAACGGCCGATCGACATAGCGCGCGGGAAAACCGACAAAAAGATGCGGAGCGCGCGGGTAGGGTTCGATGACGTTGATATAAAGCGCCTCATCCGGCGTGTCGCCGTAGCGCAGGGTGCGCGGTTCGCTCCATTCCCGGAAGTCGATTGAAGTGGAAACCTGGATATCGCGCACCCCCGCCCTCGTATTGTTGGTGCGCTCGCCGCCCGGGGCGTGAAAATCGCGAACGTAGCACCAGTACTGTTTTCGCAGCGGATCCCAAAACGCGTTGTTTTGGGTGTCGAATTTTCCGCGCGTGATGATGGGCTTGGCGCTCAACAAGGACCAGTGGACGCCATCCGCCGATTTCAAGGCAAAGAGTCCGCCCGTTCCCGCCATCACGGCCTTGTATCTTTCGGCGGGAGGACAATCCGGATTCGCATCCTTGAAGGGCGTGAAGTTGTCGAGTTTCGGCTGGGCCCACACGATGTTGTTTTGCTTCGAGCCATGGAAGTCGAAAAGCCCCAGTGCTGGCTTCACCCAATGAATGCCGTCCTTGCTTTCCGCGTAGCACGCATACGTCACGCGCGGCGACGTCCCACCGGGATCCGAGCGCATCTTCGTCGCATCGGCGTTCGTCAGTTCCGCCGCCATATAATACATGCGGATGATATCGCCGTCGCGGATCAGCCGCTCGAAATCGCTGCCGCTGCCTTCCCACGGCGCGTCCCGCACCATCACGATTTCCTTCGGCGTTGGCGAATGCAGTCTCAGCTCCAAGCCGGATTTCTGCGCGATGAGGAATTCGTCCACGAACAGCTCGCGGCGCGAGCCAAGGTCGATGGGCGTCGCGACCGTCGGGGCGGCAAGACCCGGCGCGGCCGCGGCCATTAAAAAAAGGGCAAGAAACAGGTGCCGCAGCGGAAGAAGCGTGGTCATGGGCGAGGGGGAAAAGCTCGGGTGGTTGAAACGCGTTGGCGGGTACCGCTACTCGATAAACTGGTACGCGTAGATATCCGCGTCTTGGAGCGCGAAGCGCAAACGCACGGGCTGGTTCGCGAGGGCGCTTATCTTCGCGCCTCCCCGCCACGAGACGGCACGCGCTACGGTGTCGCCAAAAAGCGGCGGGCAATCTTCGAGCGCGAATCCCGGCAAGGCGCGGCCGCTCAAGTCCTGAATTTCCACTCGCACGCTACCGGCGGCGGACGTCGCGAAATTCAAGCTGAGCTCACTGCCGGTGAAGCGCAGCGGCTTGGTGACGAGTTCGCCTCCGCTCATCGGCGCGTGCACGGAAACGAAGCCATCCAGTCGCAACGTGTAGCGCCGCACCGCGCTGCCTTTTGCCCCGCTCCAGTAGAATTCGTCGGCGTAAATCGAAAGTTCGTTGGGTGCGCCCTCAAGCGACGCCTTGGTTTCGACCACCTGCCAGGCGACGCATTGCTGGCCGTAACTCCACGTGCCGTCGCGTTCAATCCCCGGGCGAAGGAAGGCGTCACCCCAGCGCTTGAATGTCACGCCATCGCGGCTCGCCATGAAGAGCGTGTCCGACAGCGCCGTGCCCAGCCGGGCGTTGCTGGTGGCGCGCCACGCGCGGTGGTCCGCGTTCGGCAGCGCGCGCATGGCGTCGGACCACCCCCGGTCTGTGTAGCGCATCGGGAAGCCGATGAGCACATGCGGCGCGCGCGCATACGGCTTGATCTGGTTCGTGTAGAGTTGCTCGGAAGGCGAATCGACGTACTTCAGGTCCGCTTGGTTTTCCCAATGAATAAAATCTTTCGACGTGGCGGTGCGAATGGCGCGCACCCCGGCGGGGTTGCGATCATCCTGCATTTTGACCCCCTGTTGAAAGTAACGCCAATAGGCGCGGTACTCGCCGCGGACTCCGTCCCAAAACGCCAGGTTTTGCGAATCGAACGCGCCGTCCGTGATGATGGGCGCGTCGGTCAGCGGGGACCAGTGGATCGCGTCGGCGGATTTGAACGCCAGCAAGCCGCGCGGTTTGCGGGAGCGCAGGATCGCCTTGTAACGCGCGTCCGGGCTGGCGTTGGGATTTTCATCCTTGAACACCGCCGGGTGGCCGGCGTCCGCGTCGACCTGCCCGACCGCGCCCGTGACCATCACGATGTTGTTGGCTTTTGATCCGTTGAATTCGTGCAAGCCCAGTTCGGGTTTGCGCCAGTGAATGCCGTCGTTGCTTTCCGCGTAGCAGCAGAGGAGCGGATTGGTGTCGGTATTAGCCGAGCCGGGTCCGCGCGTGCGCTGCCACGCCTTGTAATACATCCGGTAGAGATCCCCGTCCTTGAACAGGCTGTGGTAACCGCTGCCGGGCCCTTCCCATGGCGCGTCGTGCACGATCACGAGTTCCCGCGGCGTGGGCGGTTGCAGCCGCAGACCGGCCTTGCCGGCCAGCCGCTCCACCAGCGTGTCTTCGACGAAGAGTTCCCGTCGCGATCCAATGTCGGTGACGCCGACACGCTCGACCGCGAAGGCGGGCACCGCGCTGGCCGCAAGCGTTAGGAGTAGGGTGGCGAGGCGGTATCGGCGGGACGTGAAGGGCAATTTCATCGAGGGGAATGTTAAACGAGAACTCGCAACGGGTGGTTGAATAGAAGGACAAACGCTTCGGAAACGCTTGGGTTCGCCGCGCCCCAGCCTTGCCAAGCGTCGCTGGGTGAAACGCTGGAGTCGGAACTGCGCACGGCGATTAGAATTCGCCTTTGATGCCGATGATGGCGCTTTGGCCCCACTCCGTGACGCGAATTGTTCGTAAGTTATTCGGCGTGTTCGGGGCATACACCTTCTGGATGATGACATAGCCGCCCGGGGTGTTGAAGTCTGCCAGCGAGGCATAGAAGCCGAGGCGGCGGCTAAAGCTGTATTCAAAGCTGAGGGTGTAGCGCTTCAGCGCGCCCTGCCACTGGTACGAGCCGGCCGGAGTAGTCGCGCTCGCGGCCACCGCAGCGCGCTTGGTCTCCTTGCCTTCCGTGCTGGAGAACTTCACCGCGTAGCGCGGACGGACGAAATTCAGGCCCCAACTCAGCGTCTGAGGGTTGAATCCGGTGAAATCCGCGGTGGTCGAGCCGCTCAGGTTCGAGCGCGTGTAGTTAATAAACACCTGCGCGCCACGAGCCCACTGGGGCAGGAAGGTCAGTCCCTGCCGGTAGGTAAACTCCATGCCGCGGACCCGGGCGTCGCCGCCGTTGAACCGGCTGACGATGTCGTAGTCGATGGCATCCCCCGCGGCTGCGATCACGCCATACTGTTCAAGAATCTCGGGCGTGCCGGGAAATGTCCGAACGGCGAAGAAATTGCTGATATCCTTCTGAAAGACGCCGACCGAACCGAAGCCGTCCTTGAACAGATATGACTCGAGTGAGAGATCGTAGTTGTTCGCCTTCCAGGGTTGCAACCGGGTGTTGACGACGGTGATCGTCTGCTTGGTGGTGGTTTCGGTGATCGTCGAGTAGGTGGCGCCGGGAATAATAAACGGCAGGTTCGGCCGTCCGATGGTTTTCGCGTAGCCGAAACGCAAAACGAGATCATCCTTGAGGTTGAAGCTGGAATTGAAGCTGGGGAAGAAATCGTCGTAGCTGGTCTTTCCGCGCAGGCCGCGCTCCGTGTAGACCAACTTGGCGACTTCAAAGGCATTCGTCGTCAACGGAATGAACCGGCCGGTGGCGTCCTTGGCCAGGGTGCCGTTGGGAAGTTTTATGAATTGGGCGGCGGGGTTGACCGCCGGCCCCCTGCCGTCGTCGTCGGTCCGCTCGTACCGCACCCCGGCGACCAGCCATAGCCGGTTGTTGAGAAGGCGGGTGTCAGTCCGGAAGTAAGCCGCTGAAATGGTTTCTTCGAGCTTCTTCGAGGCGTTCACCCGCGTCTGGTGGGCGGCGGCCTCGTTGAGTACGAAATAATCAGGCCGCGCCTTGGATAGCTCGAAGAGTTTGGTCGGGCTGACCCAGTGGACCTTGCTGCCCAACAACGGTTCGAGGGTCGCGGAATAAGCTGTGTCGATCAGGTCGTAATTGCCGGCGATGCGTTCGGCGGCCGTGGCCGTGGGGCGGAAATTGTAGGTCTTCCCGAAATTCCAGAGCTTCTGGGTTTCCTTCACGACGGTGCCGCCGGTCTGGATGGTAAGGGGAACCGACATTCTGAGTTCACGCTTCAAATCCAGCTTGAACTGGGTCTTGTCGACTCGATTGCCCGTCTCGGAGGAGGTCGCCGAGTTTAGGGTATAGAGCCGACCGTCGTGCGGGGAAACCGGGTTGCCCGCCCGATCGCGAATAGTGACATTCATGGGTTGCAGGCCGATCGCCCGGGTGGCGGCTCCATCCATGCCGTCGGCTCGGATCACCACGTTCGGCAGCGTTACGGAAGCGCCGCCGAAGTACCCGATGTTGTAGTCCGGCATGAAATAGAAGCTGGAGTAAGAGTGGCTGCCGCTGGCATCGATTTTCCAGGTGTCGCCCAGATGCGTGTACTTCAGCAACGCGTGGGTGGTGTGGCTGATCAGGTTTTGCCAAGAGAAGGTCTGACCGAGCGAGCCGACGCCCGTGGCAGCGCCTTGTACGAAGGTGGCGTTGCCCGTGGCCCCGGCGCCGTAGGTGAGGGCAAGGCCGTTGTTGCCCTGATCGGCATTGCGAGTGCGGTAGGAGACGCTGGCCTTGAAGATGTTTTTGTCGCCCAGCTTCCAGTCAACGCCGGCCTGGCCGGATCGGACGGTCACCAGCTGTACCTGAGTGTTGCGCGGGGTGGTGGACGTCGGAAAACCCTGAACCAGATCCCATGTCGCGTTCGTGTCGGAAGGGTTGGTGTTGTAGTTCAACTTGTTGCCGGCCGACAGCGAAAGGGAGAGGGATTTGTTCACCGGCAGCAGGTAGCTGAGTTCGAAGGAAGGTCGGATGGAGGGCGAGTCCATCGACTTGTGGGGTCCCTTGCGGTCGCCCAGACTAACCCCGTATTGCGGATCGAAGGCGCTAAAAACGTTGTACTTGAAGAGGGGCTTGGTGCGCTCGAAGCCGCTCTTTGTCGTGATGTTCATCGACCCGCCCAAACCGTGGGCGGGCATGTCGGACGTGGGCACCTTCGTGATTTCAATCGTCGCGATGTTGGTGGTCGGCACCGCCAGCAGGCTGACGGTGCGCGTGTTGCCCGTGAATGCGCCCGACAATTCAACGCCGTCCATGGTAATGCCGGACGTGTCCGACGGCATGCCGCGCACGGAGGCATCCGTCCCCGCGCGGCCGGAGTAGACGATGGACACGCCGGGAATGAAGCGGATGAAATCGGCGATGTTGTCGTCGCTGCCCGTCGGATATTCATCGCTCGCAACGACGTTTTTGATGTTCGGGGATTGCCGTTGCTGGTTGAGCGCCAGCGCTTGGGCGCTCGTTTCCCGCTCTTCGAGGACGGTGAATGCCGCCATCTTGAGAACGTCTTTGCCCGCCGCCGCGGACGGCGCACCGCTCCGCGAGAGTTCAAAGTTCAGCTCGGCACTGCGACCGGAAGCGACCGTGACCGTTTCCGTCCGGCTCTCCAATCCAACGTAGGAGGCGCTTACGCGAACACTGCCGGAGGGCAGCCCGGTCAAGCGGTAGGCGCCATTGGCATCGGTGACCGTTTCGCGCGTGGTGCCTTCCGCGGCGACGCGTACGTTGCCGATGTAAGCGCCGTTAGATCCATTCATCACGCGGCCTTCGACTGAGCCGGTGTCGACCGACTGGGCTTGAAGCGGCGCAAAAGCGAGCGCCGCGCTGGAAATCAGCGCTGGCAACCATGGATTGAACCTGAGGGATCGAAGGAAAAACCGGATCGCAATGGCGACCCGATCGGGAACAACGTGAAGGGGCTTTAAGCTAAGCATGATTGAATGGCGGCAAGGCTACGGCTGATCGGGGTGGCAAATCGAACGCTCCGGAACTTGCGCCGCGCGGTTTCGTACAGGGATTAAGAATGACCCTGCGTCAGGATGGCGGTCATGCAAAGAGATTTCACTGATAACATTTGTTTACCACGACGCGTCCCGCCCGCTCGGATTGATTCATCGTGAAACCGCGGCAGGCATGAACGGGTACCCCGTGGTCACATTATTTTCCCAGTAGCGCCGCGACGTACACGCTTGCCCGGTTCTGGGGCTCAGGCCTACTCGGAAATCTGAGTTCCTGCCCCCATGAAAAATTCCCTCTTCCCCGTGTTTTCGGTGGCCGTTGCCCTGGTGTCTTTCGCTCCGGCCGAAGTCAGGGCCGCCGCCGCCGGACTCGCCGTTTCAGCGCCGGACCCGAGTCTCGAGGTGGGCAACCGCAAACCCGGGTGAGATGGGGGGGCGTCCTCGACCAACGGGGCCTTGGACCGACCCTGCAACCCAGGGCCCTGCTGACCGTGGAATCGAGTCAGCCGCATCGCGAACGTAGATTGCAGCCCGGGCATCCCCTGCACGAGGTTCGGTTCCGGTTTTGCGAGGGGCATCCTCCATTGCCATCAGCGGACTGACCCCGTCCGGATGCTTCCCCGCGCGCAGCGGGTGGCCGCGCTGCGACCCATTCTACCGCGCATTCCCAATTTGGGCCACGTGGCCCAAATTCACCTGGGCGCACTTTCGCACGTTGAGCCCCATGGCCGAAACCAAGCTGCGCCGCGCGCTCGCGACCGAGGCAAATCACCACGAGTGGGCCGTCGGGCGACTTGAGCACCGGGTTCGCAAACTCGCCCCCCAGAAGCGACCGAGGTCGTCGCGATGGCTCCTTCTAAGAAACCCCCTTTGTTAAGCGCTTGGGCGCAACGTTCACCCGGTTTCTCTCGGTCACGGCCAGAATCCGATTCTGGGGCGGGGGCTGATAGGAAACTGGATTTTGTCTGGGATCGGATCCCGGAGGGGCAGGTGGGAGCTGGATGAGTTAGCCGTAAATGAGTCGATTTTGAGAGGGCGGCGGGTTCGGAGGATGCTGGGGAATTGGGGCGCGGAACGGCTGGGAAGGAAAGGGGGCTTTCGG
>CAMDOF010000224.1 GCA_945903465.1 Opitutus sp. GAS368
CGCGAATCGCAACAGGAATTCGCCCGGCAACCGCAACGACAACCTCGGCTTCCGCCTCGCCCTCAGCTCACGCCACGCGGCCCTCCGGGTCGCAGGACTGAACCGGCCGGGGTCCGGCTCCTCGCCCGGCGGCCGGGCGGTGGACAAAGCCAGCGCACGGCCGCCCGGTGCGAGTAAGTGGCGGCGGATGTCGCCGCCGAAAGCTCCGGGCGGCGATGCCTGAGGCGCGAACGGGTCAGCAACGGTCTGGACTGACAGCCCCGACTCCACGAGGGACCTAGGGTTTCCTGAAATTCAATGGCCGGGCGCGGTAATCGGCACGTCCGGTGGTGTGGAAGGGCCACGGGGCGCAATCCCCGTGCCCCCCGATCAGGGGAAGGAGTTGCGAACAAGCTCGCTGCCCGTTTCAGCCAGTTTCAGAGGAACCGGAGGATGCGATCCGATGGTGGCGATCCGATGGGGTCAGTCCGCTGATGGCCATGCCCGCGGCGAGAGATCGCCGCGCCCGGCGGCGGGATGACCCCTCTGCAATGTCGTCGCGATCCAACGATACGGCACCGCCACCGTGGTTCGCCGCGTCTGGGCGATGGCGACCTTCCATCCGACGCCTTTTGGCGCGCTTGCCGCGTCCGCGAAAGACTTGCCGGTTTCTTTGAACGCGGCGTCCAACGCCTGTTGCCACCGTGCGCACTTGATTTCGGCGATCTCCGTGGCGGACATTTCCGGTGACAACGCCAGATGGGCGGGTTGGCGTGCGCTCGCCCTCCGCCCAGCCTGCTGGGCCAATCGCCCAACCGCCAGAATAGGCGCCGCGCACAGTGCGATCGTCGTCGCGCGTTGCCGCGATGTTCGCCCAAGGGTCGGGGTATGGGCGCCAGGGATCGCTTTGGGTCTCGAGTCCGAGAGACGGCAACCGTTCGGCGGACTGGAACCAATCGCGTGGGGTCGCTGGCAGGCAGTGCCAAAGTCTGCTGCTCCGCTATTCTTCTACGGCCCGATGTATCCATTACGCAGTTACACTGGCAGGCAGGGCCAGAGGCGGCTGCTCCGCTATTCGCCCACCCGGTCGGCGGTGACAACTCCGGCACGAACGGGATTGAGAGGGATGTAATCGCAGACCCGGGCGAGATGGGGAGCGTCCTCGACCAACGGGGCCTTGGACCGACCCTGCAACCCAGGGCCCTGCTGACCGTGGAATCGAGTCAGCCGTGTCGTGAACGTAGATTGCAGCCCGGGCATCCCCTGCACGAGATTCGGTTCCGGTGTTGCGAGGGCGAGACGAGGAGGGTCGGGTGTGATGAGTAAAGTGCCTCCTGCACGAGGTTCGGTTCCGGTGTTGCGAGGGCGAGGGGGTAGGGGTTGCGCCTGACCACGAACGCATGCACTTGCCAGCCGAACGGCACCGCCGCCTTATCCAGCGCGATGAGGAACGCGTTCGTAGCCCCGAACGGTGCGAAAACGTCGGGCGGCAGATTTCCGCGATTAATGACATGATAACGGGCACCCGGGTATTGAATGCGAAGACCTGGCGCCCTACCTCGAATCCACCACTCCTGCCGTAGCCACCCCCAGACGTGCCGATACCCCATTTTGGGGTTACGCCGAGCTGGCGTCCTACACGCTGGCCATACTCGCGCCGAGACGCCCGTTCACGTCATCACGAACCCCGCCGGCCGGGACAGCCTCCATTGCCATCAGCGGACTGACCCCGTCCGGATGCTCCTGCCACCACGCCATGGTGGGGGTGCGCACACCGCCTTCCCATTTGGTGGGGACGATGAAGTTTGGCTTGTCTGCCGCGACGACCAGCGATGTCGCGAACAGGGAGAGCAGCAGGTGGATGATTTTCATGGGAAGCAACACGGCGTCACTCGTGTAGTTCGCTCAAGGCGACACGCAGCACCTGGACGGCTTCCTTCTGGCGCGAGACGATGGTGTAGAGATAGCCGTCGTGCACGAGCGTATGCGGGTAGCCATATTGACCAGCCTTCGCACCTCCCGGCTTGCGCATCTGGTAGGGCGTGTCGCCGAGGATGAAATGGCGATCGAACTTCACTCCGTCGCGCGAGAGCACGAGCACCAGAGGCGTTCTGTTGCCGGCGATGGGGTTTCCCACGCAGTAGAACCGTCCGTCGGGCAGCCGGCCAAAATGGAATTTTGTGTTCGAATCGCTGAACGTGGTCAGAGCGGGCTTGGACCAGGTCACGCCCCGGTCGCGGCTTTCCGTCGTCCACATCCGGCCGGCGAAGATGCGGCTGACGTTGCGCAACTGCATGTGCAGCACGCCGTCGTCCGTCTCGAAAAACGAGCCCTCACAAAGCGCGGAAGGCCAATCCTCACGCATGGCCACTTCTTTGAACGTCATCGGATCATCCTCGAAATGCGGGCCCATCTCCGCTGGATAGATGCCGGTCATGCGCCAGCCGGTCAGGCCCGAGGGATCGTCGGTGTAGGGGAAAGCCGTGTGGCCGGCGATAATCAGCCGGCCGGACGACGTCCGTTGCGGACCGTGATTGGGACAGATCGGGATGCCGATCTCCCGCACGGCGCTCCACTGCTCTCCGTCGGTTGTCGTGACGGCCTGGAGGTGCGTCGTTTCCTTGTTCGGACCGTAGTTGGAAAAATAGGCGACGAGTGTGCCGTTGTACTGATGGAAGCCCGCCGCGGTGCGTACCCGCTCGATGCCGTTGGCGTCGACCACGGAGGCGACCAGCGGCCGTGCGGGAGTCCAGGTCCGAAAATCCGCCGAGCTGGACGTGAGCACGCGTTGACCAGGCTCGTCCTCACTGTCCCGGCCGTTGGACCAGATCGCGTGGAACCGGCCTTTGAAAAAAGTGATGCTCGGGTGATGGGAGTAGGTCCACTTCGTCTCGGGCTGGTAGATAAATGCGGTCTCGACCTTTGGACGCTGCGGGTTCTTCAACGCCACCGGGCGGTCACCTTTCCACTCCGTACCGTTCGTGAGGGGGCTAATGGCGGGGCGGTGCCGGCTGGCCTCGGCGGCGGCATCGGGCGGCGTCCACAGCGTCGCTTCGATCGTCCGGTCGTCATCCCGCGGTCCGTTGAAATAATAAGCCGTCAGCACCCTGCCGTCCGGCCGGACGACGCTGCGCGGGTAGCCCATATCGCCGCTCAACCCGTCATCGCGCAGAATGATCTCCGAGCCCCATTTGTAGCCCCCATCGGGACTGAATCGCGCCCGCACGCCGTGGGGTTTGGCGCGATAACCGTAGGTCAGCGCGACGCGCCCGTCCGGCAACTGCACGAGTGAGGGCGGACTGCCGCCAATATCCAGCGCCGCCTTCCCCGTGTAGTTCCAGTGGGCGCCTTGATCCATGCTGCGCCAAGCCTCGATAAACCCGGACACACCGGGGTCCGAGCGGCGGATGGTGGTAAGGAGCGCGCCGTCCTTGAGGCGGAGCGACGAGGGCATGATCGCGAAGCCGGCGGGTTCGGGTCCGATATACGAAACCAGCTTCCACGTGAGGCCGCCATCGGTGGTGCGCGCGCAAAACACGCGACCCTCCTTGCCGTTGGACTTCGCGGCGCTCCCGAACATCAGGCAGTCGCGGGTTCCGAGTACAATCAGATCGGTGCGGGTGCTGATCTGGTCGATGCCTTCGACGGCAAACGCATAGGGCCCGCGCCACGTTTTGCAGCGATCCGTCGAGGTGTAGAACCACGAGGGCCCCGCGTGAACGCTGGCAAAGCGGAACATCAGCGCGAAATCCGGCGCGGTGAAGTCCAGCGGCGTGGTCAGCCGCACGGGTTTGGGCGCCTTGGCCGGCACGGTAAAAGGAAGCTGCTGCTCGATTTTCCACGTCAGCCCGCCATCGAGGCTGCGGGCCTGCTGTTCCTCGAAGGGGCGGCTGCGGTCGACGGCGTGGGCGTTTTCCTGATGCATGAAGGTGGCCACCGTGAAGCCCACGACCAGCTCGTCGCCCCATTGCCACATCCCGTGATTTGCCGGCCAGCCGCCGTAGAGTCCGGGCTCCTTGAAGACGACGATGTCTTGCCTGGTCACCGGCAGGCTCGCGATTGGTGCAGCGGTGGTCGTCGATCCCGTCGTGCCGCCCTCTGCGCTCAGTTGCTGAAATGCTTTCAACATTTCCGCCGATTCGCCGGTGAAGCGCACCCCACCGCCTTCGTCGCTGAGTTTGTTGATCACCTGTTTCAGTCGGCTCTGCGGGCTCACGAGCTTGCCGGCCCGGATGTCCGCCTCGGTGATTTTAGCGAACAGGATTTCCTGCTCATCGAAATTGTAGCGTCCGCGATCGTAGGTAACGTAGATGGAACCATCCGGTGCCTCGGTCCCGTCCGGATAGCTGACGGCCCCACGCTCGTCGATCACGAGCTTGAAGGGCCACGTTCGGCCTTCGTCCTCGGACAGGATGACCGTCATGTTGGCGCGGTTCTTTGGGTGGTCGTTGACCACCAGCAAGAGGTGGCCGGAAGCGAGCCGGCGGAAAAAAAAGCGGGTGGCGTTGCTGAACGACTGGGTGAACGGTTCCAGTTCACGCCAGGTTTTGCCCTGATCCTCGGAAACGGCCTGGGCGATGCCGCCGGGGATACGGACGAGCATCCACAGTGAACCATCGCGGCGCTGGACCACCATGTGTTCATTGCCCACCCCCGGCGAATGCTTGGAAGAAATCGTGGCGTGGCCAACGTGTTCCCACGGCCGGCTGTAGCCCGCAAAGCGGTAAAGATGGGCGCCGGTGGCGATCTCAGTCGAAGCGGCGCCCTCGGGCGGGACTGGCAGACCATAGCGCATCAGCGGGTCGCTCATGTGCAGCCAGGTGCCGTCGGCGAGCACGGTTTCCTTGTTGAGGGAGTTTCCGTGGCCGGCAAAGACCGGGCCTTGCCATCGTGGCCGCGCGCGGTCGGGCTCGTCGGTGTAAAAGCCCCAACAGGTGCGGGGGTGCAGTCCTGGCGACGGCATCACGCGGTGGACGAACCACCAGAGCTTGCCCTTGGGATCGAGCCAGAGGTGGGCATCGCTGCCATCGCCGCCGAGCAACTGGCGGCTGGGATCGAAGACGGCGACGGGTTTCGACCAGGTGCGGCCATCGTCGGCGCTGGTCACGAGAAGCTGATAGTTCTGGCCTCTTCCCTCCTGCAACGGCCCGGCATACCACGTCGCCCACAGGCGGCCACCCGGAGCGCGCTCGATGCTCGGGATGCCCTGCCACAGGCGATGGCGCGGCCAGTATCCGGGATGCGGATGTAGTTCGAGATGCGGCGGAGTGAGCGTCGTGATCCCGAAGGTTTCCTTCGGTGCCGCCGCGGCCGACAGTCGCGCGCCGGCACACGCGGCGAGGAGAAGAAGCGCGGTGCGGCGGCCCGCTGCCGAGCCACGTGAACCTGTGAAGAAGAATCGATGGGTCATGGGAGAGGTTTGATCGCGAAGGTGGGCGTTTACGATCAGAAGCGCCCGCGAACGCCCAGCGTCAGCCGCGAACCGAAGATTTCCGACACCGTGATCCGATTCGTATTCAGCGAATATTCATCCGGAGCCTGGTTGAACGCGTTCTCCAGGTTCGCCGTCGCCGTGAGCCACCCGTTGATCCGGTACTGCAGGTTGAAACCAACCCGCTCGACGCTGGTCAGCCAGGCGGCCGATGCCGGCGCCGCGTTGTACGCCCGCAGGTAACCGCTCGTGTGATTGAAGTTCACGCGCAACTGCAATCGCCAGAGTGAGTAGGTCAAACCGCCGTTGTAGGTCTTGGGCACAAAACCGGCGAGCGCGCCCGCGCCCTCGTCGTATGTGCCCTCGGTTCGGATGTCGGTATAGTTGGCGTACAGTCCGAGCGTGTTGAACGGCTTCGGCAGCATCCGCAGCTGCTGCTCGTAGCTCACCTCGTACCCTTTGATAGTCGCGTTGTTCAGATTCCGCTTGGTGATCAGGTCGTAGCCCTCGAACTGGCCGTCGAAGCCGTTGTCGCGTCCGCTCGCGACGAAGTCGCGTTGCGTCAGGATGAAGCCCGCAATGTCCTTCCGGAACACCCCGGCCGAGAACAATCCGACGGGCGCGAGCCCATACTCCACCATCACGTCGACATTCTTTGAATACTGCGGGCCGAGGTTGGTATTGTTTTGCGTCACCGAGCCCAGGCCGGTCGTGGCCGAGGCTGTCACGGTGGTCGTGGGCACGATGTCGGCGATGCTCGGCCGCGCCATCGTCGTCGAATATGAGGCGCGGAACGTCAGGTTGGAGGTCGCGGCGTAGCGTGCATGTACGCTCGGAAAATACTTCGTGTATTCGCCCTCGCGCGACGTCGTCGAGACGCCGCCAGCCCGGGTGAATGCGCCCCGCGCCGCGATTTCCGTGCGCTCGGCGCGCACGCCGCCCAGCAGGCTGAACGGGCGGACGTCCACCTTGCCCATCACGTAGGCGGACGAGATCTCCTCCGTCGCCGCGCTCGGAGGGTTGCGCACCGCCACTGAGGTGCCCACCGGCGTGAATTGGCCCGGCTGGGAGTTAAGAAGCGCGTTGGCCGGGCGGAAATCCAGCAATTGAAACGCCGGATAGAAGCCGTGCCGCATGCCGTATCCGCGCTCGGCCTGCCCAAACTGCGCCACGTTGAGCACGCCAGCCGAGCCCACATAGGTCCACGACGGCAGCCAGGTCTCGGTCTCGCGATCCTGCTTCTGGTACTTGATCCCGCCTTGGAGCTGAAACGGAACGTGGGCCGACTCGAACGTACGTTTCACATCAAGGCTGCCGGTCATGATCTCCTCGTCGGCATTGTAGATCGATTTGTTATACACCCACTGGTTCGTTGTATATTGGTTGAGCGCATCGGCATCGCCATAGGACGGCCGCATTGCCGGCGTTTCGCGTGAGCGGGTCGCGTCGATCAGAAAGCCGATGCCACCGAGCCGGCGGCCAGTCATCTGCTCGAACGCCCGTTCGTAGTCATCGTAACTCTTTGTGACGCGTCCGGTCAGATCCCAATTCGCCAGCCGCTTCGTGCCGCCCGCCGCGAGCATGATCTGGTCGTTGCGCCGCGGCTCGATCGCGGTCTGGTTGATCCAGTTCGTGTGCAGCCATTCGACCACGTCGTTCGTGCCGCCCGGCGCGATGCCCGCCGTCTGGTTCGTCGCATCGCGCGGCGCGGTGCCCGCCTCGATCTGCGCGCGGCTGACGCGGCTGTAGTCGGCAACCCGCAGGGCGCCCGCCGATTGAATCTGATGATTATAGCGGGTCAGGTCCTTGGAAAAATCCGACAGCAAGACATCGGCATAAAGTGAAAGCGTGGCATCGGGACGATACTCGAACTTCGCCCCGCCGCCCTGGCGGATCGTGGTGTGCGTATCATCCAGAAAACGCAGTCCGCTCATCATGTCCGGTGTTGCGGCGTACGCAGGCTGCACGCGGTCGCGCGCGCCGAACACTTTCGTGTAGCTGCCCGAGAGCGTGACGGCAAAGCGGGTTTCCGGACCGAATTTGCGCATGTAGGTGACGGCGGCGGAAGGTGTCCACGGATTCGACCTGCGGTACGTATTCAGATTGTAGGAACCCTGGAAGGAGAGCACCTGCGTCTGTTTGAAATCGAACGCCGACTTCGTGATTAGTTTCGCCGCGCCGCCCAACCCCGTGGCGTCCATGTCTGGCGTCGACGCCTTGGTGACTTCCACTTCCTTGATGAACTCGGCCGGCGTCCGGTCGATCACCGGGGCGCGGTCACCCATGCTGCCGGTGTTCCCCGACGCCGCGGCCGTGAGCTGCGTGCCATCGAGCGTGATCATGCTCATGCTGGGCGGCGCGCCGCGAAGCATGATGCCGACGGGATCGCCATCGCCATAGTGGATCGCCACGCCGGGCAGCTTTTCAAGAAAGTTGCCGAGGTTGCCGTCGGCGACGTCACCATACGCATCGAGCGAGACGACATTGATGATGTTGCTGGCGGTGCGCTGGCGCGTGATCGACGCGGCTTGCCCTTCGCGATCGGCGGTGACCGCGAACGCGTCGAGCTGATACACGGCTGAGGTGAGCGCGACGTTTAGCGAGGTGCGTCCGCCCGCCGCAAGGGCGACGGATTTGATCAAACGATCGAGGCCGACGTAGGCCACCGCCACCGTGTACGAACCGGCGGGAAGATTGCGGAACGAGAATTGGCCGGAAGCATCCGTGAGCGTGGCCCGGCCCGTGCCGACAAGTTCGACGGAGGCGCCCTGGAGCGAGGCGCGGGTGACGGCGTTGCTCACCTGCCCGGCGAGTTCGCCCGTGCCGGTGGTCGCCGGCTGGGCCATCATGGTGGCGACGCACGCGAACAGCACCAGAATTGTCCAGAGCGGAACGACCGCCCTGAACTGCGCGCGCGATACGGCAAAGGCCAGGGAGGAGTCGAACGAGTGGGGTGAATCATGGGGATGGATGAACGTGGGAGCCGGCGGGCGGGAGAGGCTATTGCTAGAAAATTGGATTCGCGGGGGGGAGGGGTTCAAGGGGAGGGGCATGGCGGGATGGGGGTTAGCTGGTAGAAAATGAATGGGTTTCGAGATGACGGCGGGTTTGGCTGAAGCTCGGGACTTGGGGAGGGGAACAGCGGCGGCGGAAAGGGGGATTTCGGGTGCGGTTCGGGGCGCGGCTTGCCTTTGGGGGGGGCAATCATCGCGGGGGTTACGATGCGCGGAGGCAGACCTCCGGATTGCTCGGAGTCAAGGAGCCAGCTTTTTTAAATACATTCAGGCAGATTCCGGTGCGTCGGCGGGGAATTCGCCGGCCGAGGGGGCGGCTGGGTCGGCGTCGGCTTAGAAGGGGCTCTGGTCGTCGGGGCGAACGGGGCGGGTGGGCTCCGTCCAGAAGACCGGTGCGTTCGCGGCGGCGTCGGACGGCGGACGACGGACGGCGGACGGACGGACGGAGGGCGGACGGCGGAGGACGGAGGGCAGACGGCGGAGGACGGACGGCGGAGGGCGGACGGCGGAGGACGGACGGCGGAGGGCGGAGGGCGGAGGACGGACGGAGGAGGACGGACGGCGGACGGCGGAGGACGGACGGCGGAGGACGGAGGGCGGACGGCGGAGGACGGAGGGCGGACGGCGGAGGGCGGAGGGCGGAGGAGGACGGAGGACGGACGGCGGAGGGCGGAGGGCGGAGGGCGGAGGACGGAGGGCGGACGGCGGAGGACGGAGGGCGAGGACGAGGGCAGAGCCCCGGAGGACGGAGGCGGGCGGCTGACACCTCGGTGGTGTTCGCAGCGACGGGCAACTCGATGCTCGCTGGCCTGGTCACAGTCGGCGCTACGGTTGACTAACCCGTGAAATTCGTAGCGGGGAACAAGCGAAAGGATCGGAGGATTTTGGGGCAGGCGATGCGACCCCTGGCGGGCGGCCGCAGCTTTGCGGATGGGGCGATCGGCGAAATCGGGTGACTGATGGTTGGCAGGTGAGGGAGGTGCCAATACCTTATCAGGTGGGGGCCATAGAAAATGAAGTGTTCTGCGTCGGGCTATTTCCTGAAAACGGACGCCGTTTTTTTCTCAATGATGGCGGCCGTGATCCCATAAACTCCGGGCCAAGCGTGGTGCAAAATAGATTCATGCTTTCTCCGACCTCTGCGTGGTGTCCCGTCTCTGCGGTGCAACCTTCCGTTCAGGCGCCCCAGCCTTTGACCCCGCAGAGACACCGTGTAGCTTCGGCAAGAGTGCGTAACTCGGCGACTGATTCCTGCTACGCTGGTGGCGATGACAACGACCACCACGATGACAGCGGTCCACCATTCCGAGCCGGCGGGTCTGCAATCGCTCGCCCGGCGTTTCATGACTTGGCGATG
>CAMDOF010000225.1 GCA_945903465.1 Opitutus sp. GAS368
CATGGGTAAATCTGGGCCAGCACCCCAACGCTCAGGTGCTCGGCAATTTTTCCGCCCGTTCCCATCGTCATCGCGCTTCGTGCCATGCCTCCTATCCCCCACTTCTCGGCGACGAACGTCAATCACTAAGTGAACAGTATTGGGGCTAGTCCCGTTTCCGCATGATACCCCCGCCGTTCTCCAATCCCCGCGAATTTTCTCAACCCTTCATGGGGCTGCTCACGCGCGGAGTTTGATTTGTGCCTGCGTCCGTATTCTCTTTCGTGGTCTCGTCCCCTTCATGAACTTTCCGAAACATCGTCCTCTTTTACCGCGTGCCCTGATGGTTGTCGCGGGGTTCTGCGCTGCGCACGCCACCCGGGCCGTCGACTACAGCCGCGACATCAAGCCGATCCTGTCGGAGAACTGTTTTTCGTGTCACGGCTTCGATGAGAAAGCGCGCAAAGGAAAACTGCGCCTCGATGTCGCCGAGTCGGCCTATGCGGAGCGCAACGGCCTCACGCGCATCAAGCCGGGCGACCTTGCCAACAGCGAAGTGTGGGCGCGCATTATCAGCACCGATCCGGAGGAGGTCATGCCGCCGCCGAAGGAACACGCGCCGCTCACCACGGTGCAGCGGCAGAAAATCAAGACGTGGATTGAGGAAGGTGCGAAGTATTCGGAGCACTGGTCGTTTGTGGCGCCGCGGAAATCGGCTTTGCCGATTTCTGGAGAAGGAGAGAAGGAGAGAGGGGGAGAGGGGGAGAAGGAGCGAAAGCAATCAGGTGGGCTTGCTGGTTCTCTGCCTCTCGGTGCGCAGGCCATCGACGCCTTCGTGCGCGCCCGACTTGCCCAGGAGAAAATCGCTCCGGCCGACGAAGCCGACTCGCGCACGCTCATCCGGCGGCTCTCGCTCGATCTCACCGGACTTTCTCCCACTGCTGAGGAGGTCGCGACCTTCGAGCGGGCGGCAATCGCCAATCGCCAATCGGCCGTCGATCATCTTGTCACGCGGCTTTTGGCCAGTCCGCACTTCGGCGAACGCCTGGCGCTCGATTGGCTCGACGCCGCGCGTTACGCGGACACCAACGGTTTTTCCATCGACGGCGGGCGGCACATGTGGCTCTGGCGCGACTGGGTCATCCAGGCCATCAACGACAATAAACCCTATGACCGCTTCCTCGTGGAGCAATTGGCGGGAGACCTGTTGCCCAAACGCACTGACGCCGATCTGATCGCGTCAGGGTTTCAGCGCAACAACATGGTGACCCACGAGGGCGGCACGATCCCCGATGAGAATCTTACCAACTACAACGCCGACCGCGTGAAGACCCTGGGTGAAGCCGTGCTCGGCCTCACGCTCGGCTGCGCGCAGTGCCACGACCACAAATTCGATCCGATCACGCAGAAGGATTATTTTCAGACTTTTGCGTTTTTTAATACGCTCCCCGACAAAGGCCTCGACGGCAACGCGGGCGTCAACCCCGGCCCGAGCGTGAAGGCGCGCACCGTGTTAAACACTGGCGAAGAGACGGCACTCCGCGGCGAGATTGCCGCGCTTGAGGTGAAGCTCGCGAGCCGCGACGACGCGGTGCTCGCCACGTGGGAAAAGCGCGAGCAGGCGCGGCTGGCGGAGCGGGGAAAAAAATTACGCGTGCTTCCGCTCAAGGCCGTTAAAATTTCGACACCGAACCGCGCGGTGGGCTTCGACATTACGCCCCAAGGCCGCGTGAGCCTGAAGAATCCCGGCGAAATGGGGGCCTTCGATATTCTCGCGGAGTTGCCGAAAGACGCGCGGCCGATCACGGGATTGCGTTTCGTGATGCATCCGGTGGCCGACGCCGCGTTGGGCGGCTGGGGCTATGGTCCGTCGCGCGGCACGCCGGCCCGCGCGCCGGCGGAGAAGAAGAAGAGCGCGGAGAAGAAGAGCGCGGAGAAAATGGTGCCACCGGTCGAGCCCGCGCAGAAGGGCTCGTTCAAACTCACGGCCGTCGCTGTGTCGGTCGATGCTGTGCCGGGCGATCAGGTGAATCTGCACAAGCTGGAAAAGATTTCTCGCGTGACCGCCAGTTCGTGGGAGCCGAAAAACCCGGCGGACGGCGTGCTCGATCCGCGCAACGACGACGGGTGGTCGCCGGATCTCGCCACCGACGGGCCGGTGCATCTGACCGCGACGTTCGCGCGTCCGATTGATCCCGCCGCAACGCCGCACCTCACCGTTCAGCTGAATTTCGGAGCGGGAAAAGCCTACATCGCCGGCTTGATTGAAGTGTGCGCGATCACCGGTACCGACGACGGCACGGCTTTGCCGGGCGAAGTCGTCGCCGCACTGAAAATGCCCAAGGCGCAGCGCGCGGCCGAGCAGCGGGAGATTCTGTGGCGCGAGTGTGCCGCCAATGGCCCTGAGTTGCGACGCGACCGCATCGCGCTGGAAAATTTGCGCGAGCGCCTCGCCGCGCTGACGGAGCCGTTTACGACGATGGTCATGGAGGTCGCGGCCAAACCGCGCGACACGTTCATCTTGAACCGCGGTGACTACGCCCAGCCGACGGAAAAAGTTTCGGCTGGCACGCCGTCCGCGTTGCCGCCCTTGCCGGCGGATGCGCCGGCGAATCGCCTTGGTCTCGCCCAGTGGACGGTGATGAAGGGGAATCCGCTGACCGCGCGCGTCGCCGTGAACCGCCTGTGGAAATTGTTTTTCGGGACGGGCATTGTCGGGACGCCGGCTGATTTCGGATCGCAAGGCGAATGGCCGAGTCACCCGGAGTTACTCGACTGGCTCGCGGTTGATTTCGTCGAGCACGGTTGGGATGTAAAACACCTCGTGAAGCAAATGGTGATGAGTGCGACCTATCGCCAGAGCTCGGCGGCGAGTCTCGACCTGCTCGAACGCGATCCGGAGAATCGGTTGCTCGCGCGTGGTCCGCGCTTCCGGTTGCCGGCGGAGTTCGTGCGCGACAACGCGCTCGCCGTGAGCGGCCTGCTTGTGCCTCGCCTCGGTGGGCCGAGCGTGAATCCCTACACGCCCGGCGACCTCTGGCGCGAGGTCAGTCACTACGGGAGCTCGCCCGCGACGGCGCAGACCTTCGTGCAGGATCACGGCGAAAAACTTTACCGTCGCTCGCTCTACACCTATTGGAAACGTACGGCGCCGCCGCCGAGCATGATGGCGTTTGACGCGCCGAATCGCGAAGTCTGCACCGTCGCACGCGGCAATACCACGACACCGCTGCAGGCGCTGGTGACGTTAAACGATCCGCAATTTGTGGAGGCGGCGCGGGCTTTCGCGGAGCGCATGCTCACGCGGGACGTGAGCGTGCAAGAGGGAAAGAAGGAGAGAGGGCGAGCGGGGGAGAAGGATCGAGCCCGGCTCGTCTGGGGTTTTTCGGAGTGCCTTTCGCGGCTCCCACGGGAGAGCGAACTCGCCCTGATCACTGCGGCACTCAAGCGCGAGCGAGCGAACTACGCGAAGAACGAGCCGGCCGCGCGGGCGCTGCTCTCCGTCGGCGAATCCCCGCGCAACGAAAAACTCCCCGCCGCCGAGCACGCCGCGTGGACGCAAGTCGCCTCCACGTTGTTCAACCTCAGCGAAACGATCACGCGGAACTGACGACCATGAAAGAAGGAGAGAACGAGAGCGGGGGAGAGGGGGCGAAAAAACCGCGGCGGCGGATGGTGCGTCGACACACCGATCTCGAGGTTTATCAGCGGTCATTTGCGGCGGCGATGAAGCTGTTTGCGTTGAGTCGGAAATTTCCAGTCGAGGAACGATACTCGCTGACGGATCAGGTGCGGCGTTCCTCTCGCTCCGTAAGCGCGAATACCGCCGAGGCGTGGCGCAAGCGGCGGTATCCTGCGGCGTTCGTCTCGAAGTTGAGCGACGCCGAGGGTGAAGCGGCCGAGACGCAGACGTGGATTCAATTCGCCGTGAGCTGCGGCTACCTTGAAGCCGAAGTCGGCCGGTCGTTGTATTCCGAATACACGAGATCATCGCGATGCTGGTCCACATGATCACCCACTCCGACGACTGGACGCTCTAGCCCATTCTCGCCCTCTCTCTTTCCCTCCCTCTCTCCCTCTTCCGTTCTGCCCATGCAACCGTCACCCCCTCTCGCCGACTATCTCCGCCACCTCACGCGTCGCACGTTCATAGGTCATGCCGCGCGCGGCATCGGCGGCGCTGCGCTCGGAACACTCTTGGCGCAAAGTATCGCTCACGCCGCAGCCTCCCTCTCCCCGTCTCGCCTTCTCTCCGCCTCTTCTTCTGCCGGCGCCAAGGGCCGGCCCGGCCTGCCGCATTTCGCGCCGAAGGCGAAGCGGGTGCTCTGTCTTTTCCAGAGCGGCGGTCTCTCGCACGTCGATCTCTTCGACGACAAACCGATGCTGCATAAACACGCCGGCTTGGAAATCCCCGCGTCAATCAAGGGCACGCAACGCCTCACCGGCATGACGAGTGGGCAGAGCGCGTATCCCGTGGTGCCGCCGCTCAAGACCGGAAAACTGTGCGGGAAGCACGGGACGTGGATCAGCGATTTGTTGCCCAATCTTCAGACGATTGCGGACGATATCTGCATCATCAAGAGCTTGCATACGGAGGCGATCAACCACGACCCCGCGATCACCTACATGAACACGGGCAACCAGCTGCCCGGCTACGCGAGCATGGGCGCGTGGGCGAGTTACGGGCTGGGAACGGAAAACGAAAATCTCCCGGCGTTCATCGCGATGGTTTCGCAGGGCACGGGTAAGAATCCCGGGCAGCCGGTGTTTTCGCGGCTCTGGGGCAGCGGGTTTCTGCCTGCTTCGCATCAGGGCGTGGGCCTGCGGCCGGGCGCGAATCCCGTGCTCTATCTCGACAACCCGCCCGGGGTCGACCGCACCCAGCGGCGCGCGCAGCTCGACGATCTCGCCAAACTCAACCACCAGCGGGCCGCCGAACTCGGCGATCCGGAGACGCTCGCGCGCATCGACGCTTATGAGATGGCATTTCGCATGCAGACCTCCGTGCCGGAGCTCACGGATATCAGCAAGGAGTCGCCCGCGACGCTCGACGCCTACGGTCCCGAGGTGCGCAAGCCCGGCACCTACGCGGCGAATTGTCTGCTCGCGCGTCGGTTGCTGGAGCGCGACGTGCGTTTCGTGCAACTGTTTCACCGCGGCTGGGATCAACATATCGCGATCGCGCGGCAGCTGCCGAACCAGTGTCACGACATCGACCAACCGACGGCGGCGCTCATCAAAGACCTCAAGGCGCGTGGACTGCTCGAGGATACGCTCGTGGTGTTTGCGACGGAATTTGGTCGCACGGTTTTCAGCCAGGGTAAACTCGGCGATCCCGCGGCCGGCCGCGATCACCACGGGCGGGCGTTCACGGTCTGGCTCGCCGGTGGCGGAATTAAGGGCGGCATCGAATACGGCGCGACCGACGACTTCTGTTACAACATCACGGAAAATCCGGTGCACCTCCGCGACCTGCACGCGACGATTCTGCATTGCCTCGGGATCGACCACGCCAAGTTCACGCATAAATTCCGCGGTCTCAATGTGAGACTCACCGGCGTCGAAGAGGCGCACGTCGTGAAGGCGATTCTGGCTTAGGAACCATCGCGGCGTGGAAGTGGGTGCACGCCCCGGCTGGCGGCGCCCCCGCGGCCCGGGCTCTGTGCGCGAGTCGCGGGGCCCCGCCCGATGAGTTCGGCCTTTCCCCTCCGATCGCTGACGGTTGCGTGGAGCGTGTCCCCGCGCCGAGTAGGTGGGGCTGCGGCATCGCTCCGCCCGACCAAAATCCCCGGGTGATGCGCGTGACAAATGCCCGCGATGCCGCTGAAATAAGAACGGGTCTGGTGCTCGCCGAGGGCTTCGGCGGGTGCAGGGTCCGTCTTCTGCCACTATGAAAATACCCTTCCTCTTTGCCTTCGTCTGCTGGTTGCTGGCCGGCCGCTCCGGACTTTTGGCCGCTGAAAAGCGGCCCCATATTCTTTGGCTCGCGGGTGAAAACCTCGCTCACGACCTCGGTTGTTACGGCGCGGAGAATGTGCGGACTCCGCACCTTGACCGCCTCGCGGCGGAAGGGGTGCGTTACACGAATGTCATCGCTACTAATCCCACCTGCGCACCGAGTCGCTCGGCTTTCTTCACGGGCATGTATCAAACGAGCACCGATACGCATCCCATGCGTTCGCACCGCAGCGATGCCTATCGGCTGCCGGAAGGCGTGCGACCGGTGACCCACCGCCTTCGTGACGCGGGCTACTTTACCGCCAACCTCAAGACACTCGGGGGCAAGGAAATTGGCACAGGAAAACTTGATCTTAACTTCGTCAACGAAGGTCCCATTTATCACGAAAATTCCAGCGACTGGTCGGCCTTGCCGAAAGATCGGCCGTTCTTCGCGGTGGTTAATGCGATGGAGTCCGAGTACGATATTTACGATCGGCAGACGTGGAAACAGGCGCGCCCGGAATGGGTCGGCGAGCGCGAGCACGCGAAGATTGCCACGCCGGAGAATGTGAGGCCGCCCCCATATTATCCGGACCACCCCTTGGTACGCGCAGAGTGGGCCCGTTATTTAAACTCGGTTTCCGGGATGGATAAACGCTTCGGGATCGTGCTCGAGCAACTGCGCGCCGAGGGCCGTGAAGAGGACACCGTGATTATTTTCTTCGGTGACAATGGTCGCTTGGAACCACGGGGCATTCACTGGTGCTACGATAGCGGGTTGCGCGTGCCGCTCATTATCCGCTGGCCGAAAAATTTTCCCGCGCCGGCTGGTTACACGCGCGGCACCGCGAACCACGAAATGGTGAGCCTGCTCGATCTTACCGCCACGACGCTGGCGATCGCCGGCGTGCCGGTACCGCTCGTGATGCAAAGTCACCCTTTACTCGGTGAACGGACCGCGCCGCCGCGCACGTATGTTTTTGCCGCTCGCGATCGGATCGATGAAACGGAGCAGCGCATCCGGTCGGTCCACGATACCCGCTACCACTATATTCGCACACTCAGCACGGGGCCGACGTTTGCTTCGCTCAATCGCTACAAGGAAAAATGCTTCCCCATTTATCCGCTCATGCGCCAGTTGCTGGCTGAAGGCAAACTCACCGGTCCGCCGTTGGCATTAATGCAGCGCACGGGCCCACTGGAAGAGCTTTATGATCTCCGCGCGGATCCGCATGAAATCAAAAACTTGGCGGATTCGGCGGCGCCCGATCATCGCGACGCCCTCGGCCGCTTGCGGGCGGCGCTCGATACCTGGATGGTTGAAACGGGGGATCGCGGTCACCTTCCGGAGCCTCGCGAAATTGTCGCGCCATTCGCCAAAGAAATGCATGACTGGTTCGGTACGCCCGCGTGGGCCGGCGGCGGTGCCAATCGATGAAACTCCCAGCGAAGGGTTCGCCACGGGAGATTTTACCACGGCGATGATGAGACGAGACGTCAGGCCTCGCCCCGGGGCAGCGCTTTGAGCTGCCGCCGTTTGCAGATAGGAAAAATGCGGGTCGCGATTCGCCGCGAATTTCCCGCTGGTGCCGTGCCATCGGGGATCGCGGCCATTTTTCGCCGTGCCCCAGTCCGCCGACCGGCCCGCGATGCCGAGCGTCTAAGAACTGAACTACGTCGATTTTTGCGCGATATTTTCGAGCGGACGCCGCGGGCTCGGGCGTCCGTCAAGCGAGCCGCGCCTCATTTGCTGGACGAACCGGCGGCGTCTCGGCGGCCTCACCGTGAGGGCTTGAACTGCGATCATCGCGGGGTGGTGCGCGGCGATCCAAACCAGACAGACACCGTCGCTCGCCTCTGGCGCGAGCAGGAGAAACGGCCGGACGCGAACGCCCCAAAACCTTTCGGCGCCGTTAGCGAGATCGCGCTTCCGAGCCTTCACGAGGCCAGCTCCGACGGCTTCGGGCCTGATCGTTGGAGTTGGCCGGTCTGGCCAACGACGTGGCGCTAACCCGGTCCCCTTATGGCGGCTGGCATTTTCTTTTCGAAAATTAAAATCCTGAAAAATTGAATGGGCCTCTGGCGCGCATGCCCAATCCTCGCATCGAATTTAGGAGCACGCGCTCTTGCGGTAGCCCGGTAGGGACGACGCACTCCCCCTCGAACTTAATCCTTGGCTCAGCGCGAGTGCGCCGGTGGCCAAACCCAGTGAACCCCAAAGCCTCCACGCCACTTCGCTCCCAAGCACCGGAGCGAGCGCCAGCTTACTTCATTTCCCGAATCCGCACGCGACGCCACTGCACGGAATACGGCCCGGTCCCTTTCTTGATGCTGTGCACTTGGAAACCGATATAGCCCTCGGGGTCATCCGATTGACGGAAGTCCGCCGTCGGCACGCCGTTCACCCAGCTCTGATAATGGTCACCGGTGACGACGATGCGGTATTGATTCCAGGCGCCTTTCTGGAAGGCCGCCTTGGAAGCTTCCGTGCGCATCGACTGGGTGTTTGTCACGTCGGTCCACCAGACTCCTCGCCGCGCCTCGTCGTAAAAATCACCCGCCGTACCGTTGATCGCGATTTCGCATTGCGGGCCGTACATCCGCCCCGGGGGTTGGGCTTTACTATCCTTGGTTCCACTCGGCGCCGGATCCCCCGCCTTCGCGATATGACTGCGGACCTGCACACCCGAGTTCAACTCGTTGTCCACCTTCACCTCGAATTCGAGTTCAAAATCTTTGTACGGGCCCTTCATCAGGAAAGTGTTGCCACTGCCCTCCACCGTTGTGCCGGTAAGCACCCCGTTCTCCGCCTTGTACGAGGCGGTGCCGCTGACAACCTTGGCGTCGCCCAGCCCGTCTTTGAACCAGTTCTGCCAGCCGTCGCCGGCCTTTTTTTTGTCGGCGGCCTGAAGTGAAAACGTGGGGAGCATGAGGCCTGCCATCGCCAAAATGAGAAACGGTCGGGTAAATTTCATCAGTGAAAAGGTGGAGAAAGCTAAGCCAAGATCGACCTATTTCCGTTCAATGAACGATGAGGTGGCAGGCATGGGTAATGGGAACAGCGGCTTAAGGTGAACAGTTTATTCCAAACCCCGCTATAAATCTTCGCGTAAGTTCAGGCACTTCCTGCAACCGGCCTCTGGTGGCACGACGAAGCATCGCCCGATGAAGGGTGGGAAAATTTTAATCCACGGCGAGACGGGCGCTTTTCCCCGATGAGGGCGCGGGCCGTTTACCCCGGCCCACGGCGCCCGGGAGAAAGCTGCCCGACCAGCAGAGCAGAGCAGAGGAAGCCTGGCTTGTTCTCCGAAAATTTTCCTGCGCATAAAATTTTCCTATCCGAAGGTCCGAGGTTGACGGCCGCTTTCGAAAGCCCCGCGGGCCGCAATTTTTGCGGGTGGGCAAACCCGTCTTCCCCGAAGGGCCACAACCGGAATGCGTCGGCGATAAATGCGTTGAGCGTCCATCGAAAGAGCGCACGAAGTTATGCAAAGACACCTCGTCCATCGAGGGGCGGCCCCCGCGGCCCGCTCCCTCGCGAGGTTCAAGCATTCGGAAAATAGCGGAGTCACTTCCATGGCTATCGTCGTCAGGCGCCACCCGCTTGCCAACGGCGCCACTGTCAATTTTATCGATCTTCATCGGAGGCTTCCCGCCGTCCGAGATCCGCTCGGCGCCACCCGGACCGGCGCTTTCCGGGCTAACTCCAATACTGTTCACTTAGAAGAGGGCGCAGCGATGACGGGCGGATAGAACTGAACCTGAGTGGGGGCTCGGGCGTGACGCAGTGGATAGCCGGACATTTTTCGTTTGAGTCCGCGGGGAATCCGGCGGCCCCGGCTGCTGACGGATCGC
>CAMDOF010000226.1 GCA_945903465.1 Opitutus sp. GAS368
CTCCCCACCAAAACAAGTTTTGGCCCCGACGGGAAGAAACCGCTTTCTCCGCCCACTAACGACTTGTAGAAGCTGTTTCTTGAGAGCCTCCGCCCCAAAATCGGATTTTAGCCGTGACATAGCCGTGACCGCAAGAAACCACCCGTACGCAACGCAGGCACGTTTTCCGAATGCTCTTTTTTAACAGCCCCCGCCCCAAAATCGGATTTTAGCCGTGACAGAAAGAAACCGGCGCTGTTTTTTTGGCAGCCCCCGCCCCCAAAATCGGATTTTAGCCGTGACAGAAAAAACCACCCGCATGCTGCTCAGGATTTTTTTACGAATGCTGTTTCCTCGGAATGACGCCACCGCGGTCAGCGCTGGTGAAACGTGGATGACCCCGGCCGGTGCCGCCGCCTACTTGGCGCGGCTCTGGTGAAACTTGCCCAACGGCTTGTTCGCCGCGTGCACTGAAGCCCCGGCTTCTCACCCAGAAACTTCCTTTCTCCCGATCTTTTACTCCTTTGAAAACTAAACTGTTACTCGCAGCCGGAGCTCAACCACGCCGGTAGACGCAAACCCGATCTTTTACTCATTTGAAAACTAAACTGTTACCCCCGCGGACTTTGGCCGCTGGCCTCGCTCTCCTCGCCGGCTCGGCGCTCATCCCGTCGGTCTTGGGTCAGGCTTCACCCAAGCCCCCTGTCACCAGGTCGCCGGAGGATGAAACGGTGAAGCTCAAGGAGTTCGTCGTCACCGATTCCGAGGACATCGGCTACTCGACGCCGAACGCCGTCGGCGTGGGCCGGTTTGCGACTGCGCTGATCGACACGCCCCAGACGGTCAACGTGCTCAACCGCCAGTTCATGGATGACTTCCAGGCGGGCGAATTGTTCGACGTGCTGCAGTACGTCGCGGCCGTCTCGATCGAGTCCAACGTCGGCGACAGCGTGCAGATCCGCGGCTACACTGTGCGCGATCAATATACCGACGGCGTGGTCGACAACCAGAACCAGAGCCAGATGGGTGCGGAACCGTTCCAGTACGAGCGCATCGAAGTGATGAAGGGGCCGTCGGCGCTCGTCTACGGCTCGACCGCGATCGGTGGAGTAACCAACCGCGTGCGCAAGACGCCGCTGTGGAAACCGAAGGGCGAGCTCGGTCTGACGCTCGGCAGTTACAACCAGCTCAAGACAGACTTCGATTACACTCAGCCTCTCAGCAAGTCGGTCGCCGTCCGCATGGTCGCGACCTACCGCAACGAAGACCTCGTGAACAACGTCCACGCGCGCTTCGCCTACGCCCGTCGCTACAACCTCAACCCCATGCTGACCTGGCGCGTGAGCTCGACCACGCAGATCCGCGTCGTCGGCGAGTTTCTCCACGAGAAATATTTTAAACACTGGGGCGAGGTCGGCATGTTCCGTCCGTTCACGCCGATCAAGGGCTACACCGTGGTGCCGTTCGGCAAGACCCTCGCTGAGGGCGGCTTCACGACGTGGGGACTCATCCCGCGCGACTTCACCTACAGCAACCCGGACGCCCATGTGCGCAACGACAAGCAGGCCGGTTCGATCTACTTGGAAACGCAACCGGTGAAGGGTCTGATGCTCCGGGTCTTCGGCACCGCGAGTTTCTGGGACCACTTCGTCAACGAATACATCCCCACGGGGATGGCCGTGAATAATCGCGAAATGGTCCGCTCTTGGCGCACGATCGGCAACGACGACATGTACGCCACGGCGGGACTGGATGCGAGTTACCTGGCCAAGTTCCGTGGTCACGACCACCGCCTGCTTTTTGTGACCCAGGATACGGCCCGGCGCAATTGGCAGGAGATTGTCCAGGATCTGGCGAGTCCTCCGCCGAATCTCGACATGTTCAATCCGGTCTACTCGCCGTATTCGCCGAAGACCCCGGCGCGGACGAACTACCAGTTCGTCAACGCCAACAACGTGAGCTTCGCCGCACAGGACCACGCGAAATTCTTCAGGGAGATTTTCCAGGTGGTGGGCGGCGCGCGGTTCGACAAGTACAACACCCAAACCGAAAACGTGCTGACCCGCGTGAAGGGTCGGACGAATTCCGGCGACGCCTGGACCTACAAGTACGGGGCGATCGTCAAACCGACGAAGGACGCCTCGCTGTTCTACAACCATTCGGAAACCTATGCGCCGAATTTCGGCTCTCAGCCCGACGGCACCGTGTTCAAGCCCCAGTTGGGCGTGATCGAAGAAGTCGGGGTTAAACTGGCGGCCTTCGACGGCCGGATCGCCGGCACCATTTCCGCCTATAACCTGCAGCTGCAAAACCTCCTGACCAACGATCCCGACCCGATCCGCTCCGCCGCCGGCTGGCGTATCCAGATCTCGAAGCAGAAGACGCAGGGTGTGGAGGCCGATGTGTTCTTCAACGTTACGCGCAACTGGTCGTTCAACGTCGGCGGCGCCAAAATGGACGTAACCCTGCCCAGCGGACTCTATCCGCGCGGCTCGCCGCGCAGCACTGCCAACTTTAACACCCGGTACAAGTTCTCCATCGCGGAGGGTCCGCTCGGCTTCCTCAACGGCGTCGTGATCGGCGGCGGTCTTTCGCACAAGGGCTCGGCGCCCGTCGACACCATCAGCACGTACTACCTGCCGAAATACACGGTCGGCGCCGTCTTCGCCAACTACACGTGGAAGAAATACCGCTTCGCCCTGAACGTGAACAACGTCACCAACAATTGGTACCTCGCGCGCGCCGTTTCCAAGGAGCAGGTTTATCAGGGCGGCGACCGCATCATCAAATTCCGCATGACGCGGATGTTTTGAGCACGTGTCCGCCCTGCCGAGAGTCACTCATCACCCCTCATCCCGGTACCACCTTGGGCGGAAAGTAGCCGCGTGGGAGCGCAGCGCTAAGGTCGTCCTCACGACCGGACCCCGTTTTCGCCTCCGGTTCAAACGCGGCTACCCAAGCCCATCCGTCGGACCTTCACCATGAAAGTCATCAAGGAGGGCGGACACCGCCTATTCGAAACCGATCCCGAGACGGCGCGCTACGTCGCCGATCTGCTGCAGCAGCTGCGCACCGGCGGCATGGATGCCGTGCGCAGTCTCAGTTTGAAATTTGACGGCTGGTCGCCGCCAGATTTCGAACTGAGTGCGCGCGAAATCGGCGCAGCCGTGGCGCAATGCTCGGAAGAATTGCGGCGCGATACCGCCTACTGTCAGGACAACGTCCGGCGTTTTGCCGAGGCGCAGTTGGCCACGCTCGCACCCTTGGAAATGGAGATTCGTCCCGGCGTGCGGCTGGGTCACCGCCACATCCCGGTACGGACCGTCGGCAGCTACGTCCCAGGTGGGCGCTACCCGATGTTTGGATCCGCGCAGATGAGCATCATTCCCGCGAAGGTCGCCGGCGTTGGCACCGTCGTCGGCTGCACGCCGCCGGTGCCGGGCGGCGGCTGTTTTCCCGCCACCGTCAACGCCATGAAGGCCGCCGGCGCCGACCGTATCTTCGTGCTCGGTGGGGTGCCGGCGATGGCGCTGATGGCGTTCGGCATGGGCGTCGTCGAGCCGGTCGATATCCTGTGCGGCGCCGGCAACAAATTTGTCGCCGAGGCCAAGCGCCAGCTCTTCGGCCAGTGCGGCATCGACCTCCTCGCCGGACCCACCGAAATTGCGATCATCGCCGACGACACGGCGGATCCGGCGCTCGTGGCCTGCGATCTCCTCGGGCAGGCGGAACACGATCCCGCGAGCGGTCAGCTGCTCGTCTGCCTGAGCGAGGCGTTTGGCCGCGCCACCCTGCACGAGATCGAGCGACAGTTGGTCACGCTGCCGACCCGCGAAATCGCCGGCGCCTCGTGGGCGAGCCACGGGAAACTGTATGTCGCCGACGATCCCGGGGAGGCGATCCGCCTGTCCGATGATTACGCGCCGGAACACCTCGAGCTGCACGTCGCGGACACCGACTACTACTTTCAGCGCCTGCGGAACTACGGTTCGCTGTTCATCGGCGAAGAAACGACGGTGGCGTACGGCGACAAGAGCATCGGCACGAATCACATTTTACCGACGAGCCGTTCGGCGCGTTACACCGGCGGGGTGTGGGTCGGAAAGTTTCTCAAAACCGTCACCTACCAACGCATGACGCCGGCGGCGAGCGTCGCGGTCGGTGCGGTCACCGCCCGGCAGTGCGACGTCGAACGTATGCACGCCCACGCCATCACCGCCCGGGTGCGCGTCGACCGTTATGCCGGCCGCTGAGGGGTCGGTGCTCATTGCCCCATGCTACTGCCATCCCTGTTGCCCCCTCCCCTTCGCGTTCCGGCCGCTTTGCTCGCTGCGCTGGTGCTTTCCGCGGCGGGCGAAATCCGCGCGGCCGAGACCGGACCCCGCAAGGTTGAAGACCTCACGATCTACGCCGACGCGCGCTTTCACTGTGCGTTTCCCTCGCTCGTGCGCCGGCCCGCCGGGGAACTGCTCGTGGCGTTTCGCCGCGCCCCCGACCGCCGGCTGCTTGGTGAGAAAGGGGTGCGGCACGTCGACCCCAACAGTTACCTCGTGCTCGTGCGTTCGCGTGACGACGGCCGGACCTGGACGAAGGAGCCGCAGCTCATTTGTGCGCATCCGTTCGGCGGTTGTAAGGTCGCCGCCGAATTGTGGGTCGCATCCACCGCGAAGGACACAGACTTCATCGTCCGCGTGTCGGAAGTCTATCCAGACGGCCGGTCGATGCTCATCGTCGATTCGATCCGGCGCGCGCGTTACCGCGAGGGTTTCGAGCAGGAAAAGCTGCTGACGCCGGGCGCGGTGCACCGGATCGCGTGCGACCTCGGGTGGCTGAGCTTGGTATTCAACCGCGGCCATCGCATCCGGGTGCCGGTGGCCAGCACGGGTGGGCCGTTCTACGAGTCCAATCCCAACACCGGTGCGCCGCTCACCATGGAGTTTCCGGCCGACGCTGTCGTCGCCCACAACACGCTGTATCATCATTCCGGTGACGCCTCGCGGATCATCGCGCCGGTACGACCCCGAGCCAACCCGAACCATGAACCTTGCGCTTAAACTCCGTGGCCAGCTGGCGTTCGCGTTCCTGCTCCTTGCGCCGGCTGGGTTTGGTCAAACCGCCCCAGCCGCGGCCGTGGAGACGTCAGTGATCAGCCGGCAGCCCGGATACTTTCTCGGCTGGCCGACACTCGCGCGCACGGCGGACAAGCTGATGCTCGTGTACTCGGGCGGACGTGAGGATCACGTGGATCCGTTCGGGCGCGTCGAGTGGATGGTGTCCATCGACGAGGGCCGGACCTGGTCCGAGCCGCGCACCTTGGTGGACACGCCGCTCGACGACCGCGACACGTCGATTCTGGTGCTGCGCAACGGCACGATCGTGGTCGGCTATTACGCATCACTCGCGTATCAGATTCATCTCAATGCGCCCGACCGCCGCATGGCCCGGGTCTTCGGCGCGGAGTTGCCGGATCATCTTGAACGCTGGCGGCGGGCGGAAACCGCGACCACGGTGACGGAGCGGGCACGCCTGCGCGGGCCGTGGATGATTCGTTCGCGGGACGGCGGCCTGACGTGGGACGCGCCGACCAAGGTGCCGTGTTTCACGCCGCACGGACCGATGCAGCTCGCGGACGGCACGCTCTTCTACGCGGGGGCCGACGGGAAGAAGGCCGGCGTGTGGTTGTCACGCGATGAAGGCACAACCTGGACGTGGCAATCGGACATTCCCGTGCGTGCCGGGGAAATGCACGCGATTCAGGCGGCGGACGGCACGATCCTCGTGCAGGTGCGCGATAAGGTGACGACCACGAATGCCGCCGGCGTCGCGGTCACGACCAACACCGGCACGCGGCAGACGGAGTCCGCCGACGGCGGTCGGACGTGGACGCCGCAGCATGATATCGGGGTGCAGGGTTATCCGTCGCACCTGGTGCGCCGCCGCGACGACACGCTCGTGATGACCTACGGTTGCCGCACGAAACCTTATGGCGTCCGCGCGCGGGTCAGCCGCGACCACGGCCGGACGTGGGAACCCGAGCGGGTGCTCGCTGCGGACGGTGCGACGGACGATCTCGGTTATCCCACGACGGTGGAGTTAGCGGACGGCGCGCTCCTGACCGTGTGGTACGAGGTGCCGGCGGGCTCGCGTTTCGCGGCCCTGCGGCAGGCGCGGTGGCGGTGAGAACCGGGATCAACTTTTTATGCCTACCCTTAACTCCGGAATTGGAAACAACGCATGCCTCCGCCGCTGGCGGCTTGGCTCACTCCTCGTCCTCCTGCTCATCACGGCGTGGCCGGCGCTGCGCGCCACCACCGTAGAGGTCGTCGACAACCGCAAAATATGGGATACCGGCGCGCATAATGCATTCACCGACCTCGTGCGCTGGCACGACCGTTGGTGGTGCACGTTTCGCGAGGCGGATGATCACGTTGGCGGCGACGGGGCGATCCGTGTCATTACATCCACCGACGGCGCGAAGTGGGAATCGGCGGCTCGGCTGACCGAGCAGGACGTCGATCTACGCGATCCCAAACTCACCGTTATGCCGGACGGTCGCTTGATGTTGAACTGCGGCGGCTCAATCTACCTCGGCACGAAGCAGCTGAAGGGCAGACGTTCGCGCGTGATGTTTTCGGGTGACGGCCGCACCTGGACGGTGCCGCAGAAGATCCTGAGCGAAGGTGATTGGCTGTGGCGCGTTACTTGGCGCGGTGACACGGCCTACGGTGCGGCCTATCGTAGCGGACTGGGCGGCAGCGCGGCGCCCGGCCCAGAGTGGGAGCTGAGCATCTACCGGACGAAAGATGGGGTGAATTTCGAGCGCGTGAAGGACCTGGAGGTGCGCGGACGGCCGAACGAAACTACGTTGGGTTTTGCGCCCAACGGCGACATGATCGCATTGGTCAGGCGCGAGACGGACGGGTTCATGGGTCATATCGGAACGGCGAAGCCGCCGTACACGACGTGGAGCTGGCAGGAGTCGAACCATCGCTTCGGCGGGCAGAATTTTATTCGTCTGCCCGACGGCCGCTGGTTGGTCGGCAACCGTGATTACACGAAGATCGTGCCGCAGAAGAAGGGCGGCGCGACGACGATGATCGCGGAGCTCGGTCAGGATGGAAAGCTGACGACGCTCGTGAATTTCCCAAGCGGCGGTGACACGAGTTATCCTGGGCTCGTATGGCACGACGGCCTGCTGTGGGTCAGCTATTACTCCAGCCACGAGGGCAAGACGTCCATCTACCTCGCGCAGCTCAAGGTGAGGTAATCGGAGGGGCTCACGCGAAGCCGCGAAGGACGCGAAACCAATCCACCGGTTTTGGCCCCCCCCAGCCATCTGCCCTTGGTGCGCGGCCTCGCGGAACCCGCGCGCGGAGCGCACGGACCACCCTTCGACCCCGACCAAGCCAAAAGAAGCTTCGGGGTATCGGACCCAACGCGAATGCCCCCCCCTTGCGAGTAACGATGCAGACGGATGTTCTCACCACACAGGAGTGCCCGGTTTGTCGGCCACCCAGTAGCGCGCCGCCAACGTCGCGATGCGCTCCGTCTTCGGGCGAAAGTGCTCCGGCGGCTTCCCCGCGTCGCTCACGCCATTGCCCACCGACGAAGCACACCGTGGCTGGCCGATTTAATCAGAGCCGTTGGGCTTGAGATCGTTGGCCATCGCGATGAGGGCATCCAGCATCTTTATGGAGGTGTCGCGCTCGACGATGTTCGTGCCGGGCCAGGTGGAGTATTCGCCGAACTCGAATTGGTACGGCGGCGGCAGGTAGCCGAGCATCGCGTGATTGAGCTCGATCATGAACGACTTCGCGAAGGGGCTGCGCTTCTTGAAATCGAGTCCGATCTCCGCATACGTTTCGCTCGGCGACGTGCCGATGCAAATGTCGCCAATGCGGACGACCTGAATCGGAAACTTTACTTTGTCCGTCTTCGCCGCCAGCGCCTGAACGCGTCCGGCATAACTGAGTCGCGTCGCCCAGTCCGGCGTAGTGGCCCATTTGGCCGCCAGCGGAATCGGGCCGGAGGCCAGCCGCGGCGCCTTGCCCTCGATCTCTTTAGCCCACGCGATGAGCTCCGGCTCGATCTTGCGCCAGCCGAGGTCGAGTTCGCGGAAGCGCGCGTCGAGGCTCGCACGATCCTTCCAGTCGTTGATGCTCTTAAGCGCAGCGTCAGCGGCCACCGCCACGTCGTGACCAGCGGCGCGGGAGCGACCGTAAGGCCCGGCTGTTTTGTCCAGGTGGTTGTAGCGCTTTTGATTCGAGCCGACGTCGCCGCTCGTCGCATTCGCGAGCATCGCCACGAACGGCGGATCGTCCGTCCAGGTGCTCTGGAGCTGTTTCAGTTCCTCGCAAAAGGCGCCAAAATAATCCGCGGAAATGGCGTTCGGCATATTCATGCCGGCGTAGTGCATCGAGTAGGCGCAATAGGCGGCGATCATCCGGCCCGCGGGTTCGCGCAGCGCGATAATGGAAAGCGCATTGTCGGTGGGGCCGGCGGGACCCGAAAACTCGGGCCCGGGCTGGCCGGTCTTGCGCACTTTTTCAATTATGCCGAAAGGATTCGCCTCGCCCTTGCCATCCTTCACCAGCCAGCGCCGGTTCAGAATCGGGTCAGGCAGGTCGACGGACCGAAAAGCGATTTCAGCGGGACGAAGCAGCGTCATCGCGCGCCGCACCCCATCGGCTATGCGCTGGGCGAGAAAGAGCTGATACTCGTCGAGTTTCTGCTCGTTGACATACCGGACGGTTCCCAAGGCGCTCCCGGCGGAGTGGGTGTGCGTGGCCGAGATGATCACGTTCTCCGGCGGAATTCCGGTCTCCTCCTGGATGATCCGGCGTGCCTCGATACTGACGCTGCGATGGAACCCCAGCAGATCGCAGATCACGATCGCGATCTTCTTGTGATTGTCATCCAGCACGAGACAGCGCGCGTGCAGTTCGTCGTGCACGTGCGTCGAGGGAAGCGGCACGAAGCCGCCGACCCGCATGGAGCCGATCGGAGGCGTGATTACGCTGGTCGCGGCGCCTGCGCGGAGCGGGGCTGGCTTCGGCGCGGCTGCTTTCGGCGCGGCGGCTTTCGGCGTGGCTGCTTTCGGCGTGGCGGAAAACGCTATGGCGCCCAGCATGCACGCGACCAGGGGGAGAATGAGTTTCTTCATTGGGGTTGGCTCGAAGTTCTCGACGATCCTTGGTTGCGGAGCGAGAGAAAGATGAGGCCCCCCTGCGCAAGCGGGAACGCCCCTTTGCGCGAATTACGCTGCCGGCACGCGCCCGCCGATCGCGCCACCAACCACTGCACGCGGGCGCAACCCGCGTCGTCCTGAGGAGAAGGCGGGCCTTCCTTCGTCTGCACGTCTTCGGCGCCGATGCGAACTCGCGCCCCCAACTCTTCTGGCGGTAGTGAGCGAGCGTAAGGTATGTCGCGGCTGCCCTTCGCGCTGGCCGGCCGGTCCGCTGGCCCAGATCACGATCCCGAGCGGCAGCAGGCCGAGTTGCGCGCACCAGAATCGCGGCAACCGTTTCGGACGCGTGCTCATCGCGTTCCGGCCTCCAACGGCACGGTGGCAAACGTCTCACCCGCGTCGACGCGGCGCGTGGCAAACATCATCGCCGCCAGCCCGGGTGAAGAGCGCGCCCGTGCCCGCGAGCAAGGCGAAGTCCTCCATTTGAACCACCACATACAAGTAGGTATACACGCCCGACGAGCAGCCCCGACACGAGCTGGCCCGGCGGCCGCTTTGCACTACGCTCCACCCATAGAGTCCCAC
>CAMDOF010000227.1 GCA_945903465.1 Opitutus sp. GAS368
CCCGCCGCGCGCGCCGCTCCGCTCCGGGCCGCGCCCGGCCGACCCGAGCCAGCCGCTACGGATGCTCCCGCGTTGGGAAGCCCGCATACGCCCGGCCGGGCAGGAGGCGTTCGTATTTCATCACCACGCTATGCGGCGCCACGCGACTCGCTGCGCCGATCTCCGCCCCGTAGAGAAGCACCGCGGAACGGCCCACGGAGGCCCCCTTGCGGATGGTCACGTAGTCCATCTTCAAAACGCGGTCCTCAAAAGTGTGCGCCTGAAACGTGCCTTCGACGGTGGCGCCATCTTCGATCAGGAGCATATCGGGATCCGCCAGCCCTTGCGCAAAGTCGCCGCTCAGCACCACCCCACGACCGATCCTCACACCCACCGCGCGGAGCAGTCCATTCAGCCAAAAAGTGCCCGCCAGCAACTCGCCCGCGGGCGCCGCATAATACCCCCACGCCATGCAGTGAAAATCCCACCGGCTCGCCCAGCACGACCACAGCGGATGGACGCTCGGACGTACTCGGCCAATGAGACTCCACTTGATCAGCAGGGCGAGACCGGTGAGCGCGGCCAGCGCGGCCAAGGTCGCCAGCGGCGCCACGACCAGCACCACGGCGGGCCACGCCACGGTGGTGCCCGCCGCAACCAAAACAACGTACCACCCCGCCGCCACGAGCGCCGACCCAGCGGGCAAGGCCCAACGCAACGTATCCCAACAAAGGCGACTCGCATACCGTACCGCGGAGGGTGCGCGGGTGAGCCCCTCATCCCAAGCGACGATCTCGCGCCGCGGCAACTCAAACGGCGGGTGCCCAAACCACCCCGCCCCGGGCCGCAGGGCCGCCAGTGCCGCCACGGTGCCGACGCCCAGCAGGGTATCATCCGGCACCTGCAGGCCACCGCGTATAATCGCCCCGTTGCCAATAAAGTCACCCGAGCCCAAGCTCACCTTTTCTAGGGTAACAACTCCCCGGCGCACCCGCGGACCACCCAGGTAGACGCCGTCGGTGCAGAACGTCCGATCTCCGATCTCCACCAGCTCGGGAATACAGTCGATCAGGCTGCTGATTTCGCAACCGCGCCCAACCTTCATCCCGGCGGCGCGGAGCCAATGCGGCCACCAAAGGGTGCCCCACAGAAATTGCGAGGCCGAGTCGGCTATCTCGGTCTTTAATGCCACTCGGACGTAGGCCCAGCCCCAACGGCTAATCACTCCGGGGCGAATCCGACCCAAAGCGCGACAGGCCAGGGCCTCGGTCGCGAAGGTCAGCGGGGTAACCACTGTCGCGAGCGCGGCGAGGGCCAGCCAGGCGAGCACCGCTTCACCGGAGTGCGGCCACCCGACGAGGACCACCGCCGCGCCCACATCCGACCACTGCACCACGACCAACGCGAGGAGTTCGGCCGGCACGGCCAGCAGAAGCAGGAGCAAGCCGCGGGCGGCGACCAGCCGGATACCAGCTGTCATCGTAGATTGGATACAACCCGATCCGTCCCCACGCGGAACCGCGGGCGTCTGCCCCGCCGGGGCCGCCGGGGTCCCGGTCCAAACGGCCGACGGCGGGATTTTCTGGCCGCGCATCAGCGCCGATCCGGAGGTGAGCAGGGCCTCGGCGCCGATCCGGCTGCCGGGCCCCACCCCGGTGTGAACCTCCAGCGTGGCACCCGCGCCGATTTGGATGGGCCCGATCACGATCTGCCCGGCCTCAAGCTCGATCAGGCGCACGGTGGCATCCCGACCGACGCTGGCATCGTCGCCGATTTCGAGGAGGTCCCAGCCGCCATGGTGCAGCTCGACGCCGCGACCAAGATGAACGCGCTGCCCCACCCTCGCCCCGAGCGCGCGCAGGGCCATGTTTTGAAACTCCGTGCCGGCAATGAGCCACCACGGCACGGCCCGCGCGGTCCGTTCCACGATCCAATGCCGGAGGTGAAACCGACTCCACACCGGATACTGCCCCGCTGTATAACGACCGATCAGCGTCCGCTTCGTGATCACGAGCAACAGCACCGCCAGCGGGACATAGCCCACCGCCGCAAGCAGCAAAACCGCCGGAGCCCACAAAACCAAGCCCGTGAGCCCCCACGCTTCGAGGAGCGCCGGCAAGCCATGAACCGTTCCGCCGTAGACGACCGCGGAGCCCACGATGAGGTCCTTCGCGATCCACGCGGTCTGCGCCACCGTGAAAATCCCCGGCCGGCCACGGGGAGCGAGCGGGGCGACGCCCGCCGCCGCCGGAGCGCCCGCCGCCGCGGGCCCGTGGATCCGACCGGCGATGCCCGCGATGGTCCGGCCCTCGTAAAGATCACGCACGGTCGCGGCGGCGAGCTCGGGGATATCCCGCAACAGGGAGGTCGCGACCGCCGCACTCAGAGAGTCCCCGCCCATGTCGCGAAAAAAATCCTCGTGGATTGAGACCGGCGTGGTGCGCTGAAACACCTCCCGGAAAACCCCTTCGAGCAATCGCTCGCGCTCCGTACGAGGTGGCTCCGCGGCAACTTCTCCTGCCGGATCGGCCGGGGCCGCGAGGACCGGTAACGCGCGGCGGTCCAGCTTGCCGCTGACCAAGCGCGGCAGCCGGTCGATACAGCCGATCCGGGCCGGCACCATGTACGGGGGCAAATGGCGCCCCAAGGCCGCAACCAAGACCCCCATATCCGGCGGGGCCCCCGGGTCTATCGGCACGATCAACCCCACCAAAACCTGCCGCGCGGCCTCGCCCTGCACCGCACAGGCCGCCTCGCGCACCCCGGCGCATTCCACCAACCGGGTCTCGATCGCCTCAAGTTCAATCCGATAGCCCCGCAACTTTACCTGCGCGTCGATCCTCCCGTAAAAATAATAGCATCCCGCCGGCGTCCGCCGCACCAGGTCGCCGGTCCGATAAATACGCCCCAGCCGCGGATGGATCGGAAACTTCGCCGCGGTCAGCTCAGGCCGCTGGTGGTAGCCTCGCGCGAGACCGATGCCGCCATGACACAGTTCACCAGCCTCACCGTCCGGCACTTCCTCCAGGGCGTCGTTCAACACCCACGCCGTCGTGCCTGGCACCGGCCGACCAATCGGCAAATCATCGCCGCCGCTAATTGTTATCCGCATCGAGGTGACGGTGCACTCGGTTGGGCCGTAACTATTCTCCAAGCGGCGACCGGGGGCCCAACGCGCCGCCACATCCGCGGCCAGCGCCTCGCCACCGACGTAGACCAGCTTGAGAAGAGGCAACGCGGCGAGCGGATCCGCGCACCCCATCGCGCGGAGCAGCGTCGGCGGCGGACAGAACGCCGTGATCCGCTCGCGCTGGAGCCAAGGCGCCAGGTCGGGCCCGAGGCGCACGGTGGCATCGTCGAGCACGACCAAGGTCGCCCCCGCCGCCAACGCCAACCAGATCTCCTCCACGGAAGAATCGTAGGACGCCGACGAGTTTTGCGCCACACGATCACCGGGGCCGAGGCGAAATTCGGCCAGGTCCGAGGCCACGAGATTAGCAATGCTGCGGTGCTCGATCATCACGCCCTTGGGCCGCCCCGTCGTCCCCGAAGTGTAAATGACGTAGGCAAGGCTCGCCGGCTCGATGGCCACGCCTGCCCGATTCGCCGCGGGCTCCTGGACCAAGTCATCACCCAAGTCAGCCACCGCCAGACGACGCGCCTTAATCGCCGGGATCCGCTCGAGCCGGGCAAGGCCAGCCGCATCGACGAGAACGGCCACCGCCCCGGAGTCGGCAAAAATTTCACCGATCGTCTCATCTGGAAACGCTGGATCGATGCACGTGTAGGCCGCCCCAGCCCGCAAAACTCCCAGCTGCGCCGCGTACAACCACTCCGAATCCCGCGTCAGCAATAAAGCGACCACCCCTTCGCCCGCCACCAAGGGCACGAGCGCACGGGTGACGCGGCTCGCCTGCCGGTCGAGCTCGGCGTAGGTGACAATCTTACGCTCCGGCCGATCCCTGCCCGGGGGAATTTCCACCGCGACGAGCCCGGGCCAGCGCCGTACGGACCGGTCGAAAAAAACGTCCAACCGCGCCACCGCGGGTGGGCAATCCCTCTCCAGCTCAGGGGCTCGCTTCACGCTGAAATTGCCCCGGATAAATCATTGGAGAACACTCGTCCGGCATTTTCAGCCGCCGCCCGCCCATGGGCCGGAAGAAAAGGACGGCAACCAGCACGGCGAGCACATGCGCCGTCGCGCCGCCGGAGCGTGAATGAGGGAACCAACATGCGCTCGTAGTAACGAACACCGCAAACCCGAGGCAAGCGATTTAGCCCCGGCGCCACCAGCCCAGTTTACCCGTCTTGCCAGCATGCCGACGACGGCGACGAGAAAAACCTCGTTCGAGGGCGGCCGGCTTTGTGTATCCATAAAAAATGGACACGGCAGCGGCCGAACGCCACGGGGCTTTCCCCGAAAAATCGCCCAGCCGGCGACGCCATCAGCTCCTCGGCCGGGCTCTTGGTAATTTATACCGAGTACCCTTAGGAAATCTTCGGCTCCAACTTGGCCGGATTCGTAAATTGATCTGAGCGTCTCCACCGAGGGCGCCCCCCAGCCTTGGTCCGCCCGCTCACTTCCCTTCCCCTACCGCCCAAGGTTCCCTCGCCCCGCGCGCACTACCCGGCCCGCGCTCGCCCGCGCGCACCGCTGAGCGCCCGCGCGCACCGCTGAGCGCCCGCGCGCGCACCGCTGACCGCCGCGCGCGCACCGCTGACCGCCCGCGCGCACCGCTGACCGCGGACACGCAGACCCCAAGGCCGATCGCGCGGGCCTCCCCGCCGCAAATACGGCGGGCCTCCCCCCAGAAAATCGCGGGAGGAATTAGTTCTTTTGTCCTTGAATCTGCAGATTCCGAAACTTGCCGAGATCATCAAAGGAGCCGAGCCCGATCCAACCATGGCTCAAGGTTTTGTTTTCCGCAGTCAGGACCGGCTTGGTCATATCGTCGAAGAAGACTGTAATCATCCCCGAGACCGCATCATGCACGACCTTGAGTCGATGCCACTGGCCGGGCTGCCATGGCGTGCCGGCCGTACGCGTGGCGGTGATCGGGCGGCGGTCAGCGTGGTCGACCAAGTGAATCTGATGATGATTACCATCGGCCGTTTCGCCGAGATGGGCGTAGTAGAAGCGCGTGTCATCCTCGCGCGCGAAGGCGATGCAAAGATCGTTGTTACCCTGATCGAATTTGGTGAGCTGGCCTTCAACGGTCAGCGTGAAGGATTTCCAATCCGCGGTTTTGAGCCACGCGAGGTTGAACGGGCTCCGGAACTTGGGCTTGTACGCCTGCTGCTGTTTGAGCGTGAGCACCGCCTGCCCTTCTTCCTTACTCCAAGTCCAGGCGGCGGGATCGGCGAACGTCCACGCCGCCGGTGTGTCGAGGGGACCCGCGGGCACCGCCGCCAACAGCCCGAGGGAAGAGAAAAAAAAGCCGAGCAGGAATTTCATGGGAATACGGTTGAGTCGCGCCCGAGAAGAGGGCGTCACCCCAAGGGGAGCAACGACCAACCGCCACCGGCGCGCTCAATTAATTTTCAGGTTGGCCAGCGCGAGGTCGAGCGCGATCGCCAACGCCGCCGCGCCGGTTCCGCCCCCTGGCTCGCGCGGCGAACATCTCCGGGCCCAGCAGGCCAGCCGCTTCAAAAAAATCCTCCGCGCTTTTAAAAAAACCGCCGGGGGCCCCACCCGTGGCCTCGACCAAAAAATAAGTTTTTCCGCTGAACCGAAAAACCGGCAAACGGCCACGGCCACCATCGGCACACGAACGTGGTTAATGGGGAAATTCCCCATGCCAAAACACGTTTTGGCGCCGACTGGGAACAGCCGGCTTCTCGCGCGACCAGCCGCTTGCTCGCGCGGCCAGCCACTTGCTCGCGCGACCAGCCGCTTGCTCGCGCGACCAGCCGCTTGCTCCCGCGACCACCGATTTACAAAAGCGGGTTCGTGGGAGCAGCGCGACCCACGCGACCCCTCCCCGCCAGAATCGATCGCCGGCTAGACGCGGCGCGGAAACCCAGGGGCCAAGCCGGCCGCCTTGTCGCCCCGAACTTGGCCATCGGGAATAGCGGTTGCGCCGTGCCGCCCTTTTGGTTTCCTCCAACAACCCTCGGCAGTTCCGTAATCGCTCCCACAAAAAATATGCTCATGAAGACCCTCCGTCAGCTCCTCGGCTTGCCCATGCTCACTCGGTTACTGCTCACCGCCGCCGGGGCCCTGCTCTCTGGCGGGCACCCCGCCTCGGCCCAAGCGCCCGCGGTTGGCGTAAGCGCCCCGCGCAGCGCCGCGGCCACCGGCGCGATCGCGGGGCGCGTGCAAAACGAAATCACCGGCAAGTATCTCAACAAGGCCCGCATCACCATCCCGGGGACGACCCTGACGACCTTTACCGACGACTTCGGCTCCTTCCTGCTGGCCGATATCCCGGGCGGTCTCGTGACCGTGGAAGCGTTCTACTCCGGCTTGGATCCGCAAAAAATCACCCTCACGATCACCCCGGGCCAGACCACGGAACGCGACATCAACCTCTCGAACCGCGCGACCTACGGCGACAAAACCAGCGTGGTGAAACTCGACGCTTTCGTGCTCTCCACCTCGAAATTTACCGAAGGCGAATCCCTCGCCACGAACGAGCAGCGGTTTGCGGCGAATATGAAAAACGTCGTCGCGACCGACGCATTTGGCGACGTCATTGAGGGAAATGTGGCGGAGTTCATGCGCTTTCTGCCCGGCATCACCATCGACTATTCCGACGTGATGCCGCTCGGCGTTTCCGTGCGCGGCTTTGATCCCAGCATGACGAATGTGACGACCGACGGCGCCTCCCTCGCCAACGCCTCGCGCAACGCCGCGTCGCGGCAGTTCGATTTCATGCAGGTCTCGATCAACAACATTTCGCGCATCGAGGTGACCAAAGTGCCGACTCCCGCCAATCCCGCCAGCGGTATTTCCGGCTCGGTAAACATGATCAGCAAAAGCGCCTTCGAGCGCAGCAAGGCGCAACTGAACTACCGCGTGTTCATGTCCGCCAGCAGCGACGGTATGATGCTCTCGAAGCAACCCTTCCCCTATGACACCCGGGAGCGGCGGGTGAATCCAGGCTTCGATTTAGATTACACGCTACCGATTTCCAAAGACTTCGGCCTCGTTTTGACCGCACTCAATTCGAAGGCGTGGAACGAGCAGAACATCTCGCAGATGACGTGGAATACCAGCGCGGCTGGCACCGGCGCCACCCCGGCCAAGCCGTATCTGCAAACCCACAACATCATCGACGCCCCCAAGTGGTATGAGCGCAATTCCGCCGGCTTAAAGGCCGACTGGCGCGCCACCCCCAACTCCGTGCTCACCGTCGGTTTTCAGGCCACTTATTACATCGATACCAACGGCAACGTCAACCGGGCCACCAGCGTCGGGAACAATGCGACGCCGACGACGACGCCGGGCGTGTCATTAACCTCCGGCGGCACGTTTGCCCACTCCGCCACCGGTCGCGGCACCGCCAGTTTTGCGGCTAACCTCCTGCACATCGACGCCCGTACCCTCGGCACCAACGTACGCTACGTCTACCGCACGGCTGGCTGGGTCATCGAAGCGGGGGGCAACCTCTCGACCTCGAAGACCTGGATGCGGCACGTCAGCAAGGGCCACTTCAACACCGTGGGCACCGCCTTGCTCAATCCCACCGGCGTTCGGGTGGATTTCGATGACATCCGGGCGGAAGGGCCGCGCCGGATCACGGCGTTTGACGCCAACAATCGCGTGCTCGATCTGCTCGACCTCCGCAACTTCCGGTTGAATAACGCGACAGACGGCGCCATTCGCAATCACCGAGACGATACGGAAGGCGCCGAGTTGAGCGCGAAGCGCAGCTTGAAGCTTTTCGAGATTCCGACCTCCGTGCAGGCGGGCGGATTGTTCAAGTCGCAAGATCGCGAGCATCGCCGGAAGAGCCGAGTTTTCACTTACAACCCAGCCAATCCAGCCGATCCGACGCTGGCGCCCTTCGCGATGCAGGTTTATCAAGGGCGGCAGAATTATTTCGATTTCGACTACATCCCCTTTCCTTCGCTGAACCGGATGGTGGAAGCGTGGGGGAAGAACCCGAGCCTGTTCACGCAAACGCTCGCCCAACAGGTCGCAGAGGAACAAAGCCGCATCGTCGGCTCGGAGAATTTCAAAGAGATCACCACGGCGGCCTACCTGCAGGGCGAAGCCCGATTTTTTAACAACAAGCTGCTGGTGCTGACGGGCGTCCGCTTTGAGAAAATTCACGACAAGGCCGCCGGGCCCCTTTTTGAGCCGGGCAACGCCTTTGCCCGCAACGCCAACGGCAGCTACACGCGGACAGCCGCCGGCGCGCGCATTCGGCGGCCCGAAGCCGGTGCCGTCGGCTCGATGGAAGAACTGCGACTCACCCGCCTTGAATTCGGCCGCGTCTTCAATGGCAGCTTCGACGGCTACTATCCCAGTCTCCACCTCACCTACAACGTCACCCCGAATCTTCTCGTCCGCGCCGCCTACGCCAAGACCTACGGCAAACCCGATTACATCAATGTCATTCCGAATACGACGATCAGCGAGAGCGACGTTTCCGAAAATGCCGATCCGACCATTTTGCGCGGCACGATCACCGTCAGCAATCCAGAGCTGAAGCCGTGGTACGCGGATAACTTCGATCTTTCCACGGAGTATTACACCGATAGCGGCGGCGTGTTCAGCTTTGGCGCCTACCGGAAAAACATTACAAACTTCCACGACGACATCGTGAGATTGGCGACGGCGGCCGATCTGGATTTATTGGATCTGGATCCGCGGTACGCGGGCTGGGAACTGCGTACCACGGTCAACGGCGGGGATGCGCGCGTCGATGGCGTCGAATTCAATATCCGCCAGTCGCTCGCTCCCCTCGGTGGCTGGGCCCGCTACTTTTCGGTCTTCGCGAATGCCACCAAGCTCAAACTTTACGGTAGTCGCAACGCCGCCTTTACGCGCTTCATACCTGAGAGCGGGAGCTGGGGCGTCACCATCACGCGAAACCCCGTGACGTTTATGCTGAAGTGGAATGCCCGCGGCGAACAACGGCAGGGCTCATCGCTCGCCCAAGGCCCGGACGCATTTCTCTATCAGGAAAAAAGGACGACGATGGATGTGAATCTCACGTACCAATTCAACCGCCGCATTCAGTTATTCGCGAATGGCCGCAACATCGGCAACGTGCACTACAACCTCCTGCGGTACGGTTCCGAGACGCCCGGCTTCGCGAAAATCAGCTCGACGAACTCGTATGGCGTGCAGTGGGCGTTTGGCGTGAAAGGCACGTTTTGAGGAACGAGCACACACGCGCCCGCGTGCTCGCCTCCCCTCCGCCAGCCGGTCGATCCCATCCGGTCTCCGACCGTATCGCCGCACGCGCGCCCCCGTGCTCGCCTCCCTCCGCCAGCCCCTCACTGGTCGGCGCATCACCGGTCGGCGCGAGCGTTTCTTTCCAGCCGTAAACGTGCACGCCGATACCCTCGAGCTGCTCGAGAAATACCTGGAGGATAAAAATGAATAATCGGCCAAAATCCCAGCACGAGATCGCGACCCGCGCAGAGGATCTCACTCCCTACGGCTGGGAGTTCGCCGACTAGGTTACCCACGCTCCGCACGCTCCACTCCCGCGCGGACCTCGTCTCTGTGAGTGCTCCGATGAATGTCACCGCGCGCAAAAACGCCGAGGATGTCGGCGAAAGTGGTCCGCACAGTCCCC
>CAMDOF010000228.1 GCA_945903465.1 Opitutus sp. GAS368
TCGCGTTGGCGGCTGACGCTTCGGGCGCGCTCCTCGTTTTCCGTCGGCACGCGGATGCTCGTCAACGCCTCGGTGTTCCCGGCGACATACCGGTCCAGGCACGAGACCAGGGCCAGCGCGTCGCGCCGGTCGGTCTTCACTTTTTTGCCATATTCGTCCCAATTGCGCGGCCGCACGACGAGGCCCTTGACGCCCAAGCCCATCAGACGGCGGTGGGGCACAAAGCCAAACGGACCGGCCTCATCGCAACAATGCACGACGTCGGCTTGTTGCGCCCCCCAGCGACAATTAGATCCCGACACGACGACAGTTAAAAACCGACATTAGTCGTCGGTATTTTTGCGGTCGTTGGTCTGCGAGACCGGTAGGCTCTGGCCTTTTCGCAGACCCATGATCACCGAGCACCAATACAAACGACTAATGAACAAGTTCCAAAAAAGCGGTGCGGTTGGCCGCTCGGCACTGCGATGGCGGTGATTGCGGGCGTGGCTGTCACGCTCGCAGCCGTGGCTGCGGTCGGCGGAGCGGACTGGGGATTATGGGTAATCAGAGCGGTGGTCAGCTAGCACCTCGGCGCCCGCCTGACCACCCCATGTTAACTTTTTGCCTGTTTCAGCCCGATTCGGCCGAGGGCGAGCCGGCGTTCTAGACCGACGGCGCCGAAGCGACCGGCCCCGCCGAAACCTTCGTCTAGGCCGATGCTCTGGAGTCAGTTTGAAAACTCGCTACTTGACAGTGAGCAGCCGGAGGACTGCCTCCTCGCATCGTGATCGCTGCCACCGACGCCCTGATATTTGCCAACGCGCCGTCCAAACCGAATGAGTTATTGAAATTCCGCTGCGAGATCTGCGTAAACCAGCTCTTCGCGCTGCTGGCAGGCCTGATTGGCTTGAGAGTTGGGGGACTATAGAGGTCTGATTCCGTTTCTACCAATCACCCTCCCCTTAGACCCCTCCCTGACCCGATCCCTCTGAAAATCCAGTTTCCTATGAGCCCCGGCCCAAAAATCGGATTTTTGCCGTGACAAAAATAAACAAGGTAAACGTTGCTCCTCAACGCTTAACAAATGTAGTTTCTTAGGATTTTCTTAGGAGCGGGATTGAAGTTGCCCCCCCTCGAGCCGGAACTAAGCGTGGGGATGCTTTTCAAATCAACGTCAAAACAATGAACGTCACCCCACGTTTTTGTCAGGCCGCGCTCATCGCTTGCTTTGCGACGGCGCTCACTGGATTCGCCGCGGACTGGAAAGTCACGAAGGGAAAACATCCCGATCTGCCCGGCCAGAGTGTGTCCGTAACGCAGGACGGCAAACTCGTGGCGCGCTTTGTCTACGGCGAAGGCCAGCATCTCCCTTACCTCGCGCTTTATGATGAAGCAGGTCAGTTGCTGACGAACGCGGGTATGGACAAGGAGGGCAAAGCGGTGGGAATCGAACCACACCACCGCGGAATTTTCATCGGCTGGCAGCAAATCAAATCCGATCTGGGCACATCCGGCCTGTGGGGCCTTGGCAGTACCGGAAAAAGCAAGAGCGGCGAACCGGCCACCATGCGCGTGGTTGAAGTCCAGCAAAATTCCGCCGCGAAGGATTCGGCCACGATTGTGGCACGAATCGAATGGCGCGCCGGGACCAAGGATGCCACAGGTGAGAATCTACTCCTCACGGAGACTCGTACATTGAGAATTTCCCGTCCCGAGCGTGGCGTGGCGGCTCAGGTGGACGCGGCGTTCCGGCTGCGACCCGCCCGCGATCTCTCGCTTGGCGGCGATGTGCAGCATGCGGGCATTCATCTGCGGGTGTCACACGGCGTCGTCGCGCGCGCAGACGATACCTCCTACCTCTGGTCACCGCCGACGGCGCCAACCGCGGGCAAAGGTTACTCCAAAACCGCCAAGGGCCAGTCCGGCTCCGTCGTCAGCAAGGATCTCCAATGGGGCGAATTTCTTTTCCCGCTGCATGAGCGGTGGTACAGCGCGCTGCAGCTGAACTCGCCGCAAAATCCGGTCGAGGAGTTTTCCACGCGCGAGTACGGTCGCTTTGGATTCTTCTTCAAACGCGATCTGAAGAAAGGTGAACCGCTCGAGCTGAAGTACCGATTCCTCGTCCGGGAAACGACTGCACCGCAAACCGCGCCGACGCGCTCCGACGCGCAGCTGCGTGAGGCCCGGAAACAAGCTGACGCTGCCTATTCCGCATTCGTGCGCGAGGTCCCGTAAGCCCGCTCGAACCGCCATCACTATGTCTTTCCACTCCCCGGTCGCCTCGACGCGACGCGATTTCCTGCGTTCGTCCGCGTGGTTGCTCGGCGTCGCTGCGCTGCCCAGGGCGACGGCTGCCGCTCCGGGCCCAACGGAGCCCGTCATCGACATGCATCAGCATGTGCACTACAGCGGTCGCAGCGACGACGCGCTGGTCACGCATCAGCGTACGCTCGGCGCCACCCTCTCCGTGCTCATGCCCTCCGGGGACCGCGGGGGTGAACATAAGGGAGGATCCGGCGAGCACGAGGCGGTGGTCGCATTGGCCAGAAGGTTTCCGGGTGAATGGGTGTTCTTCGCCAACGAAATCACGGATCAGGCGGACGCTCCCCGCGTCATCGAGCGGCAGCTGCGGGCCGGCGCGCTTGGGATCGGCGAACAGAAGTTCCGCGTGGATTGCGATTCACCGGCACTGTGGCGCATCGCCGAGGTGGCGCGGGAATTCGACGTGCCTGTTCTCCTGCATTTCCAGCACGCCACGTACAACCGGAACATCGAGAACTTCCATCGCACGCTGGAGAAATTCCCCAGCGTGAAGTTTATCGGCCACGCTCAAGCTTGGTGGGCGGCCATCGACAAGCAGTACGATCCGAAAGCCGGCAATTACCCGAAAGGGCCGATCACACCCGGCGGGATCACGGATCGCTACCTCACGGATTACCCCAATTGTTTTGCAGAAGTCTCGGCGGGCTCGGGCAACGGCGCTATCGTGCGCGACGAAGAGCGTTTCCGTGGCTTTATCCACCGCCACCAGGACAAGCTGATGTTTGGCAGCGACTGCCCCGAAGGCACAGGACGCGCGCCAATTTGTTTCGCGGCGCGCACGCTGGATGCCATCCGCCGGCTCTCGCCAAGCAAAGCGGTGGAGCGAAAAATCCTCTACGAGAACGCGAAGAAGATGCTGAAGTTGAAGTGATCGATGGCGCCTATGAAAGATGCCCGAGCAGTTATCGCACGGAATCCCTGCTCGGGCGCCCGAGATAGAAATTCAAGGGGGACGGGAAATGCGCACCCCTACACGTCATGGCATCACCAGTGACTTTATCCTGGTCGGGCCTCGCGGCGGTGCGGGGCTGGTGCTTGCCCCTTCGGATCCGTTTCCTCCTCACGTCCTTTTTCTCCAGCGCATTCGGCACCGTTGCAGATGGCGGAGAAGATCTCCGCGTTGCCTTTCAGAGTAGCGCTGACGGCGCGTCGCAGTTCTTTCGGCTCTACGTTCCGACTGGTTACGATCCAGCCAAACCCGGTCCGCTCGTCATCGCACTCCACGGTTCGGGCGGTAATGAGAATAGCTTCTTCGATGACGAGGCGCACTACCCTGCCCGACACGGACTCAAGTTCGCGGCCGAAAAACACCACGTGCTGGTGGCGTGTCCCAGCGCGCGAGGAAACACGAACTATCGCGGCCTGGGGGAGATTTCTGTTTTCGACGTCTTGCAGGAAGTGAAACGGCGATACCGGGTCGATCCTGAGCGAGTTTATTTAACGGGACACTCAATGGGCGGAACCGGCGCCACGGACCTCACGCTGCATCACCCTGGCGTGTTTGCCGCCGTCGTGCCAATCGCCGCGGCCCGCAGTATTCGCTGGGTGGCGGCGAACGCCGAGCACACCCCTTTCTGGTGGATTGCCGGCGAACTCGATCAGGTATTCTATAAACTTGGGGTAGCCGTCGGCTTCGAGCGCATGCAACGGCTGGGGTACGAGGCGCAACTCACCGAAGTGGCCGGCGAAGGTCATTATGGCGTGGCCCGCGATTTTCAGCCCGTATTCGACTGGCTGCTACAACACCGCCGGGTGGCTCATCCCCGCTCGTTTACCCTGGAAGTCGACACCCTGCTGCATCCCCGAGCCTACTGGATCACGGTGGAATCGATTGCCCAGCGCGGCACCGTTGCGACGGTGCAGGCCCGCGCCATCTCGCCGCAACGGGCGCATCTGAAATTGGACAACGTCGCCGCGGTTTCCCTCTGGCCCGATCCCGCCATTTTCGACGCGAATGCCACGTTCGAGATTGAGATCGGCGAACACACGGTTCGTCTTGATCGCGTACCCACGGGACACGAGGTGATCCTGACGCGGCAGCTCAACATTTGGACAACGGACATGCGCAAGCGAACGGTCCACGAGGTACCGAGTTACCGGAAGCATCCGGTAACAATGGCGCCCACGGCGATGGATCATACGGGGGTCGAAAGCAATTTGGGCAGTTGGATCGCGGATGCGATGCGCGCAGCCACGGGAGCGGATGTTGCGCTCTATAATCATCGCAAGACCGATGCAGACCGCCCGATCCCGGCCGGCACGGTGGATATCATGGACCTGCTCCAATGCAGTCTGCCCGGCGACCAGGACCTCGTAACGGTCAAACTGTCGGGTCGGGACATCCTCGAGATCCTTGATGCCAACATCCCCGCTCGCGCCACGGCCGACGGCCCGGCGGCAAATCTTCTCGTGCAACTCTCCGGCGGGAGTTATACTTTTGATCCACTCCTCACCCCGGGCGGAAGGATCGTTGCGAGTAGCTTTCAGCCCGACCGACACTACGTTGTCGTTTTAGAAGGCCAGGTCGTCGAACGAGAAACCATGCGGCTCGCCGGTCGCTTCAAACGACTGCCCTACACCACGACGTCGGTTCCTTTTACCCTCGCCCTTTACGGCCTCGCTAGTCGGGCGCGGGAAATCACCCGCGACGCAGCAACTCGCGTGCGTCAAGCAAAGTGATTTCGCGCCACTCAATTTAGTGCGCGCCAACAAACTTGACGGCGCAACTCCTGCTACTCTTTACCGACCCACCCATCCGTTTATCACGTCGGAACCCCACGGAAATCTCACGCCCATGAACCACAACGCCTCGTTCCTGCTCCGCCGCTTCGCCTTCGGAGTCGTTCTGCTCGCGACTTGCTTCGCAACATTGGTGCACGCGCAATCGAATAACCCGGCGTCGCTCAAAGGACAGATCAGCAACGCCGCGACGGGTTCCTTTCTCGAAGGCGCAACGGTGACACTGGCAAACACCAACCGGGTAACCACGACGGATCGCGAAGGTCGGTTTGAATTTAGCGACGCCCCGGTCGGAGAGCTTACGCTCGTGGCCAGTTATCCGGGACTGGATCCGCAGCGAATCACCGTTGCCATGCGGGTGGGCGAACCCGTTGTCCGAAATATCGGACTTACGTCGGAGATCTACAAACTCGAGAAGTTTACGGTCGCCGGTGAGCGCGAGGGAACGGCCAAGGCTGAAGTCCTGCAGCGGCAGGCGCCCAACGTGAAGGCGGTCGTCTCCTCCGACACGTTCGGCAACGTGGCCGACGGCAATGTCGGCGACCTCCTGCAGCGGATGTCCGGCATGACGGCGGAATACAACGGTCCAGATGTGCGATCGGTCAGCATTCGCGGCGTCAGCTCCGGCTTGAACTCCGTGACGATGGATGGCCAACAGATCGCGAGTGCGCAATCGGCTGGCACCGGACGGGCGTTCGAATTCGAGCAGGCGTCGCTCGGAAATGTCGAGACGATCGAGGTCACCAAGGCGCCGACCCCGGATATGCATGGTGCCTCAGTGGGCGGCAGCGTGAACCTCGTGAGCAAGAGTGCCTTCGATCGGGCGGCGGGGAGAATCTTCAATTATACGGTGGGTTTTGTTACCCGACCGGTTCACGGGCCCGATGCCGAATCGTGGAAGCAGCCGGTGCGGGGATTCGGTCCTTCGATGAATATACTTTATTCCGACGTGGTCGGAGCGAAACGGAATCTTGGGATCACGCTGACGGGAACCTATCACAGTCAACCGCCCGTAAACATGATCGTGAATAAAAGCTTCGAACGAAGGAATGAGCCGGGACCCGTCTACACCTTTTCCCTGGGCCGAACGCTCGGCGGAGCCACCCGCACGCGTCTCGCCAGCGGGGTGAAACTGGATTACCGGTGGAGCGACCGCACGATCGTTTCGTTCAACACCTCCTATAATTATTTCCACGAGAATAACTACTCGCCCGTTCAAACCTTCGCGACCGTGGGAGTGGCAACCGCCGCAACGCCGCAGGTGCTGGCGACCATCGATGCGGCCGGAAATCGCATCGGCGGAGGATACATCCATCCCGGGTACGCGAATGGCAGCACGCGCGTCTTCGCCCATCCGACGCTGTCCACCAGCGCCATATCAATCGCTTCCGACGACAAGTCGGGCCGCACGCTCCTTCTGTCCCCGAGTGTCCGGCATCGTTTTCCGGGAATGCAGATTGACTATAGCCTGAGCTATTCCGACGCGGCCACTTACTACGACCAATCCCACGACGACGAAAAATACAACGCGTCGCCCAATGGCTCGCTCACCATGTCCATGGGCGGCGTCGGGTTCACCATCGATCGTGCCGCGGATTCGGAAATCCCCGTCGTGCGGCAGACGGAAGGACCCGGTTTTCGCGACCTCAACAACTACTCAGCGCTACGGATCACCCAAAATGACCGCCGCGGCTACGATAAGGTTTACGGCGGAAAATTCGATTTGCGAAAGGATTTTACGTGGAAAGCGCCGGCGTTTCTGAAGACGGGGCTGAACTACCAGGAGCAATGGCGCAAGTTGTGGGAATGGAGCCGCCCATGGGATTACGCGGGGCTTGATGGTGTCCTCGGCAATGCCGACGATCGGCTCAACCTCGCCCAGTTCACCGAACAAGATCCGCGAACCAAAGACATCGAGGAGCACTACCTCAAGGATCGAGGCGACGCCCCGGTATTTCCCGACGTGTTCGCCGTGGCCCGGCACAAGCGCGACAATCCCGGACAATGGCGCGAAAACGTGACCACCAGTACGCAAAGCAAGGCGCAAGGCTTGCGGCAGGTGACCGAAACGATTGCCGCCGCCTATGTCATGGGAAACGTGCGGGTGGGGCCAGTATCGGTTCTGTCCGGTGTCAGAATGGAGGATACGCGGGTCAAAGGCGAAGGCCCCTTCACGTTCCTTTCCCCTGAGGAGCGTGCGCGCCGCGCGGCATGGGTCGGCGTGGTGACGGACGACGAACTGCGCCGCCGAGCCAACGCCCAATTCGGCGGGCGAGCGACGAACAAGGGCAGCTACCGGAATTACTTCCCGGGCGTGCATGTGAAGTACGAGCCCTTCCCCGGCTTTCTCACCCGCCTCAGTTGGTCTACCGGCGTGGGCCGGCCGGCGTTCGGCTCGATCATTCCGCTGGACACCGTCAACGACGACACGATGCGAGTCACGCGAAGCAACCCCGAACTCAAGCCGCAGAACGCGGACAGCTATGACTTGACGGCCGAGTACTACTTCAAGTCGCAGGGATACGTCTCGGTCGGCGCCTTCAAAAAGGATATTCGCGATTACATCTTCACGGACAGCAGCCAGATCATCGGCCAGGGCGCCAATAACGGTTTTGACGGGCAATACGCCGGATATGGTCTCACCACGCAGCGCAACGGCGGCTCCGCAAAAATTGAAGGCCTTGAATTCAGCTATGCGCAGCAACTCGCCTTCCTCCCCGGGTGGGCCCGCGGATTTGGTTTTAATCTCAACTACACGACGCTGAAAACGAAAGGCGATTATGGTACGCCCGGTGCGGTGCTGACGACGAACTCGCTCGCCGGGTTTCTGCCCAAGAGTGGCAACGTCGGGTTGAATTACCGCGGTCGCGGATTCGATCTGCGTATTCTCGCCACTTACCGCGGTGAGTACCTCGTCAGCAACTCCACCACCCCCGCATTAGTCCAATATCAGGTGGCGAAAACAACTTGGAACTGGCGCTCGCGCTATGCCTTCTCGAGGAACCTGAGCGTTTTCTTCGACGTCGACAACGTCTTCGCCGTTCCGCTCGACGATCGCTATAGACTGTATCAGGAGCGTGGCGACAGTTGGCGAAACTTTGCCCAGAAATTCGTCGCAGGTGTCACCGGACGATTCTGACCTACACATCATCGGGTGGCCGTCGCTCGACGCGTAAGCAACACCCGCCTACTTTCGGCGGGGCTGCGCCCGGTCAGCGCGACGCGAAAGGTGCCTTTAATCAACACCCGCGCCCCTGCGAACGCGCGCCCCGTGGCTAGACTGGATTTCGGCCATCATCTCGCCTCGGTGACAGCAGAGGCCAACGTAAGCTCCCGTTTCGGCGGCACCAGCTGAGGGATGGAATACCGCGACGCGGTAGGTTAAAGCGTCTTCTGAGCTCCCTTTAGGACGGAGGATATCTTGGCGCACCCGCAGGGGATTTGGATTTACCTATGAGAACAAAGTCACGTCGTTTGGTCGCCGGTTTTTTGGTGATCGTGATGGCGCTCGTGCTGGATTCCGGTAGGCGCCTAAAGTTGTATTCGGCGCAGTCCTGTTTGCTGGCGGCACCCAGAGAGTCATGACGCCGGCTGGATGTCCACTATACGGATACGCCTGCCTCTCTGATTGACGTAGCGCATTCGTGTCCACCACGTGGAGGCCTTCGGCTTGGAGCAGTTCGCGTTTCAGTTCACACTACTAAGGCACCTCGATGCGGTCATCGTTGTCGTACCCTTTTGATCAGCCATTCGACTCCATGCTTCATTTTCCCTAATCGCTGTCGGCCAATACCCGAGCGTCCCTTAGGGGCGATCCGATGGGGTCAGTCCGCTGATGGCAATGTCCGCGGCGAGAGATCGCCGCGCACGGCGGCGGGATGACCCCTCTGCAATGTCGTCGCGATTTAACGATACAGCGCAGCCACCGGGGTTCGCCGCGTCCGGGCGATGGCGACCTTCCCTCCGACGCCTTTTGGCGCGCTGGCCGCGTCCGCCCAAGACTTGCCGGCTTCTTTCAACGCGGCGTCCAACGCCTGTTGCCCCCGCGCGCACTTGATATCAGCGATCCTCCGTGGCGGACATTTCCGGTGACAACGCCAGATGGGCGGGTTGGCGTGCGCTCGCCCTCCGCCAGCCTGCTGGGCCAATCGCCCAACCGCCAAAATAGGCGCCGCGCACAGTGCGATCGTCGTCGCGCGTGGCCGCGATGTTTGCCAAAGGGTCGAGGTATGGGCGCCAGGGCTCGCTTTGGGTCTCGAGTCCGAGAGACGGCAACCGTTCGGCGGACTGGAACCAATCGCGTGGGCTCGCTGGCAGGCAGGGCCAGAGGCGGCTGCTCCGTTATTTGCCCACCCGGTCGGCGGTGACAACTCCTGCGCGAACGGGATGGAGAGGGAGGTAATCGCAGACCCGGGCGAGATGGGGAGCGTCCTCGACCAACGGGGCCTTGGACCGACCCTGCAACCCAGGGCCCTGCTGACCGTGGAATCGAGTCAGCCGCGTCGCGAACGTAGATTGCAGCCCGGGCAT
>CAMDOF010000229.1 GCA_945903465.1 Opitutus sp. GAS368
ATCACGTATGGGCAGGAGCTTCTCATTAACAAGCCGACCCATTCCGACATTCCTCCGACGGGCAGCTCCGCAGAGCAAACAGGCGGATCCCGGCGGGGCAATGCGTCGATTGAGTGCAGGCCTATCCGTTCGAACGCATCTGCGCGAAAGCCCCGAAATCCGAGCGTGGCTGAAGTTCAACGCTCGACGGATAAGTTTCGGAACAACGGCCGTGCGTCCCGGCTACTTTGGGGATTTTTCAGGAACGCGGGGGAAGGGCCGGCAAAAAAAATGGGCGGTAAAAAATGTGGAGACCAGAAGTCCCCGTCTTTTACCGCGCATTTTTTATTGCTGAATCAGAAGTCAGCGAATGGCTATGAAGGTATCATGGCTGTGAGTGATAGTGGCCCCATATTTGATGCAGGTGGTCTTCAGGGACTCGGCGGAATCCAGTTTCCTTTCAGGCCCCGCCCCAAAATCGGATTTTGGTCGTGACCGAAAGAAACAGGGTCAACGTTGCGCCCGAGTGATTAACAAAGGGAGTTTCTTAGGAGGAGCCCACCCACCAAAACAAGTTTTGGCCCCGACGGGAAGAAACAGATTTCAATTTTCATTAACGACTTGCAGAAGCTGTTTCATGGGAGCGCGAGAGCGTGGGTGGTGGGGGAGCGAAGCACGCCTTCGTGGTCACCATCGGCGACAGGAGTGTCGCCGGTCCGTCGGATGGGCGACACTCTTGTCGCCCCTGCTGCCTGGGAGCCTCCCCACAGAAATAAGTTTTGGCCCCGACTGTAAGAAACATATTTCCATGCCCATTAATGACTTGCAGAAGCTGTTTCTTATCAGCCCCCGCCCCAAAATCGGATTCTGGCCGTGACGGAAAGAAACCGGGTCAGCGTTGCGACCCAACCGATTAACAAAGGGTGTTTCTTAGGAGTGGAGAAACGCAACGGTTCCGAGGTCTGCGTCATGCCGTAGTTCGCGGCCAACGATCTCAGGTGCGGAAGGCGAAGGAGAAAAGTTCGGCATCTTGGAGCGTGAAACGCAGCGAGACGGGCTTTCCGCGCAGCGCCCCAACGGCGGTCTGGCCTTTCCACGCGACCGTGGCACGCAGCGAATCCGCTGTGACCGGATCGGATAAGCCAAATCCGGGCAGTCCCTTCCCGGCGGCATCAAGCAGTTCCACCCGCGCGCGCCCCTTGGCCGCGTTGACATTAAGTTCCAGCCGGTTGCCGGAAAAATGCAGCGGCACGGTGGTAAGGGTTCCGCCCTCGGGACCACCGTCCGCCGACACGAAGCGATCGAGTGGCCAGGTCGCGAGGCCGATGCCGGCGGAGTATTTGGTGCCGCGCTCGGTCCCCTCGTATTCGTCGTAGATGATCGGATTGCCGTGGGTATAGTTGCCGCCCCCGTAGTAAAGCCGGACCTCATCGCCATAACGAATCGCGTGCGACGCGCTGGTGAGAAACCCGCTGTCCCACTCGCCCAGCTTGCCCAGCGGCACGACCGGCGTGCGGAAGGTGCGATCCCATGTTTCAAGGTCGCGGGTGGCCGCGATCTGAATATCACACGGCCCCTCGTGATTGCGGTTGCGATTAAGCGGATACTTCGCGTTGGCGTTGATCGTGAAAACCCAGGGAAACGCGACGAGGCAACTCTCCGCCTGATAGGTCGCGACACCGTAGAATTCCGTCCGCATCAAGGCGGGATCATCGGGCACGTCGAGCATCGGCCGGACGGCCTCGATCCGACTGAGCGAACCCGCATCGTCGCGTCGATCCGGCACCAGAAAAAGCCGTGGGTCCGGCCAGGTCAGCAAATCCGCGCTGGTCGTCAGGGCAAAGCACCGCCGCACCACGCCGCGCACAGGGTTCGAGAACTTGGGCAGCGCGACATACAGCTTGCGATCCCAGTCGTAGAATACCGTGGCGACGTCGTTGGAACGAAAAAGATTCTGCGTGCTGATGCGGGTCCAGTTGAGACCGTCGGGTGAAACGAGCGCGTGCGGGCCGCCCGTCGGCTTGGGCCGATGATCGATCGCCACCATTTTATAGCGGCGGGCGGGATCAGGCTCGGCACGATCCTTGAAGACGCTCGCAATCTGGCAGTGGGCCAACACGGCATTGTGCCGCGCAGACCCTGCCGCCGCGATCGCCGTGCCGACCAGGGGTTTCTCCCAGCTGACGCCATCCTGGCTGACGGCGTAGTGGGTCGCGAAATCCGGAAATGCCTCACTCGTATTTCCGACGTACCACATCTTGAACATTCGTGCCTCCTCGTCGAAGAGGACCGTGCCGTAGATGTTGATCCGCCAGCCCTCCCAAGGTCGATCGGGCTTCAGGAGCGGGTTCAGCGGGTGTTTACGCGCGGGATGAACGGTGAAGGCAATCCGTTCGCTCGCGGCCACCACGAACGGCTCGACAAAAAGCTGGGCCCGCGTGCCGATGTCGATGGCCCCGCTTGACGATGGCGCGATCGGGCGCGGCAGCGGTGCGGCGGGTGGCGTTGATGCCGCCTTCGGGGGTGGCTGGGCGCCGAGCGCCGGCCGAAGCGCGAGGGTTGTCCCGCCCAGGGCGGCACTGGTCGTCAGGAATTGGCGGCGATTCATGGTTAAAATGCGAGGGTATTGGCCCAATTGAAACTGCGCGGGTCGCGGCTGAAGCCCGCGCTTGTCGCCGAAGAAAAGCCTCCCACCGCGGCGGGGAAGACGAGAACCTTGTAGTGGTTGAACAGGTTGTTGACGTTCAGCTGGCTCGACAGGGTGTATTTCCCGAATTTCAGCGAATAGCCGGCGATGAGGTTGAAGTTCGCCGTGGCCGGCCGGTAATAGAGCGCTCGTGGTCCGGTGGGCGAGGCGTCGGCGGTCGTGTAGTAGTAATAGCCTCGATTCTTCCAGGCGAGCGCCGCGGTCCCGCCGATGCGAAACAGGCGCAGCAGGCCCGACGAAAAGGTATACATGCTGGTGACGTTCAAACTATACTCCGCATGGTTCGCGGTCACGTCACCGTTCTCGGCCACCACGATCTTGCCGGGTGGCGTGAAGCCGGGGTTGATCTGCATCGCTGAAATCGGCAGGCCGTTGACGCCGGTCAGGATGGGGCCGTGCACGGGATCGATGACCCGCAACACGCGCGCCGCGTTGGAGGAGGTGTTGATGCTGCCGGTGATGGGAGCAGGATTGGCGTAGTAGAGGTTCGCCGCGGAGTTCATCATCGCGATGGTCAGCGGCACGGCGCCCGGCGTAGTCGGGGTCACGGCCGGCGTCGTCGTGCTGATGGTGGAGGGATTCACGTGCACGATCGTGCCGTCCTTGTAAGTCACCTGCCCCTGGCTGTTTTGGTAGAACTGATCGTTGTAAAGCTGGTTGTAGATCTTCGTCGTGCCGATGCGTCCGTCGGTCCAGGCCCCGGCGAAGCGGACGCGCCAGTTGCGGCTGGGCGCAGCCGTGATGTTGACCTCCAGTCCGCGTACTTTTCGGTCGCCGTTGAAATAGGCGGCCGGCGCCCCTTGATCGCCATTCAGGCCGGTGGGGTTGATATAAGTGCGCAGCGAAGTCTGGAGCAGCTCGTTCTTTCCATTCACGTTGAACACGGCGAGCGATCCCGAGATTTCTCCGGTGCGGTTCTGGACCTTGACTCCGATTTCCTCACCTAGGGCCTCGCCGCTCGTCGGGACGTCGCCGACCGGCCCGAAGCGCTGGACGACGGTCGGGTTGTACGAACTGGAGACCGCGACGTACGCCCGCAGCCATTTGCGCACTGCGTAATTCGCCCCGAACTCCATGCTGAGCTTGTTGCGCTCCGCGTTGTAGATGCTCGGATAGGTGTTCGGATCGCCGGCCTGCGGGGCGACGCCATTGTAAAGCATCAACTGCTGGTAGCTTGCGAGCCGGAAGCCCGCGAGCGTGGTCAACCTGCCGTCCATCCACTCCATGCTGTTCGCCCCATATGTTCCCCAGGAGAGGGTCTTCAAACGATAGAATGACCCGCCACTCGGCACGAGCCCCAGCGGGTTGGTGGGCGAGATCTTCGCGGGATCGGGCGGATTCTGGGAATCCATATAATACTCCTCGCCATTCACCGTGACCGTCTGCGCGAACGCCCGCCACGGCACAGGATATTTGACCGGCCCGTCGGCCACCGAATAATACACGGGAGGGATGGTCAGCTTCGGGCTGGCCAGGGGCGAAGTCCCCTTCTTGTAGTAGACGAAGGACTCGAAGGACGGCGTGACCCGCGAGTAATCCGTGCCCAAGACGCTCTGGCTGCGGACGCGGTGCCCGAACAGGCGATGGTCCGCGTAGAGGGCAAACCGCACGGCCTTGGTCTTCGCGCCCCGGCGATCCTCAGCAGCTCCCGCGCGCTGGGCGGCCCAAACGCCGAGGGGATTACTCGCGACAGTGGGGGCGATGATGCCCGTGGCGGCCGCGGCATACCGAGTCATGTAGTCCTTGTAAGCCGCGGAGGCGTGCGAGGAGAGCCAGAGGTTCCACTTCGTCTCCACGGCAATGGACGTGAAACTATCCTTGGTGAATTCCTGCCGCTGTTCACCACCGTATGAATTGACATTGTCCCAGGTGATCTTGCCGTTGCCGATCACGCCGGCGCCGCTGGGCCGGCCGTTGGCACTCGCCCGGATTTGATCGGTGGCGAGGAGGTACTGCAGGGAAAAACCGTTGCGGCTGTCGTTGGCCGCGTTCACCGCGGTGAGCGTCGCACTGAACGGGATATAGGTGGAATACCGCGTCCAATTCCCAAGCACCCGGATGACGTTCTGTCCAAAGACGCGAAACGCGAACTGCGCATAGTAACCCTGCAGCGGGCCGCCAATGTCGATGCGACGCCCGCCGGTCGTCTGCCGGATGGTGGCCACGCGGGCCGCAACCCGATCGGTACCCACGCCATAATCGAGCTGCCCCAGCTTGTGGCCATACTGGTCGACAACAAAACGGAACGAACCAAACGCCGGCTTCCCGAGGCGCGCCTGTTTCGACACCATGTTCATGACGCCGCCGCCGCCACCGCTGCCATAGAGCATCGACTGGGGACCTTTCAGGATCTCGACCCGCTCCAGGTCGAAATTGCTGCTGAAACCGGTACCAGTCGTGCTCGACGTGGAGTACGTACTGAGCGGGATGAGTCCGTCGCGCTGGTAATTCGGCGTATAGAGTCCGCGAATGGAAACCGAACTGTCGGCCAGGCGTTCGTAGGATTCGACGATCGGAACCGCCTGGGGCGCGGTCAGTGCGATTCCGCTGCCCGGGTTATATTCCATGATCATGCTCTCCACGCTCGTGGCGGAAATGTCCTTCATGAAAGCGTCGGTGTAAATGTCAGCCGTCATCGGCAGCTTGAACAACTCGAGATTGAACTGCGTGATCGAGTTGGAGTTCAGCGCGCCGTAGCTCGAGTCGGGATCGGCCGCGACCTCGAAGGCCGACATCCTGACGGTTTCTTCCTTTGCCTCCTTCCCGCCGCCGCGGATCTCGGACGACGTCGGCACCCGCGGGGCGGGTGCGGCGGGCAACCTGGCATTTCGCGTGGTGACCTCTCCGGCGGCCAGCGGGGCGGAAGCCGCAATCCAGGCAAGGGCAACGGCCGCGACGACAAATGAGAATGGGAGTTCCATGTACATGGGCGCTCCTGATTTATTATTCCTAAGAAACAGCATTCGTTAAGTGTTGGGGTGAAAGGTTGGCTCGGTTTCTTTCGGTCACGGGCAAAATCCGATTTTGGGGCGGGGATCCTAAGAAACTGGATTTGAGCGAGGGAAGGGGTTTAAGGGCAGGGGCATCGTGGGATTTGGCTGAGTTAGCCGTAAATGAGTCGATTTTGAGAGTGCGGCGGGGGCGGACGGTGCTGGGGACTTGGGGCGCGGAAAGGCAGGGGCGGAAAGGGGGATTTCGGGTACGAATCGAAGCGCGGCTTGCCGTTTTTTTTGGGGGCAATCATCGCGGGGGGGCGATGAGCGGAGGGAGACCTCCGGACCGCTCGGAGTCAAGGAGTCAGCAACGGTTTTTATAATTTCTAAGAAACTGGATTTTTTCGGAAGCACAATCGAATCGACATTCAACGCGATGAGCCGGCCACCCGGGGCGAGACGCGCCAGCTATTCTCGGCGTGACCGCCGAAGCCGAGCGTGCAATCCGCTGCGACTTCGCCGGGTTGGCGCGCCAGCACCTCGAGAATCTCGGTCACCATGATGGGGCGGTGACTGCCAGCGGCGTCTTGCCCGCGGCGACCACTTTCGCGACGTCGGCGGCGTTGCGCGCGGAATTGAGCTCCGTGTATGTGTCCGCAAAGCGCCGCCGATTTTTCCCCGCATAGCGCGGACGCCGCACGTGCGGGCACGGCGCGCTCGACGGGCTAGTTGCGGGCGCACCCGCCGGCGGTGGCGTCGATTCGGGGTCAGGCATGGCGGGGCTTCACGCGGCCATGAAGCTCGACCGCGATCGAATGAATGGTGGACCGCGCGCTCCGTGCGCGGCGTCCGATCGCTAGGATTTTTTCACAAAGGAGACCCAACTCAGAAAAAGTGGTCCAGAAATGGGGTCAGGAAAAGTGCTCAGGAAAGGTGGACCGCGCGCTCCGTGCGCGGTCCGGAAAGACGGTTCAGAAAAGTGGTCCAGAAATGGGGTCAGGAAAAGTGGTCAGAAAAAGTGGACCGTGCGCTCCGCGCGCGGTCCGTTCGCCGCCGAAAGCGGATATCTTTTCGACCGCCAAGACGAAAGGCGCTGAGCCGACCCGAAGCGGTCAACCCGCTGGTTGCTGCCGGTGTCGCGAGGGGGCGGGCGATCCAAATGAAACCACCGCGATCAGCGGGTTGACGCCTTCCGGCGGCCTCTCCGAAACCGGTTGAATCGCGTTGGCCCGGGTGGCGCATGACATCCACTCAATCCGGTGCGAGCCAAGCCGTCACACCGGAGGCGTCTGCTGGTTTTTCGCTAGAGCAGTCTCCCTCTTTTGGCGACGAAACCCCGTCCGCCATGGTTGGAGGCCCGTACCATTCTGCAGGAGAGCGGTGCGTCGTTGATTCGGCAGCGGGCTGGCGCGGCTAAGTGAGTTACCTCCAGAACATGGCGGAAACGGACATCCGCCAGCGCGGTGAGCAATTTGCTGAACTGGGCAAAAGCTGGGCCTTCGTCTCCGCGGATTTCAAGGCGGGTCTCCAGGCCAAGCATGCGCGAGCTGATCGGGCCGACGCCCGACTTGCAATCGTGGACGCAGATTGCGCGGCGCACCGCGAGGTCCGGGTCGCGATCTGGGCAGACCAATGGCAGCGCGCCGCCGCGGCGTTGCCTCTCTCGCTCGCCAATCTTCCCGCGGGGGAAATCCGGGGGGTCTGCCTGGAATGGCGCTTAAGTTTTTGTCGGACGGCGGAAGTAGCTGCATGACGGATTTGGCGGTAGTCGTGGCGAGGCCGGTTGAGCAGGGATATTTTTCGGTCGGCGCTGCACCGCGCGGGGTTCCCAACGGTCGGGACGCAGGGGCACCAGATCGGCGGCGATGACCCGCAGCATTTCGACCCAGAGCAGCTTGCGCATGGCGGCACGCGGGGCCTGCGCACTGGCGCCGCAAAAGCTGCGCAGCACATCGAGCGCGCCGGTGAACGTTGTCGTTCCGTTGAGTCTATGTCGTTCCGTTAAATCGAACAGCGAGTCACGCGGGCAACAAACTCGACGGGTGGGTGGCTTGCCGTAGCCGCGGGGCAGATTGAGTGAAAGCGGCCCGTCCCCCCAAGGACCCTTTCTGGTCCGATTCGGCCATCAACACTTTGCAGGATGTTCATTTCCGTGAAGAGCGATGATCAGATTATCCGTGAGTCGGTCTGTGCCGAAAACGTATGGGGTGCGAAACGACTTCCCCGCCAGACTTGGGTGGCCGACTATTTGTCCGCCCGCTGGAACGAGTCCCCGACGCTCAACCGGTGACGATGCGCCGAGCATCCTTGAGTCAGAAAAATCGATCATCCTCCTCGGCCTCAGACATCCCGTGTGATAGATGACACCGTCGTGCTGGATTTGCGGGGGTAGAGCACGGTCATCGGCAGATCTACTTATTGAGTAGCGCTACTGAAACGGCCTCATCAACTCCGTCCACCTTCATCTTAATTATCCCGCCACTTGAATAAACGATAACCTTAGGGGTGTAGGCGTAATGGTAATGATAGTACGGCCGGCTCTGCTGCCAAATCTGGCCGTTCACTCGTTTGATGATTGTGTCACCCTCCCATCCTTTGAACTCACCATCGACGCGCGACTCGATTACGCTGCCGGTTGAATTCCCTGAAATTTTCGCTCCGACGCCACCGTTTAGCTTGGCGTAAATTATCGGCTCATCAAAACCCTCAACCAAGAGTTTGTAGGCGTCACCGTTTCGCGGTACGGTAACGTTCGGCGGAAGTTCCAAGACCAGTTGTAATGTCAGACCGGTAACCTCGTACAAATTACCGGATATCGTCTTAAAAACGCGTCCCTGTTGGACCGTGCCGCTGATACTTCCCTCAAGGTTGGTTTCATCGAAAACCTCCCACTTTCCAGCAACTGCTGGCCCCCCGCTTGGTGGTCCCCGCCATTTTTGCGCCGGACAGTTGTTCGACATTCAGCATTTTCTTTTCAACGAAGATCTTCCCTCTGGACGGGAATACCACGACCGAACGGGAGTAGCGTACATGGACGCGTACTCGTATTTTACTTTCCAAACTGAACCATCGCTGAGCTTAAAGATCTCGTCGTTATTACCCATGAATAGCGTCGGGCTGACGATCGTAGAAGTATACCCTTAGCCAGGCTCAGGTGTTGAAAATCCGGCGGAAATCCCAAGGGGGAAAATCACTAGGACGAGAATTGCTCGACTGGTTTTATTATTATTGCGAGGAAACGGATTTGTGGGGGGGGAGGGGTTGTGCGTCTTGATAAAACCAGTCGGGTTAAGGGTGAACGGGCAAATCGGTCGCGGACGCGGGAGGCGTTGGTAACGTTGCCCGGGTCCGCTGAAAATCTATTTCCGCCCGGCGGCCAACGACCGGCGCTGACGGGGCCCACCCGCTTCAAGGTCGGGGAAACAATTCCGTCAGGAGGCGGCTGGCGGCCACCGCGAGGACTTCGCCTCCGCCGGGTGCGATGCGGGCGCTCTCCACCTCGTAGGCCTTCTCGGGGAACGCCTTTTCATTGGGAATGTAGCTGAGGGAGCCGTTGGCCGACTGCTCGCTCACGAACGTAAACGCATACGGGGAATTCTGCTTCATGAACAATCCCAGCTCCACGAACGAATCGCCGGGATAGCCCACCAGCGCCAGCTCGCGGCCAAACGTGATGGCCTGGACTTCGCTGTTCCAGAATCCGTCGCGCCCGTATTCGGCCAGATCGAGGTCGCGCCAGGCGTGGATCACCTCGGTAAAAGGCGCCCCTTGCCCCCACCGGCTTAAGATTGCGCGGGCCTCCTCGATCCGCTGCGGCGAAGGCGCGGCCCGCACGGGCACCCGGACCGGCCGCGAAGCCACGCGAAGCAGCGAAGGCTCGATGGGCTGCAGGTTCCGGT
>CAMDOF010000230.1 GCA_945903465.1 Opitutus sp. GAS368
GCATGGCGGATGATTCGCAGTGAGGAACAACTTCGCCGTCTGCAAAATTCTCCACGTCGGCGCAAACCGGCCGGGATTCCTCGTTGGTTTGCAAAGTCGCGCCCAACCGCCAGAGCGGCCTGACTTCTTATTTTAACGCCTATGCCACCACCCCCTCCTACCCTGCCTGTGAAAAACCTGTTTTCTCTCCTCCCTCGTGCCGCCTTCGGCTCCCTCCTCGCTGCGTCCGCGTTCGCAGCAGCTCCGGCCAAGCCCAACCTCATCGTCATTTACACCGACGACCACGGCCACGCCGACCTCGGCATTCAAGGCATCCTCCCCGACATCAAGACTCCGCACATCGACGCCCTCGCCCGCAGTGGCGTCCTCGCGAAACACGGCTACAGCACCGCGCCGCAATGCGTGCCTTCCCGCGCCGGCCTGATGGTCGGAAAATTCCAAGGCCGCTTCGGCGTCGAAGCCAACGGCGGCACCCTCGACGGCTTTGACAAAGAAACCACCTTTGCCGCGCGCCTCCAGAAAGCCGGCTACGCTACCGCTCAGTTCGGCAAGTGGCATCTCGGCCCCACCGCCGCGATCACCCAACACGGTTTCAAACACGTCTTCAGCCAGCACGGCGGCCAGCCCTTCTCCGCTAACATCACCCTCGACGGCCAGGACCGCCCCATGGGCAATCTCCCGCCCGAGCTGTATCACGTCGACGCCTGCAGTCGCGCCGCCGCCGCGCTCATCGAACGTTACAAAACCGACCCGTTTTTTCTCTACGTCGCCTACCGCGCGCCCCACGTCCCGCTCGACGCACCGAAAAAATACCTCGACCGCTTCCCCGGCGAAATGCCCCAGCGCCGCCGCCAAGCCCTCGCGATGATTTCCGCCGTCGACGACGGTGTCGGTCTCCTCACCGCCATGCTGAAAAAACATGGCCTCACCGAAAATACCCTCCTCTTTCTCATCGGTGACAACGGCGCGCCGCTCAAAATCACCAAGCTCGACGCACCCGGCGGCGGCCCCGGCTGGGACGGCAGCCTGAACACTCCGCTCAACGGCGAGAAAGGCATGTTGGCCGAGGGCGGCATGCACACGCCATTCGTCGTCGCGTGGCCCGGCACGATTCCCGCCGGCCAGACCTACCTTCATCCGATCATCGCCCTCGACGTCGCCGCCACGGCTTGCGCGATCGCCAACATCCCCACCCAGCCCGGCGACCTCGACGGCGTGAACCTGCTGCCCTACCTCACGGGCAAGCTCACCACCGCACCGCACGACGCGCTCTACTGGCGTTGGGTCGCCCAGTCCGCGATCCGTGAAGGCAATTGGAAACTCCTCCGAGGCGGCGAGCGCGAATACCTCTACGACCTTGGCGCCGACCTCGAGGAGAAATATAACCTCGCCGCGAAACACCCCGAGATCGCCACCCGCCTCCGCGCCAAGCTCACCGCCTGGAGCCAAAGCCTCAAGCCGCCCGGCCTCGCCACCGGCCCCATGGCCGTCGCCTGGCACAACTACTACGATTTCTATCTCGACGGAAAGCCCCTCTCCGCCGCCGCCGCCGCCGCCGATGACGACGAGGCAAAAGCTCCTCCCACCAAAGGCAAAGCCCGGAAACAGAAAAAACCGTGACACCACCGTAGGTCGAGGTCTCCAACCCGCCCTCTCGACCTCGTCATTGCGCGGAAAGCAGCGCCGCGGTAATCCATCTGACCCCAGCCCCACGCGCCGCGCCTTCCACCCTTCTCAAATGAACCGATCACGCCGTGGCTAATTCTGATCTTCGACGCGCCGCACGCCGCGCGCCCCCGCAAGCGCGGGCTCCTTTATTCACCGGTCCAACTAATTCCGATCTTCGACGCGCGCCACGCACCGCGCCTTCCACCCTTCTCAAATGAACCTAGTATCCGATTTGCCGATACGCTCAGTTAATCCGCCACGCACCGCGCCTTCCACCCTTCTCAAATGAACCTCCGCCCACGCTTCCGCTTCTTTCCCTTCCTCGCCGCACTTGGCCTACTCAGCGGCCCCGCCTCCGCCGCCGCACTGTCGAAGCCCAACATCCTCCTCATCGTCGGCGACGACATGGGTTATGCCGATGTGGGCTTCCACGGCTGTAAGGATATTCCCACACCGAACCTCGACGCCCTCGCGGCCTCCGGCGTCCGCTTCACGAACGGCTACGTGTCTGGTCCGTATTGCTCGCCCACGCGCGCGGCGCTGCTGACCGGGCGTTATCAGCAGCGCTTTGGCCACGAGTTCAATCCCGCCGGCTCGACCGCCGGCCTGCCCGTCACCGAAAACACGCTCGCGGACCGCCTCAAGGCGACGGGCTACGCCACCGGCCTCGTCGGCAAATGGCACCTCGGCAATCAGCCCGCGATGCATCCCCAGCAGCGCGGCTTCAAAGAGTTCTTTGGCTTCCTCGGCGGTGCGCACAGCTACTTCGATGCGGGCGGCCTGCTGCGCGGCACCGAGCCCATCAAGGAACTCGACTACACCACCGACGCCTTCGGCCGTGAAGCCTGCGCCTACATCGAGCGCCACCGCACTCAACCGTGGTTCCTCTACCTCGCGTTCAACGCCGTCCACACGCCGATGCACGCCACCGCTACGCGCCTGAAAAAATTCGCGCACATCGCCGACGAGCGTCGCCGCACCTACGCCGCGATGATGTCCGCGCTCGACGACAACATCGGCCAGGTCCGCGCCAAACTCGCCGCGACCGGTCAGGAGCAAAACACACTCATCTTTTTCGTCAGCGACAATGGCGGCCCCACGATGATGGGCGTGACGATCAACGGCTCGCGCAACACTCCGCTTCGTGGCAGCAAGCGCACCACGCTCGAAGGCGGCATCCGCGTGCCATTCGTCGTATCTTGGCCCGGTCACGTGAAGCCCGGCGTGTTCGAGGAACCCGCGATCCAACTCGATCTCCACGCCACCGCGCTCGCCGCCGCCGGCATCGCCGCCAAACCGGAATGGAAACTCGAGGGCATAAACCTCCTCCCTTTCCTCGGTGGCGTACAGGCCGGCCCTCCCCACGCCGCACTTTACTGGCGGCTCGGCGAGCAGATCGCCATTCGTGCCGGCGACTTCAAGCTCGTCCGCTACGACATCAATGCCGACACCAATACCGGCGCCCGCGGCCAAGGCGTGAGCACCGCCAAACTCTACAATCTCCGCGCCGACCTCGGCGAAACCAATGACCTCGCCGCCGCCTTGCCCGATAAGGTCCTTGAACTGCAGACGCAGTGGGACCGCTGGAACGTCGCGAACGTCAAGCCCCTCTGGGGGGCCGGCGCGGGCGACGACGATGGCCCGGAACCGGGCGCCGGAGGAAAGAAGAAAAAGCAAAAGGTTAAGCCATGAATATTTTAGTTGTTTACCGACGACGACTCCCAGCCTGACGCCCCCCGCGAGCGAAGCGGTCCTCTGTCCAAAGCCCACCCACCGCGAGGACCAGGCCACCGGCCCGACGCCGACTCCGGCGACCGTGCCGGCGACCGTGCCGGCGACCGTGCCGCCGACCCCGCCCCAGCCGACGCCTCCGAGTCCGCCTGAGATTTTTTTAAACGCTGGCTCCTTGACTCCGAGCGATCCGGAAGCCTGCATCCACGCATCGTTCACCCCCGCGATGATTGCCCCCCCCAAAACGGCAAGCCGCGCCTCGATTCGCACCCGCCATTCCCCTTTCCGCCGCAGCCGTTCCGCGCCCCAAGTCCCCAGCATCATCCGACCCCGCCGCCATCTCAAAACGACTCATTTAAGGCTAACTCGTCCAGCTCCCACCATGCCGCTCTCCTTAAACCCCTCCTCCCCGCCAATCCAGTTTCCGAGGAGCCTCCACCCCAAAACAAGTTTTGGCCCCGACGGGAAGAAACAGCTTTCCCGACCCACCAACGACTTACAGAAGCTGTTTCTTGAGTGTCGCCGGTCCGGCGGATGGGCGACACTCTTGTCGCCCCTGCTGCCTGGGAGCCTCCCCACCAAAAGAAGTTTTGGCACCGACTTGAAGAAACAGCTTTCTTTTTCCATCAACGACTTACAGAAGCTGTTTCTTGAGTGTCGCCGGTCCGGCGGATGGGCGACACTCTTGTCGCCCCTGCTGCATGGGAGCCTCCCCACCAAAAGAAGTTTTGGCACCGACTTGAAGAAACAGCTTTCTTTTTCCATCAACGACTTACATAACCTGTTTCCTGGGAGGAATAAAAGCAACGAGCCGTTGTTTTGAGATGAGCGACGCGACCAAAGCCGTCTTCCTCAGCTACGCCCGTGAGGACACGGACGCGGCGCGGCGTGTGGCCGATGCGCTGCGAGGCTTTGGGGTCGAGGTGTGGTTTGATCAGGATGCGCTGGTCGGTGGCGATGCGTGGGATGCGAAGATCAGGGGGCAGATTGGATCGTGCGCCCTGTTCATCCCCGTCATCTCGGCGGCGACGCAGGAAAGGCTGGAAGGTTATTTTAGGTTGGAATGGAAACTGGCGGCAAATCGCTCGCACACGATGGCGGAGGAGAAGGCATTTCTGTTGCCCGTCGTGATCGATTCGACCCGCGATGCCGAGGGGAAAGTCCCGACTGAGTTTCGCGCCGTGCAGTGGACGAAGCTCCCCGGCGGTGAAACGTCGACAGGATTCGTAACTCGCGTGCAAAAGTTGCTGGGTGGGCCCAGTGCGCCGACTCCAACGCCCGCGCCGGCGCCGCCGCCAGCCACGACCGTTGCCCCGGCGGCCCGCACGGGTCTGCCCCATTGGGTTGGCATTGCGCTGGGTGTGGTCGTGGTCGCACTCATCGGTCTCGTCGTGATGCGGCCCGGCGTGAAGGACGCGGTCCCGACGGCCAAGCCCGTGGCAGCCTCCCTGGCGCCGGTGCCGAACGAAAAATCTATCGCCGTCCTGCCGCTCGACAACCTGAGCGAGGACAAGGACGCGAGCGCCTTCTTCGCCGACGGCATGCACGAGGACATTCTGACAAACCTCGCCAACATCCCGGAGCTGCGCGTCGTCTCTCGCACGTCGGTGATGCAGTATCGTGACACGAAGAAGCCGATCCCGCTGATCGCCCGCGAACTGGGCGTCGCCTACATCCTCGAGGGCAGTGTCCGTCGGTCGGGCAATCAAGTCCGCATCACCGGCCAGCTCATCCGGGCGGCCAATGACGAGCATCTGTGGGCCAAGAGCTACGACCGCGAACTGACGCCGAAGGATATCTTCGCCATCCAAGCCGCGCTTTCCACCGAGATCGCCAGCGCACTGAAGGCCGCCATTTCTCCGGAGACAAAGAAACTCTTGGAGCGCCGTCCGACCGAGAATCTCGCGGCCTACGAACTTTACCTAAAAGCCCGAGGTCTCGGAGGCGCCGCCCGTGCCAATCTGGAGAAACGGAGCAAATTTCTGAAGGAGGCGCTCGCGCTCGATCCGAATTTCGCGGAAGCTTGGGGCGAACTGGCCGTTGTTCACGCCATCTACGTGATTCAGATGTACGACCTTACGCCCGAACGCTTGGCGCAGGCGGACGCCGCCATCAACCACGCCGTAAGCCTGGCCCCCGATAATCCCGAGATCATCCGTCAGCTCGGCGCATATGCCTACTTGGTCTACCGCGATTACCCCCGCGCCACCGCCCTGTATGAAAAAGTCATCCGGCTCCAGCCCAATAATGCTGAAGCGATTGTCCAGCTTGGATTGGTCCAGCGGCGGCAGGGAAGATGGCTGGAGTCGGTGACCACCATGCGCAGGGCGCTCGAACTCGATCCGCGCAACCTGGAGATGATGGGGTACACCTTGCACCCTCTCCTCACGGGGCGCCGCTGGAACGAGGCCAGGGTGCTTTCACGGAGGGTAATAGAAACCGATCCGTCGTATGAACTGCAAAGGAGTGCCGGCAACTCTTCGGCTAGGGTTGAGTTCCTTGCCACGGGGTCGACCAAGCAGGGTGACGAGTGGCTGGCCCGGCTGTCCCCGGCACAGCTTGCCTCGCCGCCAATCATGGGATGGCGCAAGCATTGGGCGGTGCTAAAAGGCGACTACGCCGAGTGGCAGCGGCTCGATGAAATTCAACCCTTTGACGGGCTGGACGAATCACGTGCGGAGCAGGCCGCTGGCGCCGCCATGATCCTTGCCGCCCAGGGTGACATGGCCCGTGCGACCACCCGGTTGGGCGGAGCTCTTGCGGAAGTCAGGGCCGAACTCTTAGTGCAGCCAAGCAACGCCAAACTATGGGCGGCCCTGTCGCGGATGGAGGCGCTGCTCGGCCAGAACGAAGCGGCGCTGCGCGATGCCAAAAAAGCCGTCGAGTTGCTGCCCGAAGGCGTCGACGCCGCTCTGGGCACAGTCTTTACCGCGAATCTGGCCGCAGTCTACGCTTGGATCGGGGACAAGGACCGCGCCATCGCCGAAATCACCCGTCTTCTGCGCATCCCGACTCACAGTGGCAGTTTCGGCGGGATGAGCTCCGTCGTTAATATTCACACCCTGCGAGTCTCTCCCCATTTCTTCCCGCTGCGCGGCGACCCGCGGTTCAAGGCGCTGCTCAACGATCCGAAGAACAACGAACCGTTGTTTTGAAATGAGCGACGCGACCAAAGCCGTCTTCGTAAGTTATGCCCGTGAGGACACGGACGCGGCGCGGCGGATCGCGGAGGCCCTCCGTAGCCACGGGGTCGAGGTGTGGTTCGACCAGAACGAACTGCGGGGCGGCGATGCGTGGGATGGGAAGATCAAGAAGCAGATTCGCGAGTGCGCGCTGTTTCTGGCCGTGGTGTCGGCCCAGACGCAGGAGCGAACCGAGGGTTATTTTCGGCGCGAATGGAAGCTCGCGGTGGAGCGGACGCACGACATGGCGGCGGGCGTGGCGTTCATCGTTCCCGTGGTCGTGGATACGACGCTGGAGGCGAACGCCGCCGTGCCGGAGGAGTTCATGAAGGTCCAGTGGACGCGCCTTCCCGGTGCGCTCCCTTCGCCGCAGTTCGTCGAGCAGATCAAGCGGTTGCTCGAAGCGCCGCGGAAGCCAGCAACTGGCCCGCGCACTTCCGCCGCGCCCTCCGCTTCCCCGGTGGCTTCGCCCAGGTCAACTGCGCCGCTCATGGTGGTCGGGCTAGTCGCCGTGATCGCAATCGCCGCGGCCCTCTATTTCGCATTGCGCCCCGCGGCCAAGGACCCGACTTCGACCGCGAAGCCGGTCGCAGCCGCATTGCCAGTGGCTCCTGTTTCCGCCGCTCCCGCGCCCGTTGCGACGACCTTACCCTCGCTCGCGAACGACAAGTCCATCGCCGTCCTGCCGTTCACGAACATGAGCGAAGACAAGGAAAGCGGATTTTTTGCGGACGGCGTACAGGAGGACATTCTCACCAACCTGGCGCTCATTCAGGAACTGCGCGTCGTTTCCCGCACTTCGGTGGCGCAGTACCGCGACACGAAGAAAACCATGCGCGACATCGGAAAGGAACTAGGCGCCACGTACCTGCTCGAGGGCAGCGTGCGGCGCGCTAGCGGCAGCGTGCGCGTGACGGTGCAGCTCATCCGCGCGACGAACGACGAGCACGTCTGGGCGCAGAAGTACGATCGGGAACTGAAGGACATTTTCGCCCTCCAGAGCGCGCTCGCGACCGAGATTGCCGGGGTGCTGCAGGCGAAGATTTCTCCGGACGAACAGAAACTTATTGCGCGGCGGCCCACGGAAAATTCCGCGGCCTACGAGCTCTATCTAAAGGCGCGGCGCATCCGCGACAGCGCGAGAAACCAGGATGAAATGGTGAAGTCCCAAATCGCGCTGCTGGAGGCCGCGGTCGTCCTCGACCGGAATTTCGCCCTTGCGTGGGGCGACCTCGGCTGGTGCCACGGCTGGTTCGCCCACTGGAATCCTTCGGGCAACGATGCGACTCCCGAGCGACGGCAGAGGGCAACGCTCGCGATTGAAACCGCGGTTCGGCTCGCGCCTAACGCGCCCGAGACGCAGCTGAATGTCGGCTATTACCAATGGTTTATAGTTGGAGACTATGAACGCGCCGCCCAGGAGTTCGAGAAGCTCCTCCAGGCAAATCCCAATTACACGGCCGCCCGATTTGGGTTGGCTTTTGTGCAACGCGGAGGTGACCAAAGCCTGTCGAACGCCCTGCTGGTAGCGCGCCAGGACCCGGCCAATGGCGACTATTTTGCCTCAGCGGTGAACCGAGCTCAATCGGCTCGGCGTTATGAAGAACTCACGGAGTTGCTGCGTCGCGAGGTCCAGCGGAACCCGGAGGACCTTCAACTCCGCCTCAGACTGGCGCTGACGGAATTCTATTGGCGAGGGGCCACGCAGCCGGTGGATGCCTTTTTCGCGTCGCTTTCAGAGGCGGCCGCGGCTTTTCCGCAGTGGCTGGCGTACCGGCGGGACTGGGCCCTGATTCAGGGGAAGATCGCCGAAGCCGTGCAGAGGGTGGACCGAATGCCGAAGGCTGGCGGGGAGGTCGATTGGTTGTGGGCGATTCGGTTGGCGGCGGCGCAGGTCGACCGCGGGGACGATGGGGCGGTCTCCGCCCGCTTGGCCGGGATCGCGAAGTCGATGGAAGCGAGTTTCGAGCTGGCGCGTGCTGCCCCGAGGGTGGCGGAATTTGCCATGATTCAGGCCCTGCTCGGGAACAAGGAGGAAGCGCTGCGCCGCGCGCGGGAAACGGTTGATTCTAGAGGTGGTATTTCAGGAAAGTTGAGTCTCGTCTTCGTGTTGGCGCGGACTGGCGCTATTGACGAAGCCCTCAAAGTTTGTGCCGAGTTGCTGGCGCTGGGCCCGACCAATCTACGTGGATTTACCAGGGCTTCCCTCCGCTCCGACTACGTGCCGCCCTTCGCCGTCTTGAACAACGTCTTCGTGATGAAAAACGATCCGCTCTACGCGCCGCTGCGCCGCGACCCGCGCTTCGAGGCGCTGCTCAACGACCCGAAGAACAACGAACCGTTGTTTTGAGATGAGCTGGTGGCCGGGTGCTTTGGGCTCGGAATGGAGCGCATCTAAACCCCTCCCCCCCGCAAATCCAGTTCCGAACAATCAATTAATATTTTCTTATCACATGCCTGACACTTCCCCCATGTCTCACTCGAAAGCTGTCTTTCTGAGCTATACCTCCGCAGACACCGGCATCGCTCTCGCTGTGTGCGAGGCACTCCGCGATGCCGGAGTCGAGGTTTGGATGGACCAGAGTGAACTGCAAAGTGGCGATGCTTGGGATGGCAACATCCGCCGGCAGCTGAAGGAATGCGCCCTGATCATCCCGATCATCTCGGCGCGTACCCAGGCACGCCGCGAAGGCTATTTTCGCCTCGAATGGAAACTAGCCGACGAGCGCATGCAGTTGGTAGCCGAGGGGACCCCACTCATCCTGCCTGTGGTCGCCGACGACACCCAGCAGAAGGATGCCTTGGTGCCTAAGTC
>CAMDOF010000231.1 GCA_945903465.1 Opitutus sp. GAS368
GAGTCTTTACGCGCCGCGGCAGTAACCCCTGATCGGCTGACGGTCTGAGCCCGAGGAGAGCGTTGGCGTGCGACTCGGGCTCTATTGATTCTCTTTGACCCAATGAACCCACTCGACCGCCGTTCCTTCGTTCAACTCGCATTGTCCACAGCGCCCTTCGCGTTGTTGGGCGCGACTCCAAATGCGGCGGCGGTTCAAAGCCCCGTTGTGGACGCAGGGCAAGATCGTGAGGGAGCGACCAGCCCAGATCCGATCCCGCCCGGTTTTCAGCAAAAGTCTCTGTCCGACGCTCACAATTTCGCCCGTTCCAAATAGGAACCTATTCGGCACAGGCGAATTGCACGCTGAGGATTTCAACGAGTTGCGCGAACGCGACGCCATCGCAACTCGCTGATCGTCGTCCCGTGCAAGAACTCGTGGGATTAGGAACGTGCCCCGAAGGCGAAACCTTGTGATACCAGCTTAGGTGTTGCGGGAACTCCAAGGGTCCGACTAAGTTTAATCCCGTTAGGCACCCCATAAGCCCCCTCTCGGATCTCCTCCCCCTGAAAATCCAGTTTCCTATCAGCCCCCGCCCCAAAATCGGATTCTGGCCGTGACCGAAAGAAACAGGGTCAACGTTGCGCCCAAGCGATTAACAAATCCAGTTTCTTAGGAGCCAGCGACGGGGAGTCGCCGCCCGTGTCCAGAACCCCAGACCCACCATGAAGAAATCCGTCCCCGCCTGCCTGGCCGCAACGTTTGCGGCCCTTTTCACCGCCGTCGTTGCTCCCCCTACCGGAGCCCAGACCGCACCCGTCCCGCCGAAGGACTCGGCGATCACGCTCTCCCCCTTCGAGGTGAACACGACCAAGGACACGAGCTACGGCGCGATCAACTCCACCTCAATCAGCACCCTCAACATGCAGTTGCTCAAGACGCCGGTCGCGGTCGATGTTTTCACCGAGGAATTCATGCGCGACATGGCCACGACCAACGTCGAGGATCTCCTCAACGGTTACGGCGCCGGGGTCGGCGAGAGTGATCCCCTCAACCCCGCCAGCGCCGGCGAGTACGGCGATCGGAATGGCGTGCCCCAACGCGGAAGCCGGGGTGTCATGGCGGGCAGCACGCGGCGCAACGGCTTCGTGGCCAGCGCGACCAATATCAATGCCACTGATACGTTCGACATGGAGCGCGTCGAGGTGGTCAAGGGGGCCAACGCGCTGCTCTTCGGCACGAGCGGCGCCGGCGGCTTCGTCAACACCAGCTCGAAACTCGCCCGGTTCGGGAGTGACTCCCGGCCACTCACCACCGCCAGCCTGACGTCCCGGATCGACCAATACGGGTCCCACCGCTGGCAGCTGGATGCCAATTACGGCGTCAAAGACTTCGCGTACCGTTTTGTGATCATGCACGAGGAGTTGAGCTATCGCCGGCTCTTCCTCGGCGCCAGGCTGCAGGCGTTCTACGGCACAATCGCGGCGAAGCTGCCGTTCAATACAGTGGTGCGCCTCACCGGCCGGCGGACGGACAACGACCGGATCACAAATACGAACGTGAACGACCTAAGCTTCACCAACGCCACACGCGACCCGCGGCACGCTTTTTCCCTCTCCTACCTCCTCGCCACGGATCAGGCGGGCGCGACCAATCCGAAGACCGGCGCGCCGTACCCGGCCGGCGCGGTTGCCAATGGCAAACTCAACTGGGCTAACACCGCCTCCTGGGGCGGCTGGGCGCAGCAAGAGGACATCAGCGGAGAAAACTACACCCTGTCGATCGACTCCGTCTGGACGAAGTGGCTCGCGACCTCGATTGGCGCCATGTACGATCTGGCGGTCAGTTGGCGCGGCACCGGGGTCACGGCGCTCCTCGCTCCGCGCGCCTTCAACACCACCAACCCATTCGACGACTGGGCCAATGGCTCCGCGTTTACCGTGAATCGCGACAACGACGCCAACGCCGGCCGCCGGATTGGCTACCGGGCCAATGCGGTCGTGACGAACGATCTGTTTCGGAACCGCGCCAGGAGCCAGACCGTCTTCGGCTACGATTTGAACACCGCCCCCGGCCCCAACGGAGGCAACGTGAACTATCGCTACTACGAGGCCGACGGCGCGTTCCGGGCCTTCGATCGGAATAATCCGCGGCCGGCCGACCTCGGCGGCTCCAGCGGCGCGGACGCGATCGGCCGCGTCACGATGCCGACATTGTACTGGCCGGTGGGCGGAGGCCCGGTGAAGGAGCCGTTCTTTCGCATGGGTTCCCGCCGGGTCACGGTTAACGGGCGCAACTACGTCCTGGCCCAGCAGAATCCGCGCAACCCGAACTGGGAGACGCCGCTCAACCCGCTGGGTCTCCTCTCGTTGGTCCCGGGCTACGCCTCCATCGGAGGAACCAATATCGGCAACCGGGCCCAGTTGATGAAAAACTGGGGACTCTACGGCGCCAATTACACGCGCTGGTTGGACGACCGGTTCACCACGCTCTTCGGCTACCGCTATTCCAAAAGCTTTACGCGCGTGCCGAACACCGTGGCGAGCGGCACGGAAGGGTGGACCGATACTGACCGGCAAAACGGCAGCTACAACCTGGGCCTGAACTATCGGATCAAATCCTGGCTGTATGCCTACTTCAACACCGGCCGCACGTTCACGTCGCCCATCCGCCCCGGGGACTTCTACGGCAATCCACCGCGAGACACCATTGGGTTCAGTCGCGAAATCGGTTTCAAATTTGAACCTGCCGGCACCCGGATCTCCGGGTCGATTTCCTACTACAAAGCGAACTCCCGGAATGAGAGTTTCAACTACACGCCCTTCCTGAATGTCGTCAATCCGGTCGGCCTCAACGACGGCTTCAACCAGGCGACGCGCAGCGGCTGGCTGAACCTCGACAAGGAATCCCGCGGGCTCGAGATCATCCTGACCGCGGCACCGAGCCGCAACTGGCGCGCCCGGCTCGGGTTCACCCAGCAGGACGGGAGAATCCACACCACCTCCGCGAACCCCCTGCTCTGGAACGACGAGTTTCACTATAACAAGTCAACCGGCGGCGTGACTTACTCGGACGGCACGCCGTTCATCGTACCGACCGACGCCGCGGGCATCACCCAGGTGAACGGCAGCACGACACTGCGGGCGCCCGTGGTGGGCGCGACCGGCACGCAACTCACCGTCGCGATGATGAGTGACCGCACGAGCCCGTACTATGCCTACGGTCAGGGCGGCACCATGACCTCCAACGGACAGATTGTGGCGAACAGCACGGTCTACCGGGCGCTGCGCTACTTTCAGATTCCCTCCGGCAGCCAGAACCTTCAGGCGCGCACCTTGCGTACCGGGCTGCCGGTCTCGGAGATTCCGTATGTCTACACCGATCCAGCCGGGCTGAAGGGGGCGGTCGTGCTGGCGACGGCAGGGGAACCCACGGTCGGATACCCGCTGTACCGATTTGTCCTCACCAATACGTACGATTTCCGCGAGGGCTGGCTGCGCGGAGCCACGCTCGGCGCCACCGTGCGCTGGGATCTCGACAAACGCACCTACTGGTACACGGAACCAAACGGTAGCGGCGGCACCATCCGCAAGCTCTATCAGGAGGTCAGCATCAGCCCGCAGGTAAGCCCCTTTGTCGCTTACAGCCGAAAAATCGGCCGCCATCTCTACCGCACCCAGATTAACGTGAACAACCTCTTCAACAAGTACCGGATCGACCTCCGGCCCGACGGCACGACGGGGTACACGGTCGAAAACGCCGTCGGTGCCGCCTTCGTCGGCGAACCACGGCAATACGTCTGGACCAACACGATTAGCTTCTGACCGCGCTCCTGATCCTTTTTCTTCACGATGAACCACCGGATTCTTTCGCTGCTGTGGCCGGCGATCCTGCTGGCCGGCGGCGGCAACTCCCTCACCGCCCAGCAAACCCCTCCCGGATCCGATCCCCCTGAAAATCCAGTTTCCTACCAGCCCCCGCCCCAAAATCGGATTTTGGCCGTGACCGAAAGAAACTGCGGGCGCGAGGCCGCAGATCGTGCGTGCAGGTCAGCCGGTTCTTTCCTCGAGGCAAGCTATCCATCGTCGTTGCACTGGTGCCTCGAAAGCCCGTCTGTCAGTCTGGTGCCGAAGGCTGTCGGGGGCATTGGTGGCGAGTCCGCGCAAGCGGTTCCGACCCCCGGTTAGGAGTTTACCGCATCCCTTTTTACCCTTCGGGCCGTCGCGGATTGGATCACTCTCGTCACGCATAAACCCACTCTTCTTTTTCATCTCATGTAGCCTCTTCATAAAGCAGCTGTTTCATGAGAGTAAATCCAGTTTCCTTTCAATTGGTTGACGTCGCACCCGTCAGCGTATTCCCTCTTCGCCTGATGGCAGATACCTTTTCTCTGCCGATGCCCCCGATGCACGAGATTCCCTCCCCAGCCCCCCGGCGCGTGGCTTCGTTTTCCGCATGCTCCCCCGCGCCTGCCAACTGACCTTGCTGGCGGGCGCGCTGGCTGTACGTTCCGCCGGCGCCGAGACGCGCGAGCTGACGTTCGAGCGCGATGTGCGACCGATCCTCAAGGCTCACTGCACACATTGCCACGGCGAGGAGGAAAAACCCAAGGGTGGCGTCGACTTGCGCCTGCGTCGGTTCATGGATCGGAAACTCGAGAGCGGCGGGCATGTGCTGGTGCCGGGCCGGCCGGACGAAAGCGAGATGGTGCTGCTGATCCGCGAAGGCGAAATGCCGAAGAAGGGAAAGAAGGTCTCTCCGGAGGAGCTGGCGGTGATCGAGCGCTGGATTGCGCAGGGAGCGAAGGCGATGAAACCCGAGCCGGAGTCGCTGGCGCCCGGGATGTTCATCACCGATGGGGATCGCGAGTTCTGGTCGTTCCAGCCGGTGGCGCGTCCGGCCGTGCCGGAGGCGGGAAAAAATCCGCGCGTGCGGACGCCGATCGATGCCTTCGTCCTCGCGAAATTGCGCGGACAGCAGCTCGACCTCTCGCCGGACGCCGACCGGCGCACCCTGATCCGGCGCGTGACGCTCGATCTCACCGGCCTGCTGCCGACGCCGCCGGAGGTCGAGGCGTTCGTCGCCGATCCGGCGCCGGACGCTTACGAGAAGGTCGTCGATCGCCTGCTGGCCTCGTCCGCTTACGGCGAACGCTGGGCGCGCCACTGGCTCGATGTCGCGGGCTACGCGGATTCGAACGGTGTCACGGAGGTCGATTCGCCGCGGCTTCACGCCTGGCGGTACCGCGACTACGTCATCCGCGCCTTCAACGCCGACAAGCCGTGGAACGAATTTATCATCGAGCAACTCGCCGGGGACGAGCTGGCCGGCGCGACCCATGACGACGCGCCGCAGGCCATCGCGGATCCGCACAAGCGCGACCTGCTTGTCGCCACCGCCTTCCTCCGCCTGGGGCCGGATGGCACGGACGACGGCGCCCCCGATCCGAAGCTCGCGCGCAATCAGGCCATCACCGAGGAAATGAGGATCGTGTCGTCTTCGCTGCTCGGCCTCACGGTCGCCTGCGCGCAGTGCCACGACCATCGTTACGACCCGATCCCGCAGTCCGACTACTATCGCCTGCGCGCCATCTTCGACCCCGCTTACAACTGGGAGAAATGGCGCCCCCCCGCGCAGCGTCTCTACTCGCTCTACACGCCGGAGGAACGGGCCCAGGCCGACGAAATCGAGAGGCAGGCGCGCGCGATCGAGGCGGAGGCGCGCGCGATGACGAAGACGTTTCTCGAAGAGGTCTTCCAAAAGGAAATCGTGAAGCTGCCGGAGGAGGAGCGTGAACCTTATCGCGCCGCGCGCGCCACCGTCGCGAAGGAACGTACGCCCGGGCAAAAGGCGCTGATTCGAAAATATCCCGCGGCCCTCGCCGACAAGTCGCTCGATCTCTACGACAAGGACGCGCAGAAAAAGGTGACAGCCAAGACGGCCGAAGCCGCGAAGCTGCGCGCCACGAAGCCCGCCGAGGCCATGATCATGGCGCTGACCGAAGTGAAGGGGGTGGTGCCGGAATCGCGGGTTTTCAACCGCGGCGATCACGATCAGCCGAAGCAGAGGGTCGAACCGGGTGAACTCACCGTGCTGGCCCCGTCGGAAATGGCGGAGCTCAAGCCTGAGCCGTTGACCTCAGGCTCGACTGGCCGGCGGCTCGCCTATGCGCGCTGGCTGACAAGTGGGAAACATCCGCTGGTCGCGCGCGTGCTGGTGAACCGGTTTTGGCTCCACCATTTTGGCCGCGGCATTGTGAGCACCGCGGGCGATTTCGGGACCCTTGGCGAACCGCCCACGCACCCGGAGCTGCTCGACTGGCTGGCGAGCGAGTTCATGAGCGGCGGCTGGAAACTCAAACCTCTGCACCGGCTCATGGTCACGAGCACCGCCTACCGGCAGTCTTCGCGGAACGAACCTTCGGTCACCGTCGATCCGGAAAATAAACTCTACGCCCGCTTCATGTTGCAGCGCCTCGACGCCGAAGCCCTGCGCGATGCGATGCTCGCCGCTGCCGGTACGCTCAACCGCACCGCCTTTGGTGTGCCGGTCGAGATCGCGCGTGACCGCTCGGGTCGCATCGTCGTCGGGCGGGAGGAACTCAATACCAACCGCGACGTGGTGAAAGTCATCAGTCTCGGCCAGGACGACTTCCGCCGCTCCGTCTATGTCAAGGTCCGCCGCAAACAGCCGCTGACCGTGCTCGATGCCTTCGATGCGCCGATGATGCAGCCCAATTGCGAGGCCCGCAATCGGACCACGGTCGCCCCGCAGTCGCTCCTCTTGATGAACGACACCTTCATCCTCGATACCGCGCGCGCGCTCGCCACCCGCCTGCGCCAGGAGACGGCCGGCGACGCGCGAGGCCAGATCGTGCGTGCCTGGCGCATCCTTTTTTCCCAGGAGGCGAGAGAAGAAGATGTCTCCCGGAGCCTCGTGTATCTCGCGGAGCAGACCGAAGCGATTCGCACCTACTATCTCGGCACCAAGCCGGCCAAGGACGCGCCGCCGTCCGATCCGCAGCTTGAATCCCTCGCCAGTCTCTGCCAAGTTTTCCTCAGTTCGAACCGTTTCCTCTACGTCGAATGAACCCCACGCGTCTCTGCTCCCGCCGCCATTTTCTCCACGCGAACGGCTTTGGCCTCGGCTCGCTCGCGCTCGCGTGGCTGCTGCGCCGGGACGGTTTGCTCGCCGCGCCGATGAAACCGCACGTCGACGGTCCGCTCCGCTTCGATCTGCTCCCCAAGCCGCCGCACTTCGCGCCGAAGGCCAAGGCGATGATCTCGCTCTTCATGATGGGCGGCCCGTCGCAGATGGATCTCTTCGATCCGAAGCCGATGCTCACGAAATACGACGGGCAGGTGTTTCCCGGGGAGATCAAGTACGACAACCTCGCGCAGGCGTCGGCCAAGGTGTTTGGCTCGCCGTGGACGTTCACGCCCCGGGGCGAGTGCGGCATGGAGCTGAGCGAGCTGCTGCCGAAGCTCGGTGAAGTCGCCGACGACATCACGCTCATCCGCTCGATGCACTCCGGCGTGAACAACCACGCGCAGGCCCTCTACGCGATCAACAACGGGCGCATTCTCCGCGGCCGCCCGGCGCTCGGCTCGTGGCTGACCTACGGCCTCGGCAGTGAAACGCAGGAGCTGCCGGCCTACATGGTGCTCGCGCATCCGGCCGGCTTGCCGACCTTCGATGCCGAGCACTACACCAACGGCTGGCTGCCCGCCCTCTATCAAGGCACTCTGATCCGCCCCACCGAGCCGCGCATCCTCAATCTGGACCCGCCCGCGGCGCTCGCCGGCCAGCCGCAGGCGCGCCAGCTCGAACTGCTCAAGTCCTTCAACGAATCCCATCTCGCGACGCATCCCGGTGAACTCGACCTTCAGGCCCGCATCGCCAGCTACGAACTCGCCGCGAAGATGCAGACCGCCGCGAAGGAAGCGCTCGATATTTCCAACGAACCCGGTTCCATCAAGAAGCTCTACGGCATCGACGATCCGAAGACGCGCGACTACGCCACGCGCTGCCTCATCGCGCGGCGGCTGATCGAGCGCGGCGTGCGCTTTGTGCAGGTGCTCAACTCCGGGCAGTCCTGGGACCACCACGGTTCGCTCATCAGTGCCCTGCCGAAGAACTGCATCGCCGTCGATCAGCCCAGTGCCGCGCTTCTCACCGACCTCAAGCAGCGCGGCCTGCTCGACACCACCGTGGTCCATTGGGGCGGCGAGATGGGCCGCCTGCCGGTGCTGCAAAACGACGTCGGCCGCGACAAATGCGGGCGCGACCACAACACCTACGGTTTCTCGCAATGGGTCGCCGGCGGCGGGTTCAAGCGCGGCCACGTTCATGGCGAGACGGACGAATGGGGTCAGCACGCGGTGAAGGACGTCGTCCATCACTACGACTGGCACGCCACGCTGCTGCAATGTTTCGGCCTGGACCACACGCGGCTCACCTACACGCGCAACGGCCTCAACGCCTCGCTCACCGACGGGCAGGATGCCCGGGTGGTCCAGGAAATCCTGGCCTGACACGATGCGATCGCTTGTTGACAGTGATCGCGCGGAGGGCTGTCTCTTCACCTCGTGAGCGTCACGACCGAAGTCCGGGTATCCGTGATCCGAGCTCTTGTCACCGCCCTTCTGACGCCGGTGCTGTTTGCGCAAGTCACCGACGAGATGCTGCTGCATCCAAGCCCCGACGACTGGCTGATGTATCGCCGAACACTCGATAGCTGGGGGCACGGTCCGCTCGATAAGATCAATCGCTCGAACGTACGGTCTCTGCAAATGGTTTGGAGCCGCGCGCTGGAACCGGGCATTCAGGAAAGAACACCGCTCGTGCACAACGGCGTCATGTTCATCCCGAATCCAGCGGACGTGACGCAGGCCATCGACGCCGCAAAGGGACGGCTGCTGTGGCAGTACAAACGCCCCTGGCCGGATGACGTGCGAAAGATTTTCCCGGTACCCGAGATCAATCGCAATCTCGCCATCTACGGCGACACGATTCTCGATACGAGCAACGACGGCTTCGTCTATGCGCTGGATCGAACCACCGGCAAGCTGAAGTGGGAAACGCGGACGGCGGATTATCGCCAGCACTCAGCGCAGAATACATCGGGGCCGATCGTAGCGAACGGCAAAATCTTTTCCGGCCGTGGATGCGAGCCGCGCGGCGGGCCCGATGCGTGTGTCGTCATCGCGCACGATGCGAAAACTGGCCGCGAGTTGTGGCGGCGGCGGACGATTCCAGGGCCAGGCGAGCCGGGCGACTAAAACCCCTCCCTGATCCGATCCCCCTGAAAATCCAGTTTCCTTTCAGCCCCCGCCCCAAAATCGGATTTTGGCCGTGACAGAAAGTAACCGCGTGCGCGAGGCCGCGATATAGCCGCAGATCGTGCCTGCTGGT
>CAMDOF010000232.1 GCA_945903465.1 Opitutus sp. GAS368
GATTGCGCTTGATGAACATGCCCCGACGCTGGGGCCCGCGCCGCCGGGCGCAAGGCTATTTATCATGATTTAGTGACAACACATAACCGCTAAGTTTTCACTCGTAATCATCTAATTTAATTATCCGAAACAGGGGAAGATCCGTCAGACCATGGCGGCCGATGGGAAACGCCGGCGACTGGCCAACGGCACCACGGTGGACGTGCAGTCGGTCAATGCCGACGGGAGGCTCGTACTCGCGGATGGTTCGACGCTGCAGGGCCGTCAAGCGGTGGCCGCTTACGCCACGACCTCGCACGCCGCGCAGGGCCTCACGGTTGATCACGTTTTCATCGCCGGCGCGGCGTCACAGGAAGGCTTGTACGTGTCGGCCACCCGCGGGCGCTTGGGCATCCGGATCTTCGTGCCCGATCGCGAGGAGTTTCTCAACGGCGCGGGCCTTCGCCGCGAAGCGCGAATGTCGGCATTGGAGTTCGCACAGTTGCGCGATCCACTTCTACCCCGCGGGACGCCTCGATGGTTGCAGCCGTTGCGTCTGTCGCTGCGGTATTTTGCCCTGGTGCGCGAACGCTTGAGTCGGGATCCCGGCCCGGCAGAGAGCACTTCAAGACATCGGTCCGTCCGCGTCCAGCAGGCGGAGTCGGTGCGAATCCGCCTATGAGTGTGGACCGCAATAGCTGCTACGCCAAAGGCCGTTCGCCTCAGATCTTCCTGTCGCTGGAAACGAGGTATGAGCGCCGGGCTCTCCCGTACACCCTGCTGCTCGAGGTGGAGATGGCCTCCGACGCCCGCCTGCTGCAACTGACATTCTCCCACTACGAGGTGCTGGTGAAAGGAGGCCGGCTGGTGGAGATCTACGAGAGCGTGCGCGAGGCCACTTGCACCGCCATCAGGATAAGCAGCACGGACGACCAGTATTCGACCGAACGGGAGACCCCCGCCTACGTCACTGAAGTCCGGATCAAACGACTGGAGGTGTCGGCGTAAGATTCGCGGGGTTGGTGGGAAGAATCCTGTGCAGAGAAATGCGGTCAGATGCAGTATTCGGCTGCGAGCCCACGGCCGCGATCGCGATTACAGTGCTTCCGGCCCGTTCGACGACGAAGGGTGACGAATCAATGCGCATCCAGCGGTATCCCTCGACCGACCAAATCCTATTCGGGGCGGCGTGTCAGGGGATCCATAGGTAAATAGGGGCGGCTTTTGCCGCGCAGTTGAGTGTGGTTCGCTAATTCGTTCGCGTCGGATATGACACGTGAAGCCGATTCTTTGCGGGTGGAAAGGGCGGATGCTTATGGGGTCGAACGGTAAATTTTCGGCGGATTTTGATCCGCTGGCAGACATGGGGCTGGTGCATTTGCGCAGTGAGCTGCGGAGGTCGTTCCCGTGGAGCCTTGAATTGATCGTGACTCAGAAATGTCTGTTCGAGAATTGCGCCATGATTGGCGCAAACGGGAAGCAGGCGTCCGTCTCCGAGCACGGAGTCGGACGCTTGCGTAGATTCCTTTATGCCGGCGGGCAGCAGTCGTTGTGGCTTTGGAGGCTGCGGAGGCCCCAAGAGCCGGAGCAGTCGGAAAAGTCGCAACGTCTGCGCATTCCCCGCCCGACCTCGGCAAATACTTCAGCAGTCCTGATCACCAATTCCGTTCATCCACCACCGCGCCCCAGCAGCCCCCTCCCCACGCCGAAGCTTAAATTGATCGCCGTCTGCTCCGGCTTTTGGGGCCTACGCAGACGGCAACAACAACCGCGCGAACAAAACCTCTGACTGCGGGCAAGAAGCCACGCCGAATCCGAAACCTAAGATTCATGGGCAAGGCCACGGCACCGAATCCGACCAACGAATATGCCGTCGAAGATTCACTCCGAACAACCGCCGAGCCAACCGACCATGCACCAACTGGTGAGCACAAGTTGCGACGACGAAAATCCACAAGTTGCCTCAAATCCCGTTCAAAGTCGTCTCAACTTTGAACAGCGCATGAAAATCCCAATCATGATAAGAAGAGACACGCCACCCCTAACAAAGTTAGGCGCTTCGTCGGCCACTTGCCCGCCATTTACCCGCCGATCACCCGCCATTTGCCCCCCGCTTGGCATGCACGCGCCGAGAACGGCAGATAGGGCACGTTCGGCATTCAACACAATCGCGCCGCGCACCGCCGCGTTCATCTCTGGCGCAGGCTGCATGGTGACACCGTGTGGTAACCCTACACCGACTTCCGCCGCAAGATCAGCACCCAGTCTTCTTCATTGGGCCGGGGCGGCAACGGGAGGCGATCGCGTTGAACCACGAGACCCGGTTCCAAGTTTGTACGTTCTCCCGTCCGCGGATTGAACCATTCGGCCGTGTAGCTGTTGCCGTCGCGCATGTGGGTCAAGCGCGCGCCCGGAGCTACCATGGCGTTGGGAGGAAAATAGAGCACCAGCGAGTCGATGCCATCGGCCTTCACCAATACATCGCCTGGGGGATCGACTATGCCAAGCGCTGGCTCCAGTTTCCACCACGCCACCGACTCGAAGGCGGCCCGCAAATGCTGCATTTGGGCGCCGCCGGGCAGTTGGAGCCCCTCCTCTGAAGTCAGCACCGGCCCCCACTGCGCCGTCGTATACGGCTGGGAGCGGTCGGTCACGCCCGCGTAAAGGCCTTGCGCGCCGTAGGTGAACCCGCAACTACCGCCCTGGATCGCGGTGTAAGCCGCGCGGCGTACGGCAGCAGCATCGATCGTAAGCCGTGAATTGGTGAAGGCCTCGTAATTGGCCTCAGCTTCGACCAGGGGCCTTCTCGGGGTGGCGTGAAATACGCCCCAGTAGAACTCCGCCGGTGCAAACCTCCAGTGGCCGGCCTGAAACATCGCGAAGTCCAGCCAAGATGTGCTCCACGCTTCGCGCCGATCGCCAGCGTGAGTCCAAGGATGAACTGTCATTGCGCGCCGATAGGGATCCGTTTCCTTGATGAATCTGCCCAAGACGAGAAGCTTTGGCACCCGCTCGTCGGCCGAGCCCAGGCGCGCATTGTATTCCTGCGTGATGAGGAACGTGATGGCATAAGCGCCGAAGCGCGCTATATAGTAATGCCAGAGCCGCTGAAGCTCGGTCAGGGGCATCGAGTCGAGAAGGGAATGTGCGGCGAACCCAACGACGCCCACCAAGCCGTGTTCGTCGCCGTAGGCAACATAGCGGTCCACCTCCCGCCAGTAGGCTAAAACCTCGGGACTGGGCTGCCGGGTGGCTTCAAACGCACCAATTCCATTCCCTTTCTCGTCCCGGAAGATCGGCTGATGCCCGTGTGCCTGGTAGACCGTGTACTTTTGCGCGATCCGCCGATCGACTTGCCGTCGGAAATCTTCGAAGGGCACGCGGAACGACGGGACCGCCCACCAGGTGTCGCCCAACCAAAAGAACGGGGTGCCATCGGAGTACGTCAGGTACCTCCCGCTGGTACTGACCCGGAGCATTCCTCCGTGACGGCGAATGTCGGTCGCCCCAGTAGGCGGTGCCACGTCGATACGGCCCTGTTGGGCGTGCAGCCCCCGGTCGTCCTTGTCCGCAAATACCGTGGCATACGACCACCTGCCCGGCGCAGTAGGAGTAAACCGGACCTTCCACGTCTTTCCGCCATCCCAAAACCCCGGCACGGTCAAACGGGCGCCGTTCGGGCCGCTGAACTCGGCCACGAACCGGCAGCGTACAATGTCGAAGGGATCGGCCGCCTGCCGCTCGGCCGTGAACGCAAGTTCCAGGGGCCGCCACTGCTCACCCGACGATGCCCGCGCTGCAAGAGGCATCCCATATATCAATAGACCCGCTCCAAGGACGAACAGGAGGCGCGGCCAAAGGTTTGGCCCAAATAGCGCGCGGTCCGGGACGCCGCCTCTGAGGTTGGTCGGAATGCGTTCTCTGCCCGTCATTGGTTGTAATCCAAGACCGTCCGGCTGGGGTTTCCGGCCACATCAAGGCCGGTCCAGGTTGTTCGTGGTTCGGCGGCCCTTGCCGCCGTGCTGGCGAATGCAATCCCCAGCAGGACGGTAAAATTGCGCAGTGCGCCGGTTCGTTTCATCGTTTGTCAATTTCACATTCACTTGATTCGTCGCTCCCTCCTTGGTGACCCTCGCGCGGAGGTCCTCCGGTGCGCATGATGCGAATTCAATGCCTGAGGGTGACGCTCAGAGTGTAGTTTCGTGGTGTAAGATAGAAAAACTGGTTTGGCACGGTCACGCGCGACGGATTCGTCAGATCGCCGCTGCGCGGACGCTGCGTCGTATTATAGTAACGCGGCCGGTCATAGTTCAGCAGATTATCGACCTTCAGGCCGAGATTGACCTGCGTCGCTCGTCGCGCCCGGAAGGTATAGCCGAGCATCAGCGTGCCGGTCGTATAGGGTTTTGCCGTGACGGTGGAATAGGCGTTGAGCGTGGGGTCATCGACCGCCGTTGCGGGGTTGGCCGGATTCACGATTGTGTCCGCTCCGCGGTACCCGATCACCTCGCGCCCACGATAGTTGGCGCCGAGACCGACCCGCAGCCCCCGCATCCGACCGCCCCGCAACTCATAATCGACAAAGCAATTCGCGGTCGGTGACACGAGTCGGCTCGCCTTCTGGGATCCGCTCACCACGTTGGCCAGCGTCGTCTGCACAAACGTCCAGCCGCTCACCGCCGAGGTCGCGTCCGGCGCTTGATCAGCTGGAACGGCCGGGTTGACGCTCGCAGTCCCCCCCGGGCTGATGAGAGTGCCGGCGTCGGTCATGATCTGGCGCATCGTGGCCACGTTCTGGTTCCAGTACGCGACAAAGAAGCGGTAGGGATTGACGGCGTACATCCGCGCGACGGCGCCGTTGAGCAGGACGCGGAGGCCCGGGGCGGGATTTGCAATCAACTCGAGCTCATAGCCGCTGCTACGGCGGTCGCGGGCATCGAAGAACTGGGTCGGGACATTGATCAAACCGCGGATATTGCGTCCTCCCGAAGACAGGTCGCCCACCGCATTCGCGTTGAGGACCTGGTTGATCGCCCCCCCCAGGGAGGCGGTGGTGTCAAACGCTTCATCGCTCAACACACCGCGATAAGTGGAGAGGACGATTGAAAGGCGCGTGCCGATCGTGGCCCGCAGACCGTAATCGATCCCGGCGGCGGTCTGCGGTCCAAATGGGGCTCCGTCCACCTTCAGGCGGGTGCTGTTGGGGTTGAAGCTGGTCGCGTAGTTGAAGAAGCCGCTCAGCCAGGGGCGCAAGTAGGCGACGCTTCCAGCAGTGAAGGTCGTCTTGCCCACGCTCACGTCGGGCGGAGAGTAGTCGTCCTGAAAACGATCGTTGGCGTACTGGATGAGGCGACGCTGGCTGGCGTCGCGCGGACGCGCCGTGGCCGGAATAGCCGGGCCCGTGGCATTGCCGTTAGCATCTTTCGGCGTGTAGGTGAGTTTCAGCCAATCCGCAGGGGCCGCGGGCTTGAAAAAATAGTCGTCACCGTTCCAGTCGGTCGGAAAATCGCCCTGGGCGAGTCCGTTCTTTAGTCTGCTTCCATACCAATCGTGACGGAGGGCACCCAGGAGATGCACGCGCCCTTCAAACCATCTGGCTTTTGCGGCGGCCTGAAGATACTTCGCGCTCGTCTCGGTTCGGGCGCCGAGACTCGTGTCCGTGAGATCTCGCACCTTCCCGACCGGATAGGACACGCCGTTGTAAGTCACGGCAGATTCAAGCAACGCTGGCCGGTAAGTTTCGGACCAATAGTAGCGGTACCGGAGTTGATCCTGCGTCGACCACAACCGGCGATCCGCGGCCCGCTTGACCACATACCAGTAGTAATTGGTTACTTGGCGGCTCTCGTCGAGCGCCGCCATCAAATTGAAGCTGTAATCGCCCCAGCGGGTGCCTTTGAGCAGGTAGGCGGCCGAACCCCGCACATTTCGGTTTTGGGTAGCCACGATGAATTGCCGGTAGGTCATCTCGTTGTAGGGCTCGAGAAAGCGGGAATTGGCGGCCCCGGACGGCAGCGTCTGATTGATGTCGATAAAAGTATTATAAAACGCATTGGCGGCTATGTAATTGCTGGTTCGCGTCTCGGTGCCGTAGTTACCCGCGACCTCGAGGAAGAGGTCGCCCAACCGATGAGTCAGAAACCCGGTGAAGCTGTCGTACGGCTGGAGCAAGGTGGGAACATTGGTGCCGCCAAAATAGTCGGCGGTCGGGACGCGGAACTTCGAGTTCTTGACCGCCACGTCGAACCGCGAGGCAGGCAAACCGATCACGGCGTCCTTCGGCAGCGTCGGCAGACCGTTGGCGGTGAGAGTCGGCCCGACAAACGGCAGGCCACCGATAGCCGTCGCCGCCGTCGCCCCGCCTGGAAACGTCCGTGCAAAACCCCCGAGGTTGATCACGCCGCTGTCCAGCCCTGGCGCGTAAACAAAATACGGGGTGGTGAGCGATCCGAGCAGTGCAATGCCCCGGCCGTTCGGATTCGATGGCAGGGTCGCCGTGGGTCCGACCAACACGGTCTGCCCATCCCAGCCGGTGAAAGAGTCATTGAAGCCGAAGAGCGGGTTGTTGCGGACGCTGCGCCCAATTTCCCCCTCAATTCGGGCCTGCGTTCCTCGGGTGATGTTCCAAGTGGCAGTGAGCGTCGCGGCTTTCTTGCGCTCCATTTCCCAGTCTCCCTTCCAACCCTCGCGATCCTGATAGAGGACATTGGCGCGAACGGCGAACTTGTCGTTGAGCGGTGCATTGACGTCCGCCGTGCCGCGGAAATTGTTCCATGATCCGTAGCTCACTTGCAGGCTCTGTGCCGCTTTTGAGGCATTGGCTACCTTCGTGATGGCAGTCGCCACGCCGCCAATGCCGCCGTTGCCAAAAAGGATCGCGTTCGGCCCGCGGCCCATGTCGTAGCGTTCGATGTTGTAAGCGTCATAGTTGATCGCCAAGCGGAAGAAGTTCCGCTGCTGACCGCTAGCGCCCACTCCGCGGAAAGTGATGTTCACCGGGGAATTCGAAGTGATTTCCTCGGTGCCGTTCTGGACCGATGTTCCGGTATTCACCATCCACTTGCTCGCCTCCGTCAGGCTGGTGAGACCAACGGCATCAATGAACTCGCGCGTGAGCACCGAATAGGCGGCCGGCGTATCTTTGAGCTCACCGGCCAAACGGCCACCGGCCACTGAGCTGGCGGCCACAAAACCGGTATCGCGGGAAGCATCCACCTGGAACGGACTGAGCACGATTGGCGCTGACTCGCCCTTTTCGGCCTCACGAATCGCTGCAGTGGACTCAACTTTCTGGGCGGAAGCCTGCTCTGCGACGAGAAAGACTGCTATGATACCAGCAACGGGCATGATCCTGCATAGAGATACCGCGGGGTTTTTCATGGGAGGGATGGATGGTGCAAATCGATGTAAGCTGAATGCGGCGAACGTTGAGATGCGGGGGTGAAACCAAGGACGGAGATTCGCTACAGCGAGTCAGAGGGAGCGCATTGCCCTCGCACACCGGCAACGGGAAAGAACTGGCCTATGGAGTAAGCCAGCTGAGGAGGTAGCCTACCGCCTCACGCAGGCGGCGACGCAATCGTTCCGCCGGAGACGAAGTCCAACTCCAGCATTTGCGAGTCGAGCGGCGTGGACACAGCCAACTGCTTTGTCACGACGCGGCCCACGATCTGCGCATAGTGCGCAGGGGCGAGGGCATAGTGGGCCAGCGAGGGCGCGAGGTGATCAAAAAATGGCTCCGATTCCGCTGACAGCAGCGAAACGTCTCGGGGAATCCGCACTCCGCGATAAGCCAGATGCGACCAGACGGACAACGCGGTGTTCGCCTTCGCGCAGACGATCGCCGTCGGACGGAAGCCCGCGAGGCAACGTTCGACCGCGCGACCAACCTCGTCGCGGCTTTCCGCAATGATCACCGCGAGATCGGCCGCCGTGCGCTGCTCCGCGGACAGGGCGGCACGCAGCCCAGCCTGGAACCGTAGGACGCCCTCGTTTGGACTCGGCGGAACGAAATAGGCGATTCGCCGGTGCTTCGACCGGAGAAGGACATGCCCCGCATGGACGCCCGCCGCGCGATAATCGGCATCGATTGCCGGCAGCTTGATGCCCTCACCGCACGTGCCGGTGACAATCGCCGGCACCCCCTGACGTTGGAACCAAGTCTGCACCACCCGCGAAGTCAGGAGCAATAGCCACACGGCATGGGGCGAAGTTGCGACCAACTTTCGCAAGGAACGGTCAGGCTGTTTGGAACGTGCGTCCCGCGAATCGACAATGTGGAGGCCGATCTTCTCGTCGTGCAGGATGCGGCGCAACTCATCCACCCAAAGCGCGGTAAACTGACGCAATTGCGCGAGCGGTTGAGGCACGAGCAGCGCAACACTGGTTGCGCCTGTGACGCGCGGGTCGGCTCCCTGCAGAGCCCGCGGCAGAATTTCACCCCGCCGCCCTTGCTGCACCGACAGCATTCCCTCGCGCTTGAGAACAGCCATCGCGCAACCAACGGTGGAACGGCTGACTTGAAGCTCACGCGCCAGGCGGCGCTCTCCGGGCAGCATACGCTCCCAGCGGCCCGCGCGTATTCCTTCGAGTAACACGGCCCGTGTCTCGGCAATCAAGGAGGGTCTTCGCGGAATCAAGTGCATGGCGCAGCAGCGCGACATTTGATCCCGCCCTTGCGGTTAACGGCAAGTGCCTTCCGGCCACGAAAAGAATCCCGCCGGACATTTGGAGGGGTGTGCACCCGGCGGCGAGTTGCTGCGCCGCGGCTGTCGTCGCTGGCCTGACGCCTAGGCCAGTGCAGGGTTATCGACACGCGCGCTCACCCCGTGATCCCCTGTCCGCCATGCCCCCCCTGCCAAATGTCAGCGAGGCCCCTTTCACTCCGCGAACCAGAACAGAGCTCTCCGCGGTGATCGCGATGCGCCGGGCTTCTTCGAGGCCATCGGTCCCGCGCGTGATGCGCAACCTCCCCCACCATGGATAGCGCCTCCGTCACCCGTAGTTCCGCGGCCCCGGCCGGTGTCAGGCCCGCTGCAGCTGGTTCAACGCCAACGTCCATCTTCATTTACGCACACCTCGACCCAGCGGGGATCGACCTGCTCAATTCTGCGCTGCGGGCGAACGGCGTGTTTTTCGCCGACAAGAATGGCCCCGAAGGTGTCCGCGACGATTACCTCCGCCGTTTTTGCGAGAGCGAGATCTGCTTCGGCAATGTCCCCGCAGAGTGGTTACCCACTGCGCCCCGTCTCCGCTGGCTCCAGCTTGAGTCGATCGGCTTCGAATACTACAGGCATTTGCACGGATCGCTGCCATCGCTCACGATCACGAACCTCAAGGGCCTCTTCGATCGCCCCGCCGCAGAGACCGCGCTCGCCGGGTTACT
>CAMDOF010000233.1 GCA_945903465.1 Opitutus sp. GAS368
CTCGTCACCTTTGCCCCCACCTTCGACGTCATCACGACGACAGCGTATCTGCCCAACGACAGTCTCGCGCTGACCCTCGACGGCACCAAACGCTGGCCCGACGCCAAACGTCTCGTGAAATTCGGCCTGCGCCATTGTGGGCTCACGCCTCCGGCCGCCAAATCCATCTTGGCCGAAGTCGCCGCAGCGGTGGCCGGCGTCAGCCCAGACCTCGCCCAGTTTTCAGACCTCGACCCCGACGCGCAAGCGACTCCGGCCCGCATGAAGTCTGCCTGGGCACAGGGCGTCGCCGCCCTCACAGGTTCCGCCTGAACCGGAGCGATTCATTCGCGCCCGCCTTTGCGGTTGAACGGTCGGTCACCGATTGGTGCCGGGCCGGCGTTTTTAGCCATACCGGGCATCTTCGTGGCGAAACGACCCGCCGGCCGGGGAGTGACGACACGCTCCCGTGAACGATGGCGAGTGATCGTTTCGTGGGGCGGGATGGAGAGCGACAAGAACCGCAACCCGGGCCGTTGGCCGCAGCCGTGCGATGGCCCCACCTGCCGATGGCAGACCTGATTTCCGGTTCGCCGAACCATCGAGCACACGAGCCAACATCGCACAGCTGAACCAAGTCGGCTCAACCCCAAACCCCAAAGCCTGCCCCCGTTCGGCTGACTAGACCCCGTTCGGCTGGTCTTCGAGGCGAAGTCTGTGCGGACCGGTGGGTAAATGAAAAACGCCCGAGCGTGTTTGCGCTCGGGCGTGGTGAAGAATCGAACTCAGGCTCCGCTGGCGAGCCGGGGAGATTGATCAGAACTGCATCGACACCCGGGCCTGCAGCACGAGGCCGTCGTCGCGGGTGACGTCGTTGATCTTGTTGGTCAGATTCCGTGCGTTGAGCTGAACCGTGGTGGGAATTTTCCCGAGTTTGATGGGGTAACCCACAAAGGCGTCGAAGCGAGTTTCAGCCTCCACCTGAATACCGTAGACCTCGTTATCCGAAACCTCATACAGACCGGTGTGACGGACGCCTGCGCCCACAAAGGCGCCGTTAAGCTGGCCGCTGCGAAACGTGTATTTACCGATGACGTTTGAGGAGAATTCGGGGGACTTCGCCAGGCGGGTGCGGAAGAGCTTTTCGTATTTCCGCGCGTTGGGCTCGTTGATGCCAATGTTGATCGTGTTGACGCTGGGGTCGGAAATCACCCGGGCCTTGATCAGGTAGGTGAAGTTCGCGAGGACTTGGAAGTTCGCTGTGGGCGTCCAGACGAGGTCGGCGTCGATGCCTTTGCTGAGCTGCAGACCGCCGTTTTGGTTGAAGCGGACATCGTTGTTGGTCGTGGCGTCGTTGTTGCGCGGATCGGTGAGATTTTTCTGAATGTCGGCGACGACGACGCCGTCACGATTAACTTCGAAATACGAAATCGTGCCCGAGAGTTTTTCCCCGAAGAGCGCGCTCTTGAGACCGAATTCAAAGCCGTCGCCGGTCTCGCTATTGAGCGGCTTGCTTTCACCGGCGATGGGCACGCTGGCACCGGTCGAGGCGAAATACACGTTGTAGTCGCTCGCGAACTGAAAGGTCGTGTTGTAGGTGCCAAAAGCATAGACGCCGGGGCTAACCTGACCGATGACGCCGATGGACTTGGTGAGCTCGCTCTTGCCGCTGCTGATGAGGCCGGTGGTATTCTGCTTCACGCTACGCGCGCCGGCGAGGAGGTTGAGTTTGTCGGAAAGGGCGGATCCGCGATAGCTCAGATACCAGTCCTGATACTCGGTGGGCTTGGATTTCACCTGCGTGGTAGCGCCGGTGATGAACGGCTTTATCTCTAGCCACGGCTGGGTGAAATTATAGAAATTTAAGAGGCTGTCGTTGCCCGTCGTGGTGCCACCGGTCGGCGTGGTCCGAGTCGGGCCTTTCGCGTTGTCGGTGGGCGCGCTGCCGTTGTTGGTCCAGATGCGGCGAGACTCCAAGCCGGCGATGAAGCGATTCCTGATGCCTCCGACCGTGACTTCCTGCGAAAGGTCGAGCTGTTGCGTGTCGCTGACGGCGTCGAGCCGCTGGGCCTGCACGAACACGTTGAGCGAGGGGATGCGACCGTTGGCGTCGAGCGCGCCGGGATTGGGGAAAGCAAGCGACCGGGCGAAGTCGCTTTGGTCCTGGCTGCGAACCCAGTGGTATTGCACGGAGGTCTTTTCGAGGGGCGTGAATCGAATACTCACGTCGGCGAGCGTATTCACGCCGTCGAGCCGGGAGTCGGGGCTGGCGGAAGTGAACTTATTGCCCTCAGGCGAATAGCGGCTCCAGACCGTGCTCGAGCCGGAAAACGGATAAGTAATCTTGCCGTAGGCACCGAAATAGTCGGCCGTCCAATTCGTGTTCAGGTAGGTGTTGTTCTTCGGTCCGTTGATGCCCCAACGGTTGGAAATCACGACGCGGGCCGCCGCATCGTCCGCCGCGCCATACCGGGTTTTGATAAAGTTTAGCATCGTCTGATCAGGATTGGCCACCTGCTGGTAGTAGAGGGGGTTGACCAAGAAGTTCCAAGCGTTGACGGCGGAGTAGGCTTGCTTGTAGTTCGTCGAGTTAAACTCGGCCTGCACTTCGATCTTGTCGTTGGGCCGAACGACGAGCGAGGCGGCATACATGTGGTAGCCGGTGTCCTGATTGAGACGGGTCTGGCTGTTGTTGGCGGCGGCGATGAGCCGGTAGGAAATCCCGTACTCGCGGCTCACGACCGACTGGGTGTCGACCAGACCTTTGAGGAGACCGTAGGAACCGACGCTGACGTCGGTGATCGTGCGATTCACGTTCTCGGGTCGCTTGGTGACCGTGTTGGAGACGCCGTTGGGCGAGCTGTTGCCGTAGAAAAGACCGACCGGGCCTTTGGCGAGTTCGACGCGGTCGACGTTGTCGGTGGAGACAAAGCCCGGACCGTTGGAATTTGCCGCCACTTGCACGCCATTGATGAAATTGGGCAGTTGGAAACCACGCAGTTTGAACGAGCCGTTCTGACGGGTCTCCTGTTTGTTAACCGTCACGCTCGACGTGTAGTCGTAGACTTCACGGACCGAGTTGTAGCCCAGATCACGGAGCAACTCGCCCGAGATGATCTCGATGGCCTGCGGCGCCTCGTAGAGGGAAACGCCGATGCGCGAAGTGGTCACTGAGCTGAGCTTGCGGTAACCGGAGTCCTTCGTGGTGCCGACCGAAAACGGGCTGAGCACGATGATTTCTTCTTTGGCCGGAGCTGCCGTGGTCTGCGCTTCGACATGGCTCGAAACGGCAAGCCAGCCAGCGACGGCGGCGACTAGAGTGCGAATGGATTTCATGGGTTGGGTCTTCGGTGTGGGTTTGGGTTGCGGATCGGAAGCAGGTCCGACCTCCCCGGTGCGCGGCTTGCTTTCGGCCGTGCGTTTGCGGCTGACGACGAACGCGCCGGTGGCCGGATCGCGCGTGGCGCTCAGGCCGGTGCCGGCAAGCATGCGGTCCAACGCGTCGTGCGCGGCGTAGTCGCCCGCGACCGCATTGGTCCGCTCGCCCTTCACCTTTTCCATCATGAAAATAATCTGTTGGCCGTAGGTTCCGGCAAACTGGTTCAAGGTGGTGGCGGCGTCGCCCGAGGGGATGTGGTAGCTCCGCTTCTGCTCAACCGCCGCCGCGCTCTCCACCGCCGACACGGACATCGCACAGCACAAAGCCGTGGCGACGAGACGAGGCGGAGTGACGAGACGATGCGACATGAGGAGAAGCCGAACTACCCTCACAACGCAGCACCGCATGAAATGGGTTAGTGGGAAGATCCCACTCACCGTCGACCGCAGCCAAAGGCACCACGGCCCATCCATCGTTCTCGTAATCATTCCTCGTTCTCCTCTGATTGAGAGAAAGATAACGAGAACGAGGAACGAGAACGATAGGGGCACCACAGAAACCGTCGCCGACATGATTGATCGGAATCGATCTCCGCCTCTCCCGTTTCTCGTAACGTAGCACGGCACTTCAGTCCGGGCGCGGAGCGCCCGGCCAGGAACTGCGAACCAGGAAATGCGTACGTTCCCCCGGACTGCGCCGGAAAAAAGAGGCTTCGCCGCCGCGAGGCCCATGTGCGGTAAATTTTTCTGTCCTTAATTTTTTTGTCGTCCCTGCCTTTTGATCCGGACCCTCTCGACAGAGAGATTTGGGACAGAAAAATTTCCAACACCCGCGCCGCACCTTGATTTAGAAACACGGGGGAGAAAGCCGCGCCCTCCGCGCTCTCCGCGTCTCGCTTCACGGTGCGCGGCGCAGCGCGATCTCCCGCGTCCCGCGCCGCTCCACCACGACGTCACCGTCTTTTTCCAACAGGCGCACAAACGCTTCGACTTGATCGGCGGCGAACGTGCCGCCGATTTTTTGGGCTCCGAGTTTTTCGTCGGCGAGCACGAGTTGAGTTTCATTGCGGCGGTTGAACAGCATGACGGCCTCGCGCAAGGGCAGGTCGACAAATGTCATCACCTGGCTGTGCCAGCGAACCGCCGCGCTCAATACCTCGGCCGGCACCCGCTCGATCAGTGCATTCGCGACGGCACTTTCCGGTGCAATCAACGCTCGCTGGCCCGCGACCAACTGCGGAGGCACGACCACGCCGGAAACCGCCGCGCCTACTCCCGAGGGCGCAGACGCCGCATCACGCGTCACCTCCACCTTGCCCTCGGTTACGAGCACTTCCACGCCGGCCGCGCCTAAGCGCACCGAAAACGCCGTGCCGACGGCACGCACCGAGACGCCCGCCGCCGTCACGATGAACGGCCGCGCCGTGTCGTGCGCGATCGCGAAATGGGCCTCGCCGCTCGCGAGCGTCACCCGGCGCTCGTTCTCCGTGAGCCGCACGCTCACTTCACTGCTGACGTTGAGATTAACAACGGAGCCGTCGTTGAGCGCAATCTGCTGCTGACGCGCGGCCGCCGTTACATAGCGCTGCGGTTCGACCGAGCGGCTCGGCGTGAGCCACCACACGCCCGCCGCCAACGCGAGCGCGGCCGCAAGCCCTGCGGCCCACACTGGCGGACGAAATCCCCTCCCACGCACCACCGACGCGACCGGCCCCGCCAACGCCGCAATCCGCGCCGCCAACGGCGCGCGCACCTGCGGCATTTCCGCCAACAACTCCATCGCTTGCTCGGTCTCCGCGACCGCCGTCTCGTGCCGCGCATCAGCCGCCCGCCACGCGGCAAACGCCTGCGCGCGCCCCGGAGCGAAGCCTGCGTCGCGTTCGCACAGCCACTCCGCCGCTGCGGTTTCAATCGTGTCGTCGGACGACGCTGAATTTGGAGGCAGCGGATTCATGATGAGATGCGGACCGACTGGCCGGCGTCTCCCAGCAGGCCACGTTGACGGAAAAACCGGGTGCAGTCCTTCACGCCCTTGATCATGTGCACCTTCACCGTCTCCGGAGAAATTCCTAGGCGCTCGGCGATTTCCTTGTAGGCGAGGCCGTCGAGGTGACGGAGCATCATCACCTGCCGGCAACGCTCCGGCAGCGCCAAGATCGCCTCCAGCAAAACCTCCAGCCACTGCTCGCGCTCCGCCGCCTCCGCGAGGCCGGGCGCTTCATCCAACAACGGCAACGCGATGAACTCGGAAAGCTCCTCATGGGCGTGCCCGCGCCGCCGGCGGAAGAGATCGATCGCCGCGTTGCGCGCTGTCGTAAACAGAAACGCCCGCGCACACGGCACACGCCCCCCCTCGTGGGCCCGCAGGGTCCGCACATAGGTTTCCTGCACGAGATCATCGTGGTCCGGCAGCGCCGGAAAACGTTTCGACAGATAAGCCCGCAACGCCGGTTCATGGGGTTGAACCTGCTCGGAAAACCAGCGGGATTGATCGAGAGTGGACATGGGGTTGACAGCGAACCCAAATCATTCGCTTTCCGGCCACGCTTTGCCTCCCCGCGTCATCAGTCCAGCGCGTTTTTCGGAAATCCCCCCCGACAGAAAATATTTTCAAAAATCACTAACCCGCTTCACCGCTGCTTGCGTGTCGGAGGCAGGCGAATTCCCGCGCCGCGACGTCCCCAAAGATGCCTCGACTGCCCGATCACGAATCGAGGAGAAATGACCGCACCACCCCGCCTCGCTCCGTCCCGCTTTTAGCCACTCCCCGTGCCCTCATTCCCTCTCCTCTCGATCGCCTTCGGCTTCATCGTCCTCTCGGCACCGGTCCACGCGGCTGTGAGTCGCCCACCCAACATCATTTTCATCCTCGTCGACGATCTCGGCTACGGGGACATCGGTGCGTTCGGCCAAAAAATCATCCCGGCCGGAAAAATGGGTCAAAGCCTAATGTCTGTGGTTGACGCGCCGCGGGGGAGAATGTGCGTCGCACAGATGACCCGCCTGCGCCAGGCTTCGGCGCGGCAAGCCCGCCGATATCCCGCTAGAGCGGGACTATGGCGAGGCAAGCGGGGGACGGGTTTTTAACGCAGAAAAATCCAGTTTCCTTTCAGCCGCCGCCCCAGAATCGGATTTTGGCCGTGACCGAAAGAATCAGGGTCAACGTTGCGCCCAAGCGATTAACAAAGGGAGTTTCTTAGGAGGAGGAGTAATCTAGTTTCATTTCAGTTCTACCGGTCACCCTCCCCTTAAACCCCTCCCGGATCCGATCCCCCTGGAAATCCAGTTTCCTTTCTGCCGCCGCCCCAGAATCGGATTTTGGCCGTGACGGAAAGAAACAGGGTCAACGTTGCGCCCAAGCGATTAACAAAGGGAGTTTCTTAGAAGCAATATGAGTGAAAATACTCAGCCATTTCCGCTCCCGATTTAGATACACTGGGTGCTCTGTTCGACGACGATTGCTCCCAGCCCGATTCGGCCGATGGCGAGCCGGTGTTCTGGACCGGCGGCGCCGAACCGGCCGGCCCAGCCGAAACCTTCGTCTAGGCCGATGCTCTGGAGTCAGTTTGAAAACTCACTCCTTGACAGTGAGCAGCCGGAGGGCTGTCTCCTCGTATGGTGATCGCTACCACCGACGGTCCAATATTTGCCAACGTGCCGTCAAAACCGAATGAGTTATTGAAATTTCGTCGCGAGATCTGCGTAAACCGACTCTTCGCGCTGCTGGCAGGCCTGATGGACTTGAGAGCTGGGGACCAAAGGGGGCTGATTCAGTTTCTACCGGTCACCCTCCCCTTAAACCCCTCCCGGATCCGATCCCCCTGGAAATCCAGTTTCCTTTCGGCAATATGAGTGCAAATACTCAGCCATTTCCGCTCCCGATTTAGATACACTGGGTGCTCTACTCGTAACCTCGTCCTCAACGCCCGAATTCATGGAAAGCGCCTTACCATCGTTCAATCACCGTTCTGTCCGCAAAGGGCTATCTCGGGTTTTATCCTCCTTAGTTTGCCAAGGCGAGAGGGCGTCCGCGTCGATCGCGATCATCCTTTCGCTCGCCTTCGCCTTCGTCCCTCCAGTCTTTTCCACCGAAAACATTTCCTCGAGCGGCCAGCGACTCCACCAACTGGATGAAAATTTCGGCGCCGTCGTCCCAGTTAGGCCGCACGAGTCAGGCGGAGAGCAATCCGAACGGAACCCGTCGGCGCCGCACGAGATGGTATTTATCTCCGATGATATCGCAGGGTTTGAAAAGATCACCGCCGCGGCATCGCCGAGTCGTGAGGTCGTGATTTTGGATCACCACCGCAACGGTCTCGCCCAGATAGTGGACGCTCTCGCAGGCCGCACGGGCCTTGGCGCAATCCACCTCGTGACCCACGGTGCACCCGGAAAAATTACGCTCGGTGCCGGCCAAATCGACGGACACACGCTGGGAGTTTACGCCGCTGAACTCGCCGCGGTGCACACGAGCCTCACGGCCAAGAGCGCCCTATTCATCTACGGCTGCAATGTAGCCGAAGGCGAAAGAGGGCGGGCCTTCGTTGCGAGCCTCGGTCAACGTCTGGGAGTTGATGTAGCCGCCAGTTCAAAGCCTACCGGAACCGTCGCAGAAGGTGGCTCATTGTCGTTGGACTATCGGGTGGGCGTGATCGGCACCGAGCCGCTCAATCTGGCAGCGGCAGGTTGGCAGGGTATTTTGGCAACGACGGTCTTCGATACGGCGCAGGGCGCGCTGAAATTTCGCCAAGGGAACACGGGCTCCAATTCGACTAACATTGTGGGCACCGGCACAGCCAGTGGAGACATCGTGCGCTTCACCAATGTCATCACCATCGCCGGCCAGGCGATCGATGCGGTCGTCACCACGACTCTCAGCAACGCTAACGTCAGCAGCTACGACAGCATTACGAACCCCTCAACTCTGCTTGATCCGCTGCAGCCCAATATCAACGCCACCTCCGCGGGGGGCTATATCCAGCTCACCTTCGATTTTTACCTCAACGGGACCTACACCGGGGTTGGCACAGGGACCCGGGCCACCCTGCAAAACGTCGTCGTCAACTCCTACGACATCGATTCCACCGGATCTGGATCCGACCGCCAATTCCAGGATTTCAAGGGATTCCGGCAATATGAGTTGTCCAATACCACGACCCTCAGTCGCACGGTGCAGGCCGATGGCTCGGTGCGTTTCCAAGCTACCACAGGAACCAGTAACTCTAGCGTATACGCCGACGGCTACCGAGTGCGCGTCTACTACGACTCCATCAGTAGTTTTCAGGTCCGAGCCGGAGTAGCTCTCGCGACAGGAGTGGCGTATTTTGCCTTCGATTTCATGCTCGGGCCGAGTTGGACCGGCGCGACGACCACTACGGGCACTCCGGCGGCCAATCTGGCCTACAGCGCCACCTCGTTCGCCGAGTCCGCGGCGAACGACGGCTCAATTACCACAACGGCGACCATCACGTTGGCCAACGATACGTTTACCGGCACCAACGGGGCCGCTTTGCCGGGCGTATCATTTGGAAACGTTCCAGCCGGTCTGACGGCCGTGGTCACCCGCGTCGATGCCACCCACGCGACCCTGAGCTTTACCGGCAGCGCCAGCGCGCACGCGAACGCCAACGACATCGGCAATGTCAGCGTGACCTTCGGCAATACGTCTTTCACCGGGGGAAATGCGACGGCTGTAACGGGCTATACGCGAGCTGATCTCGCGATCGATTTTGCTGACCCTGCAGCCAAGACCACCCCGACGATCACGGTGACACCTGGAGTTTACACCTACAACGGCGCCGCCCAAGGACCGTTGGCCGCCGATGTAAATAAGGGCGGTTCCACGGGAGCCGTCACGCTCAGCTACGCAGGCACAGGCGGCACGACCTACGGACCAAGCGCGAACCCACCAACGAATGCAGGCAGCTACACGGTGACCGCGTCGGTTGCGGCCGATGCAAACTTCAATGCGGCAAGTTCGAGTGCGACTGCGTTTACC
>CAMDOF010000234.1 GCA_945903465.1 Opitutus sp. GAS368
AGTGTATTGCAGGCCGCCGATGCCACCTATGACGGTTCGGGCAGCGCCATGGAAGTGCGCGCCGGGCTGACGGGATCGACGGGGCTGCTGTTCATCAATCCGGCGACCGATCCCAGCAACCCCAATACCGGCCTGCAGGTGAATACCGCGACCGTGCCCATCATCGCGAAGGCGACGGCCCGGCATGGTTCCCTCGGCACGATTGCCTCCTATAGCCGCCACGATCTCGCGGTTGATTTTGTCCCGCTGTTTCAGTTCGCGATGTTCTACAATATGGACATGGAATTTGGGCCGGGTGCGGACATGGTGATTGCCGGCCCGGTGCATTGTAATGGCGAACTCAGTGCGCGGTCCCAGACGGGTTTTGCGAATACCATCGAGTTCACGGAACGAGTCTCGGCGTCGAAGGGGTTTTATGCGGATACGACCCGGCAGGGCACGACGATCAACAATGTGGGAGGCTCGGATGCCGGTCCCGGTGGCACAGGGCCGCTCCGCTTTCGGCACTCAACGACGCAGGTGGTTAACGACATCAAGAGCGCTACCGCCGTCTGGCGAGACCACAAGTATGGTGGCGCGAGTGAAACCACGACGACCCAGAATAACTTCAAGGTCTTCGCGACCACGACCTACGGCCTCAACCTGCGCACGAGTGTGCATGGGGTCACTCCGTTGGTTTTGCCCTCGGTCTCGGACTACTCGGACGTCGACCTTGCTTCCACGCCAGGAGTGGACGATCGCAACAACGGTCGCCAGGTGATCGCGCGGCCGGATGCCGCTGATACGGCGGGACTCAAAGAGACACGGATCGCGCGCAAGGCCGGCCTCTACATTATCGTCAACCCGGATTCGCTCGAGCGCACGGGATATTTGCCCGATGGCGCGGCGGTGACCATGCGACCGCGGTCCTACCGCTGCTGGTTGAATACCGTGAATTCCGATCTCTCGCACACCCTTTACGAGGTCATTTTGCCCGGTCAGCCCAGCTACGGAACGTTGAACGCCAATGCGAACAATCTGCCCAATAAATTTCCGCTGCTTCCTGCTGAGCTTACGTCGATCGGGCACAACCAGGTGCTGCGCACGATTCAAGGCGGCGGCGTCGATGTGGCCGGCACGGGCTATCCGGCCGGGGCGGCCCCCACCCTGACAAGTTTCTCCGACGCTTACTTCTACGATCTCCGTCGGGCCACGAACAACACGGGGGCCAGCTCGCAATTGTCCACCGGTAGTTTTCGTGCTTCGAATCCTTATACGCCGAGGCCCATCGTGAAGATCGACTTTGATTTTACCCGATTCCGCATGATGGTGGAGCGCACGATGTCAGGGTCGAGCGGGAGCTACACGGCCTCTGACACGACCGCCCTCGTTTACCATCCCGGTCCGCCGGATGGGGTAAATTGGGCGAGTTCGATTTATAACCCAGCCAGCAGCACCCTGCCCGTGGCCCGCGGACTAGGCTTGGGGGCGGCAACCTACACCACGTTTCCCACCGCGACGACGCTGACGGCGCGCGATCCCTACCGAATGTATTTTGCCCCGGCGAATCCTGCCGACCCCAATATCTTATCGAATCCCGGGCTGTTTGCAGTGGGCGCGAGCGATCTTGCGAACACATCGACGCCCAAGCCGTGGTTTGACGGGATCACCGTCTATATCCACTCGGTCGATGCCGAGGTGCGCTCGCGGGTGGCCGGGCCGACCGCCAACCCCAAGACGCCGCGCATCGATTCCGGGGTGCGTCTGTGGAACGGCCGCGGCAAGGTGATCTCTCTCGACCCTACGACCTTCCCGAGCATGACCGGCTGCACCTTCGCGACCAATGACGCCGTCTATATCGTGGGCCGCTTCAATGCGGACGGCACGATCAACGGCACCAGTTCCAGCACGTTAAACCCCGGTGGTTACAGCGCCCGCTATCCAGACACGACCACGGTGATGAACACCAGCGAGCGGCTGACCTCGGTCATGGGCGACGCGGTCACGATTCTCTCCGCGCCGGTCTACACCAATGCCACCACGCCGTATACCCAGACCAGCGGATGGTCGGACTCGCTGAGCGCGCACAGCGTGCGCGCAACGACTGCGACGTGGGCGACGATGCAACCGAGTGGAAGTAATGCGGCGGAGGGTGTTGCCACGTCGATGAGGGCAGCCGCGATGCCGTTCAATGGGAATACGCCCGCGACTGTGGGGACTGCGCGGACCACGAAGTTCCTTCCGACACCGACGGAAATTTCGGCCTGTCTGCTCGTGGGGATCGTCCCGACGAATCACAATGCCTCCGGGATAACGGGAGTGGATGGTCCGCCCGCTTCGGTGGCCAACGGGCAGACGAGCGGTGGGGTTCACAATTTTCCGCGCCTCTCGGAGGAGTGGGCCGGCACCGGGCTATATATTCGCGGGGGCCTGGTAGCGATGTTCGAGAGTCGGGTGGCGATGGAACCGTGGACGTCGCGCGTCTATTCGGGTGCGGGTCGTTTTTGGGGCCTCCACCAATCGTTGCGCAGCGCCGACCACGACCTGCCGTTGGAACCGATCTTGCTCGGTGCGCGCCGGCTCGGGTTCAAGGAGATCACGGCCGCCGAATACGCGACGTTGAAGACGACGATCGAGGCTCTGCCGCACTGAGGCGGCGCGATCGGCATTTCAACTTGGGCTCGACTGAATCGTTCCGCTAAATCGGATCAGTCTGGCCAAATGTGGCTGGCCCGGTCCCGCCGCCACCCAATGAAGTCTATTTCTCTCCCGCCGCCGATCTGAACGGCCTTCACAAGCAGCGGGCGTAGATTTTCTGGAGCATTGAAACGGAAGCGGCGGGAGCGGCGGCCGGCGTCGCGCGGGCGCCGGTGAGACTGCACCGCAGGAGGAGCTGTTCGTTTTCCTTGTCGAGCTGGAGGATTTGCAGAATACGCGCGCGGGTGTTTTCGAGTTGGGCCCGGGCCTCCGGGTCGCGGGCCGAAGCGGCGGGGAGGGCGCGGAGGGCCGCGAGCGACGCGTCGAGTTGCTCCAGCATCGTGCGTTTGCGTGTGAGAAAATCTGCGCCGGGTGCGCGTTGGTGTTGCCGGAAACCCCTCCCGGATCCGATCCCCCTGAAAATCCAGCTTCCTATCAGTTCACCCTCCCCTTAAACCCCTCCCGGATCCGATCCCCCTGAAAATCCAGCTTCCTATCAGTAATCCAGCTTCCTATCAGTAACCATTGCTTGATGCACATCAAGGCCCACCCCGCGCACTTCTGACATAGTCTCTCTCCTCGCCCAACTCCACTCCTCTATGAAAACCCAACTCCCCCTCCCGCGGCTCACCGCCGCTCTTGGTCTATTGCTCGCCGGTGCCACCTTGCTGACGCCGTCGGCCCGCGCCTCCGAGGGCACGGTGATCGCCAAACCGGGCGGCGCGCCCATCGCGACCGAACTCCCGCTCGAAGTCGCCGTGCTCACGAAAGCGCCCAATGTCCCGCCGCCCATCGGCCGCAAGCATCCCGCGAAGGTCGTCGTGAATCTCGAAGTAAAGGAAGTCACCCAGCGCCTCGCGGATGGCGTCGAATACACCTTCTGGACCTTCGGTGGCGAAGTCCCCGGCCTGTTCATCCGCGTGCGCGAGGGCGATGTCGTCGAGTTCCATCTCAACAATCACCCGAGTTCAAAGATGCCGCACAATATCGACCTCCACGCCGTCACCGGCGCGGGCGGTGGCGCGGCCTCGTCGTTCACCGCGCCCGGGCACTCGTCGCAATTCACGTTCACCGCGCTCAACTCCGGGCTCTTCGTTTATCACTGCGCCACGGCCCCGGTGCCGATGCACATTTCCAACGGCATGTATGGCCTGATCCTCGTCGAACCCAAAGAGGGCCTGCCGCCCGCGGACCGCGAGTATTACGTCATGCAGGGCGACCTCTACACGCAGGGCGCGACGAATGAGTCGGGCCTCCAGGCGTTCGACAACGTCAAGGCCATGGACGAGCGCCCGACCTATGTCGTGTTCAACGGCTCCGTCGGTTCCCTCGTCGGCGACAAGGCGCTTCAGGCCAAAGTCGGCGAAGTCGTGCGCCTTTACTTCGGTGTCGGTGGTCCGAATCTGACCTCGTCGTTTCACGTGATCGGTGAAATCTTCGACCGTGTCTGGACCGAGGGCGGCATGAAACACGTCCAAGAAAACGTCCAGACAACGATGGTGCCCGCCGGTGGCTCCGCGATCGTTGAATTCAAAGTCGAGGTCCCCGGTACGTTCATTCTCGTCGATCACTCGCTCTCCCGCGCCTTCAACAAAGGCGCGCTCGGCATGCTCAAGGTGACGGGTCCAGAAAACCGCCGGCTCTATTCGGGCAAGGAAATTGATGAAGTTTACCTCGGCCAGCAGTCCGCCGCCGGCTCGGCCGCGAGCACCCGCGAGGCGCAACTCGTCGCGCAGAAAGCCGAAGCCATCGCGAAGAATCCCGAGATCGCGAACATCACGAAAGACATCCAGCTCGAGCGCGGGAAAAAAGTTTTCCTCTCGGCCTGCTTCGCCTGCCATCTCCAAGAAGGCCAGGGCCTGCCCGGCGTATTTCCGCCGCTCGCGGGTTCGGACTACTTGAAAGCGGACAAAGAGCGGGCCGTGCGCACGGTCCTCAAAGGCCTCAGCGGTCCGATCACCGTCAACGGCAAGCCGTATAACAACGTCATGCCGCCGCAGGAATTCACCGACGACCAAGTGGCCGACGTGTTGACCTACGTGATGAACAGCTGGGGCAACGCCTCCGGCTCGGTTTCGTCCGATGAGGTGAAACGAATCCGCCGCGCGGGGCAGTAGGCCCACTAAATACAGAGACCAGTGAACCGCTAATCGGCGCTAATCCCCGCTCATCAAAACCGCCGAATCCAACCTTCATCGTCCGCGCTTCGCCGATGTGGCGGAGCCCGCAGACGTCCACCTCGTCCCGCGACTCCGAAAGATTAGCGAAGATTAGCGGTTCACTCTTCAAACCCATGTTCTCCCGCCACCACCACCTCAGCGCCGCCTTCGCGCTCACGCTCGCCGTGAGTGCGATTGCGGGGCGTGCGGACCACACGGTGCCGTCCGCGCCCGCCGGGATGGTGGTGATTCCCGCCGGCAACTACGCGCCACTCATCCGCACGAAAGATGAGCCGCCAAGCGTGCCGGTGGCGGCGTATTACCTCGATGAACGAGCGGTCACCAACGCTGAGTTCCTCGACTTCGTCCGCGCCCATCCGAAGTGGCAACGTTCACGCGTGAGCCCGCTCTTCGCCGATGTCGGCTACCTCGCTCATTGGGCCAGCGACGCCGAACTCGGCCCATTCGCACCGGCGGCCGCGCCGGTCGTGCGCGTATCCTGGTTCGCCGCACGCGCCTACGCGACATGGACAGGGAAACGCCTGCCCACGACCGCCGAGTGGGAGCGCACCGCCGCCGCCGGATTCACCAGCACGAACGGCGCGACCGAGCCGGGCTTTCCGGCCTATGCGTTGGTGTGGTTTTCTAAACCAACCCCCGACACGTTGCCCTCCGTCGGCCTGGGACGGCCCAATTTCTACGGTGCGCGCGATCTGCTCTCGCTCGTGTGGGAGTGGGTCGACGATTTCAACACCGCGATGGTCTCCGGCGAATCGCGCGGCGACACCGGCCTCGAGCGCACCCTCTTTTGTGGTGCGGGTGCCGCCGGGGCCCGCGACCTCACGAACTATCCCGCCTTCATGCGCGCCGGACTCCGCAGTTCCCTCCGCGCCAGTTACGTCGTGCCGAACGTCGGCTTCCGCTGCGCCCAATCCGTCTCACCATGAAAACGAAATTCGCTGTCGTCGTCCTCGCTCTGCTCGCGGTTGTTCCAGGTAGGAGCCTGCTTGCGGGCGATTCCGCCGAGCCATCGCGCCCCACCGGGCCATCGCGCGCAAGCGCGCTCCTACCTGCGGCCCCTGCGACAGACGCGTGTTGCGCGGTCGCGCCCGCCGCGAAAGGCGCCGCGCCGTGCTGCGACGAGTTACCCGCGGCCGCGCCGCTGGCTGCGCGCTCGCTCTACCAACTCGACGCGAAGTGGACCGACGATGCCGGCAAAGCAGTGACACTCACGTCGCTCCGGGGTCAGCCGGTCGTCGTCGCGATGTTTTTCGCCAGCTGCGAATACGCGTGTCCGGTCCTCGTCAGCGACCTGCAGCGGCTCCGCGCCGCGCTCCCGGCGGCCGTGCGCGAGCAAACGCGTTTTGTCCTCGTGAGTTTTGATGTCGGGCGCGACACGAGCGCCGTGCTGGCCGCTTATCGCGCGAAGTTTCCACTCGACGCCGGTTGGACGCTCCTGCGTGGCGCAGCGACGGATGTGCAGGATCTCGCGATGCTCCTTGGCGTGAAATATAAACAAGACGCCCGCGGCCAGTTCGCTCACTCGAATCTTATCACCGTGTTGAATTCCGGCGGAGAGATTGCCCACCAACACCCCGGTCTTCTCGGCGATATCGCCGAGGCGGCGAAGGCGGTGGTGGGCGTGGCGCAGCGTGCTCCGTTCATCGCGAAGGAGCGTTAGCCGCAGCGGGGATTCCCAGGGGTTCGGTGGGTTGGCTTGGCGGCGTCACAAACCTCCGGGCCCGTAGGGTTCGGAGCAGCGCACCGCGCGACAAGCACGGCAGGCAAGGACGCCTGCCGCTACCCCGACCTGACGAACTCTATGGCCTTCAAGGTTTGCAGGGGAAACCGGCGCAGGTCTGTCTCCGGGTTTACTCACGGAAACAGCGAAGCACCTGAATTTCAGTAGGCGAACGTCGTCGTGAGGCGGATGGAGCGAGGTTCGACAAAATCGACGCGGCTGTAGGCGATCCCGCGGCCGCCGGGGATGATGAAGTCGGGCGTCGAGGAGAAGCGCTGCGGAACAATGCCGTGCTGATCGAGGACGTTGGAAACGTTGAGCTGGTCGCTCAGCGTGCCGCGGAAACGCCCTCGTGAAATTTTGTGCGAGGGTTACGGCCCACGACACCGACGGCGAGTTGTGCGGGGGTGGCGGTGGCGGCATTGTTCGGCACGAACGTGACGGCTGCGACTCCTTTGGCGTTGCGATTGTCGAGCCACGCGAGCGCCCCGTCGAAGAGCGGGTAGGGTGCGACCCGCGAGCCGAATTCGTTGCCGCGCTCGCCCGCGACGCGGAGGGTGACGCGGTCGTTCGGGGTGAACGTGAGCGTGCCGAAGAGCCGGCGTTTGGCCTGATAATCGGGTTTGCGCCAGCCCGCGTTCTGCTGGTCGACGGCGGAAATCGCGACCGCCAGTTTCTTCGGGACCACGACTTTATTGGCGCGGAATTCCCAGCGATTAGCGGCGGCCGCGCCGTGGCCGATCTCGTAACTCACCTTGCCGCTGTCACGGTGGGTCATCGCGAGAAGGGAGCTTTGGTTGATGAGACCTCCCGCCGAGCTGAGGCAAAGAGAATGCCGTTGGGCCCACGGCTTTCGTCGTAACGGCCGATACGATACCCCTCGTTCGGGGTGATGTTCTTGAAGTAGTCGATTCCTTGCGAGGCGCCGATGCCGCGGATGTCGATGCCTCGCACGAGGCTCTGACCGTTGATGGCGGCGTTGGCGTTGGGCGCCGCGTTGGTATCTTGGACGGCTAAACCCCTCCCGGATCCGATCCCCCTGAAAATCCAGCTTCCTATCAGTAAGGGCCCGCTGATGTGACGTGGCGGGAGCTACGGGCTGACGGCGAGGCGGACGTCGTAGAGCCACCACTGGCCGTTGCGCTGTTCGATGCGGCCGAAGAGGCGGCGGCCAAGCGTCACGGCGGCGAGGGTGGCGGCGTCGGCGTGGAACTCATGGGTGCCGGCAAAGAGGAGCCCGGGGAGTTCGTCGTGCACGAGGTGAAGGGTGCCGCGCTCGGGGGAGAGGGCGGCGGCGGCGCCGCGGATCGGGTAGCCGACGAGCTGGTCGGGCGTGGGCGCGCAGTCGCAGTTGCCTTTGGCGGTGAGGAGTTCGCCTTCGGGGACGGTGACGAGGAGCGTGCGCAGGGCGGAATCGGTGGCGAAGGTCGCGAGGAATTGCACCGGCGCGGTGCCGCCGAAGTAGTCGCGGACGAGCGTGAGGCGGGGGTTGGTTTTGGCGGAGAGCGCGCCGGGGGGAGCGAGGGCGACCGGTTCGTCGAGGGAGAAGTCGGGCGTCACGCGGCGCAGCCAAAAGCTCCCGTCGGTCTCGAGCCACGTGACCAGCAGTGCGCCGTCGCGGAGGATGAGGGTGTCGACGCGGCCGAGGGGTTTGCCGCGGTCGAGGCGGAGCGGCAGGAGGAAGCGCGTGCCGGCATCGGGCGAGAAGGAGGCGAGGACCCGCGGATCGTTGTCGGCGGCGGTGAACCAGGCGGCGGCGACGCGGCCGCCGTCGCTGGCGAGGCGTGGACCGTTGACGGGGCAGGCGGCGATGCGCCAGTCGTCGTGGTTGAGGAGGCGGGGTTCGTCCCAGGTTTTTCCGCGGAAACGGGCGGTGCGGATGTCGCGGACCTCGGTGTCCGTGCGGCCCCGATACGCGAGGAGGGCGCCGCCGTCGGGGAAGGCGGTGAGGGTGGTCGGGCAGCAGTCGCAGACGGAGGAGTCGACGAGAGTGTCGGGAGCGGGGTCGTGGAGCAGGCGGGCGTAGAGTTGCTGGGGTTGTTGGGGGTCGCCGGATTTTTTCGCGCGGCCGTCGAGCCAGGCGGCGAGGACGCGGCCGTCGGCGAGACGGGCAAAGCTGAACATTTCGACCGCGGCCGAGCCGAGCGACCAAGGGGTGGGCGTGCTCCAGGTGGCGCCCTGGTCGGAGGAGGACGACGTGAGCGCGCCGCCGTGGCCGTCGGTCCAGACGGCGGTGGCGGTGCCGCGGCCGTCGAGGACGAGTTGGGGGAAATCGGAGGAACTCAACGGGAGGTCGGCGCGGGCGGCGATGGTGCGCGCGGGGGACCACGTGAGGGTCGCGGGGGCGAAGGTCGAAAAACGGAGGGTGTGGGGCGGAGCGGCGGGGGCGTCGGGTGCCGGTGCGGGCGGGTGAAGGTGGCCGGCGGATTTTTTCGCGGCGGCGGCGGCGAGGTTGGCGGGGGCGGCCTCAACCCAGCTGAGCCAGATCGTGCCGTCGGCGGCGGTTGTGAGCGAGGCGCCGAGGGCCCGGGGCCCGGCGGGGGAGGGTATCTCGACGACGGTGGGGGTGGGCGGCGGGGGCGGCGGCTCGGCGGCGCGGCGCGGCCGCAGGGGAGCAGGAGCGACAGGGAGACGGCGAGACGGAGAGCGTGGCGCATGAAAATAGAGTGGCGGGAAGGGCGGGCCGCGCAAGCGGGGGGGGCG
>CAMDOF010000235.1 GCA_945903465.1 Opitutus sp. GAS368
TGAACCTCTAAAACTCGCTCACTGCGGCTTTAAACTTTCTCCTTCTGACCTCTGCTTACTCCGTTAGAAGTACTCAGCGCTCGAAGGGAAGGAAGACGGTGCGGTTTTATTTACCTACCGCAAGATCTTTTTTGAAAATTTTGAAAAAAAGTTTTTTCGCCGTGGGAGTGCTTGTTTTTAACAGATCAACCAACGATCCGGTGACGGCTGACATAGGGCTCCGCCGCTCTCGCCGATAGCACTTTAGCGGCGGGCGTTACGCAGGCCAGCCCCGGGACCCACGCTCAGGCGGTCGCAGCGGCTCGATTGTAATGATAAAATGGATACACAGGGGATGGGTTCGACGCTAGGGAGCGGCCCAGCAGCGTCGATGGCACGGAGTGCGCGGCGATTCTGGCTTTGGCCAAAAGAGGGATCGCCGGCTGGGGCCGGCTGGGCAAAAAAACCCTGCGCTCCGCGGAAGCGGGAACGCAGGGCTTGGAGACAACGCGGAGCGCGCCGGTAATTACCGCTTAGCGCTTATCGCGTCCGCCACGGCGGCCTGAGTAGCGGCGAGGCGCGCGACAGGAACGCGATAGGGCGAGCAGGAAACGTAAGTTAAGCCAATCTTAGGGCAGAACTTGACCGAGTCCGGATCACCACCGTGTTCGCCACAGATGCCGAGCTTGATATTGGGACGCTTGCTGCGGTCCTTGGTGATCGCGATCTGCATCAACTGGCCAACGCCGGTCTGGTCGATTGAAGCGAAGGGGTTCTTTTTGACGATTTCACTCTCAGCGGAGGTTGGGAGGAAAGAGCGCGAGTCATCGCGCGACATAGCGAGGCAAGAGCCGGGCAAAAAAAACCCTGCGCTCCGCGGAAGCGGGAACGCAGGGTTTGGAGACAACGCGGGGCGCGCCGGTAATTACCCCTTAGCGCTTATAGCGTCCGCCACGGCGGCCTGAGCAGCGGCGAGGCGCGCGACAGGAACGCGATAGGGCGAACAGGAAACGTAAGTTAAGCCAATCTTATGGCAGAACTTGACAGAATCCGGATCACCACCGTGTTCGCCACAGATGCCGAGCTTGATATTGGGACGCTTGCTGCGGCCCTTGGTGATCGCGATCTGCATCAACTGGCCGACGCCGGTCTGGTCGATTGAAGCGAAGGGGTTCTTTTTAACGATTTCACTCTCAGCGTAGGCTGGGAGGAAAGAGCCCGAGTCATCGCGCGACATACCGAGGCAAGTTTGGGTCAGATCGTTGGTACCGAAGCTGAAAAATTCAGCGGTCTCGGCGATCTCATCGGCCGTGAGGGCGCCGCGCGGAATCTCGATCATGGTACCAACGCTGTAGGCTATTTTCGTCTTGCGCTCGGCTTGGACTATCTTGGCGACGGAGTGAACGAGTTCCACTTGGAGATCGAGCTCCTTCTTGAAACCGACGAGCGGGATCATGACTTCGGGCTTGGCCTTGAAACCGGCCTTATTGGCATCGGCGGCGGCCTCAAAGACGGCACGGGCCTGCATGGCGGTGATCTCCGGGTAGCGAATGCCAAGACGGCACCCACGGAAGCCCAGCATTGGGTTGAACTCGTGGAGCTGGTGAACGCGTTCCTGGATTTTTTCGACGGTGATACCGAGTTTTTTGGCGAGATCCAACTGAGACTCCTTGGAGTTGGGCAGGAATTCGTGCAAAGGCGGGTCGAGGAAGCGAATGGTGGCAGGGAAGCCCTTGAGCGCTTTAAAAATACCAAAGAAGTCAGCCCGTTGGTAGGGGAGTAGCTTCGCCAAGGCGGCCTCACGGGCGCCGAGCGTATCGGCGAGGATCATTTCGCGCATGGCATCGATCCGATCGCCCTCGAAGAACATGTGCTCGGTCCGCGTGAGACCGATACCGACGGCGCCAAACGCGATTGCGTTCTGCGTTTGTTCGGGAGTGTCGGCGTTCGTGCGCACGGAGAGCTTGGTGGCTCGGGAGCACCACTTCATCAGCTGAGCGTAACTTTTAAACTTCTCGGTGGCTTGCGCGGCCTTATCGTTATTAAGTAAGCCAGCGACGATTTCCGAAGGAGCCGTCTTGATCTGGCCAGCGTAAACTGTCCCTGAAGTACCGTCGATCGAGAGGAAATCGCCTTCGTTGAAGACGTGCCCGGCGATGGTGGCGGTCTTCTTTTCGTAGTCGATCAGAACGGCGGCGGCACCGCAGACGCAGACTTTACCCATTTGACGGGCGACGAGCGCGGCGTGAGACGAAACGCCACCACGAGCGGTGAGAATTCCCTCGGCGGCGATCATCCCGCGCAGATCTTCAGGGGAGGTTTCGACGCGCACGAGGAGGACCTTCTGCCCTTTTTCCGCGGCAGCGACAGACCGCTCGGCATTGAAATAAATCTTGCCGGTCGCCGCGCCGGGACCCGCGGGCAAGCCGGTGGCGATGACCGTGGCCTTCTTGACATCCTCGAGATCGAAGATGGGCGCGAGGAGTTGCTCGAGCTGGTCGGCGGGATTGCGCATGATCGCGGTCTGCCAGTCGATGAGCTTCTCCTTGACCATATCGATGGAGAATTTCAAGGCGGCTGCGGCGGTCCGCTTGCCGTTGCGAGTCTGCAACATGAACAATTTGCCCTCTTGAATAGTAAACTCGATATCCTGCACGTCCTTGAAATGCCTTTCTAAGGTCGCGCGGACCTTGAGCAGTTCAGCGTAGGACTTGGGCATTTGGTCCTTGAGCTTGAGGACGGGCTCGGGCGTACGAACTCCGGCCACGACATCTTCGCCCTGCGCATTGAGGAGAAACTCGCCATAGAACTCGTTGACGCCGTTGGCGGGATTACGAGTGAACGCCACGCCGGAACCTGAGGTGTCGCCCGTGTTGCCGAATACCATCGCCTGAATGTTCACGGCGGTACCCCATTCCGTGGGGATGTTATATTTACGGCGGTAAACCGTGGCACGATCGTTCATCCACGAACCGAACACGGCGCCGGCGGCACCCCGCAACTGATCCCAAGGATTATTCGGGAATGACTTGCCGGTCCGCTCTTTGACCAGGGCTTTAAAACGCCGAACGAGTTCCTGCTGGTCGGCGGCGGTGAGCTTGGAGTCTTCGACGTCGGCGTGGTAGGTCTCGTGCTTGAACGAGTGGATCAGCGTCTCGAACGGCTCATGGTCCTCGCCTTCTTTCTTTTGCACGCCCATGACGACATCGCCGTACATTTGGATGAAGCGGCGGTAACAATCCCAAGCAAAGCGTTCATTCTGAGTGGCGCGGACGAGCGCGAGGACGCTCTGGTCATTCAAACCGAGATTGAGAATCGTATCCATCATTCCCGGCATGGAATCGCGGGCGCCTGAACGGACGGCAACCAGCAGCGGCATGCCCTCGGTCGAGCCGAATTTCGTCCCCATGATTTTCTCCATGTTGACGACGCCCGCCTCCATCTGCGCTTGGAGCGAGGCTGGGTAGGTCCGCTTATTGGCGTAAAAATAAGTACACACCTCAGTCGTTATCGTAAAGCCTGGGGGCACGGGGAGACCAATGCGGGTCATCTCCGCGAGGTTGGCACCCTTGCCACCCAAAAGTGGCTTCATGGAGCCATTACCGTCAGCACGGCCGGCGCCCCAGGTGTAGACATATTTTGTACCCTTGGAGGCGGATTTGCCCGCAGCCGCGGGTTTTTTAGCGAGCGAGGCTGTGGACTTCGCAGTGGATTTTTTGGCTTTGGATTTTACGGCCATAGGAGGGTGGTTTGAGTTGAAAAAAGTAGCGATGGTTAGACCCGTGAAGGGTTAGAGGCAATAGGCGGCCGAGGGAACCTGTCAACGGCGCAGGCGAGGGATCCTTTTTTTAAAAGCCTCTGGCGGAGACACGCGGGCGGCAAGGAAGGTGAGGAAAGGGCCGCAAGGAGACCCGACCGCAGTCGGTGACGGTGGAGGAGGACTTTTATTTCCGGGGCGAGGCCGGTCAATTGGCCTCAGGGTGCTCGGGCTCGCCGGCCAGCAAACGCCACTCCGCGCCTTCGCGACCCAGCACGTTGCGCCAGAGGGCTTCGTCTTGCGCCTGCACTAAAAGATCGCCGGGGACCGCCGCGACGACCCACGTGCACCGACCCATTTCATTTTCCAACTGGCCCGCCGACCAACCTGAGTAGCCCAAAAAGGCGCGAACCTGAGTACCCTCGTCCTCGAGTAATTGCACGGCCTTGTCGGGCTGGATTCCGAAGTGGAGACGAAACCCATCTTCGCACGTCTGCCAAGCCGCCAGGACCAATTGATCCGTCTGGACGGGCCCACCCGCGAAGAGCGGGACGCCGGCGAGGGGCCCCAGCGCAAAGTCACCGCTGAGCTCGCCGAGTCGTTTGCCGATCGGGCGATTAATCACGACACCCATCGCACCCTCCACTGTGTGGGTCGACATCAACACGACGCTCCGACGAAAATGGGAGTCTTGAATTGAAGGGTGGGCCAGCAAGAGCAAACCAGCAAAGGAATCTCCGAAAGTTTCACTGCGTGAGTTCATAGAATATTAAATCGAATGCATCCACGTACTCACAATTTCAATACGCAGACACCGGCGTCGCGCAACAACGGCACGACCAAAGGATCATTGGAATAATCCAATCGATACTTCACCGTGGCGATACCCGCGGCGGCGAGGATTTTCGCGCAGTTGATGCAAGGGAAATGCGTCACGTAGGCCACGCACCCCTCAACTGAACTCCCGCGCCGAGCCGCATCGGCCACGGCGTTTTGCTCAGCGTGCACGGTGGCTTGCTCGTGACCGTCGCGCAGGCGGGAAACGTGTGGCGTGCCTGGTAAGAAACCATTATAACCCGCCGCGACGATCCGGTTTTTCCTTTCACCGCCGGTGACAATGACGCAGCCGACGTGCAGTCGCTCGCAAATCGAACGGGACGAAATCAGAACCGCCGTCGCCATAAAATATTCATCCCAAGAAGGCCTTCGCGGGAAATTATGGGCCGCCTCCGCTATCAAATCCACCGGGCCAAGCATGGCCGCGGAAGGGACCGGCCGAGTGGCGGAGAGTGAAGTCATATCAGGTGACGGCATAAGGCAGGGAACGACGGTGGACAGAGTCCTAGAGGTGGGCAACCTTCCGCAACAAAAACTAGCAAGATTTCGGGATGAAGGGCCCGATCCTCGCTCGGATATTTCGCGCCGAAAAAATTGAGCACGAGGGGCGGCGATTAGTTGTGGCCAGCGGGGTCGATGGGCTCGACTTGCGGGTGGTCCGCGAAACAAGTCGGCGGGGAGGCGCTGCAGGCTCGCTCGCATGGTTTAAAGATCGGAGGAGGCGGAGTTAACACCTCCTTAAAATAGCGAGATGGAACGTCCCGTTGCACCGCTGAGCGCGGCGCGGCCGGTTAACCCAAAAAACAGGGTGCCGGCGGGCTTTGGGGGAACCCGGTTGGCCCCAGGCCTTCGCGTTGGATCGGGGTTTACCCCCTGAGGGCAGCGAATAACCCTGGAGGGCCTCCTCGAATTGCGCACCCAAACATTTAACCACTGCCCCTTCGATTCTGGCGAACGCCTCCACTAAAATGGGCTTGGGCAGGGCGTGTTAACGGGTGACCCCGAACCGCTCTTTAGGAAGCGATTAGAAGCTTTCTGAGCACCTCATCGACCAGCTTCGGGTTGGCCTTGCCCTTCGCGGCCTTCATCACCGGCCCCTTGAAGGCGTTAATCGCACTCTCCTTGCCCCCCTTAAATTCCGCGAGCGCTCGCGGGTTCGTGGCGATCGCCTCCCGGCACCACTGCTCCAGCTCATCGCTTGCCGTCGAGGCCACCTTTAACCCACGCCGATCGGCAATCGCTTCTGGTTGGTCCCCCGTCGCAAACATCTCTGAAAAAATCTCCTTCGCCGCATGGCTGAGAATGGTGCCTGCCTCGAGCATTTGGACGAGCGCGGCTAAATCCGCAGGTCGCACCTTGGCGTGCTTTAGGGGGAGGTTCGCGCTGCCCAATTCACGCAGGAGATCGTTCACCACCCAATTTCCCACCCCCTGCGGCTTACCACTGATCTGCGCCGCCTCCTCAAAGTAATCCGCCAAGCCACGATCGCCCACCAGTACCGAGGCCAGCGTGTAGGGCAACTGGTAGCGCTCCATAAAACGCCGCTGCTTGTCGAACGGCAGCTCCGGGCACTCCGCCTGAATCCGCGCCTGCCAGGCCGCATCGACGCGCACCGGCAGTAAATCTGGATCAGGGAAATAACGATAATCGTGCGCGTCCTCTTTGGAACGAAGCGACTGCGAGGTGCCCGTTGTGCCGTCGTAATCGCGCGTCTCCTGGACAATGACCCCACCCCGCTCCAGTACCCCCGTCTGCCGTTTGATCTCGTGGGCGATACCGTCGCGCACAAACGAAATCGAATTGAGGTTTTTCAATTCCACTTTGGTGCCCAGCGCGGTCTGCCCCACCGGCCGAATCGAGATGTTCGCATCGCACCGGAGCTGCCCCTTCTCCATGTCACAGTCAGAAATCCCCCCGTAAATCATCGTCGATCGCAGCGAGCTCAGGTACGCATAAGCTTCCTCCGCCGTGTGCATCGCGGGGTCAGAAACGATCTCCATCAACGGCGTGCCCGCTCGATTATAGTCCACCAGCGATTCCGTGATACCGTGGCTCAATTTACCGACGTCCTCCTCCAAGTGGATTCGGGTCAGCGGGATCTTTTTGTGCTCCCCCATGATATTCCGCGCAGCACCGGGCAGCTCGATTTCAACGCTGCCTCCGAGACAGATCGGCTGGTCGTATTGAGAAATCTGATAGTTCTTCGGCGAATCGGGGTAGAAATAGTTTTTCCGATCCCATTTGCAGACTGGGGCAATTTTACAACTGAGGAGGAGGCCGGCCTTGATGACGGCATCCAAAGCCGCCTTGTTCATCATCGGGAGGGCTCCGGGCAGACCGAGCACCACGGGATCCGTCAGCGTGTTCGGCTCATGCCCATAGCCCGCGGCGACGCGGGTGAAGACTTTGGAATGGGTCCGAATCTGGACGTGGACCTCTAGCCCAATAACGGCTTCGTAATTCATAGCGTGAAATCAGTTGAAGCTACCCGTTGCCCCGCCGCCATGCGGAGAGCCGACCGATCATTGCCGATGATAAAGTTTAGCGACATCGCAGAGGGAGAGCGTTAAAGTAGGGGATGTCGCTGAGACCACGGATACGCCCGCTCGTAAGCCTGCGCGATCGCGAGGAGATTGGCCTCTTGCAAGGGCGGCCCAATCAACTGCAAGCCCATCGGTAAATTCCCCCGGGTAAAACCACAGGGTACGCTGATCGCGGGCAGCCCGGCCAAGTTAACGCCAATCGTGTAAATATCGCAAAGGTACATCGCCAGCGGGTCGCTTTTTGCACCCATTTTGAAAGCGGGTATCGGCGAAGTGGGCGTGATCAGCGCATCCACCTCTTGAAACGCATTCGTAAAGTCCTGCCGAATCAAGGTCCGGACCTTCTGAGCTCGGAGGTAGAATGCGTCGTAGTAGCCGCTTGATAACACATAGGTGCCGAGGATAATCCGGCGCTTGACCTCCGCGCCAAAACCTTCTGCGCGCGACTTGAAATATAAATCAACAACATCTTTCGCCTGCTGCGAACGATGCCCGTAACGCACGCCATCGTAGCGCGCCAAGTTGGAAGAGGCCTCCGCGGTCGCAATGATGTAATAGGTGTCGAGGCAGTACTGAGTATGAGGCAGCGAGATTTCCTTGATGCGGCAACCCTGCGATTCATAAAAAGCAATCGCCGCCGCCACGGCCGCCCCGATTTCCGGATCAAGCCCCTCCGCGAAATACTCCTTAGGAATTCCGAGCGTCCAAGGCCCCTGCTTCCGCTGCAGTTCCGCCCGATAATCGGGAATCGCGGCCTTCCACGAGGTTGAATCCAACTCGTCATGACCAGCGATCACGCCAAGCACGATCGCCGCATCCTCCACGGTCCGAGTGAATGGGCCGATCTGGTCCAAAGACGAAGCGTAGGCGATAAGGCCATAGCGAGAAACCAAACCGTAAGTGGGCTTTAGCCCCACCACCCCGCAAAGCGCCGCCGGCTGCCGAATCGATCCGCCGGTGTCCGAACCCAGAGTCGCGATCGCCTCGCCCGCCGCCAGTGCCGCGGAACTACCGCCCGAAGACCCACCGGGCACCCGCGTCACATCCCACGGATTACCTGTGGGGTGAAAGGCCGAATTCTCGGTGGAGGACCCCATCGCGAATTCATCGCAGTTCAGCCGCCCCCACAAAACCGCACCGGCCCCTTTGAGCCGCGTCGTGACGGTGGCATCGTAGGGCGAGACGAAATTTGCCAGCATTTTACTCGACGCGGTGAGAGGTTGGCCATTCACGGCGATGACATCCTTGAGCCCAACGGGAATACCCTCGAGCGCGCCCGGGGTCGCCCCAGTGGCTCGCCGCGCATCCGACGCCGCCGCCTGGGCGAGCGCGTCCCGTTCGTCGAACGAGTTGAAGGCGCCGACGAGGGGCTCCACCGCCTTGGTCCGCGCGATCATCACGCCCATCAGTTCCACTGCCGAGAGGTCCCTCGAATCAAGCCGCGCGCGAAGATCACCAATCGTGCTAAAAAAAAGTTCGGAGGACATACAAGAATCGCAGGAAAGAAAAAGCGCTCTGGTTAATCAACGATTTTGGGCACCGCCACGCGATTTTCCGAATGCGCGGGGGCGTTACGCAGCACGTCCTTCGTGGCCAGTCCCGGCCTCGCCACATCCTCCCCCCAGACGTTGGCCAGCGCGAAGGCGTGAGAGCTCGGCTCAATCCCCGCCACATCGACTTTAGCGAGTTGCTCGATGTGCTGAAGCACGTCGCCCAACTGCCGAGCATAACGCGTCTTCTCCTCCGCCGAAAGCTCGATCCGAGCTAATTTAGCAACGTGGTCAATATTGAGATCGGTGGCACGGGACATACGTAAAAAAAGAAAGGGGTCTAAGGGAAAGCCGTCACGAAGCAATTGACAAACCATCACGACTTTGGGCTCAAAAACAGCTGGGGTTTTCATGAAACCAACCATGCCCGGACCGATGCTCGCTGATCTTTAGGGAAATCGGCGATGACCTTGAAAATAATTCTGACGTGTTTTTTTAAAGTTTTAGGCGGACCGCGACGATAGCTGTATACGTCAAGACAATCGTCGAGACCGGCGCGTTTCGGA
>CAMDOF010000236.1 GCA_945903465.1 Opitutus sp. GAS368
GACGCTGGTCAATGCCGCGGCGGTGGTGCGGGTGGTGGGCTGCGGCTTTGGCCGGGCGCCGCCCGCGACGGCGGAGGGCCTGTGGCCGTGGCTGAAAGAGGCGTGTGGCAGCATGAGTTCTGCCACACGCCGATTGGTCACGGACTTTCAGATTACCCTTTTCAAACGCTATCAGTGCCACCAACCGGCGCGGGTTTGAACAAAAATCCCCGCGTTCGGCCGGGTGATACGAGCGGGAGAGTGGCGGGAGGGAGCTTCCCACACAATCTAAACATGGTCCGCCGCCCGGAAGAGGCGCAGACCGTCGGGCGATGAACAAAATCACCTCCTCCGACGAAAATCCCCGTGAAACCCGTGCCCTCGCACGCTTCGCCGTCGTGCAAGCGGTGGTCCAAGCGCGCCAGAACGGCAGCACGTTGACCCAAGCGTTGCACCACGCCGCCCAGCAACCCTGGGACGGACGCTACTATTCCCCGGCGACGATCGAGGACTGGGTCTATCGATACCAGCACGGCCAGTTTGCCGCGCTGCAAAACCAACCGCGCCGGGACCGGGGCCAGCACCGGGCGCTGGATCCGGCGGCGCTCGAAGCGTTGTGCAAACTGCGCCGCGAATATCCGCTCCTCACGGTCAAGGCGCTGACCGGAATCCGCAGTCCCCCGGGGGTTCGCTCGGAACACGCTACGTGCCGTAGCTGCTCGTTTGCGCGGATTAGGGCGACGGGCTCGTCGTGGTGATGGACCGGTGCGAGGTAAAACCCGCGTTGCACGCTCATGAGGCGAGTCCCCCCGTGCACTTCTGTTCCCTTTCCGTTCCCTAAAATATACTCAACTCTTAAACTGTTGCCCGGAATGTTTTTGTGGGATTAGCCCAGGTTGCCATCGGGGTTGTCTCCGAAGCTGTCGGAAGAAATTGTATTGGTCACGTTCATCGAGTTCCGCTGCTCCATAATTGCCTTCGCGGCACCTTCCCGCACGCTGGAAACCACGAACGATGAGAGCTTCACGATCGCGCCCGAATCTCGGTTTGGCTCCAAGGTGCTCACAAGATCGAAGTCTCGCGTGACGGTCGCGCCCGACGCGACTGTGACCATCGCGGTAGCGGTGCGGTAGCCCGTGGAGGTAACGGTGAGCGTTGCCGGACCGGCTGGCACGGGGCCAACCGTGTAGGCCCCCGCGTCCGCCGAGGTGGCGACGAGCCCAGTGCCTTCGACGCGCACTTCGGCGTTGCGGACGTATTGGCCGGTCGCGGGATTGAAGATGCGACCGCCGATCGTGCCGGTTGGCAGGGTGGTGCCGTCGGCAGCGGTGGCGAAACTGGCGGCGCGAGCCGAATCCGATAGGGAAACGGCCGCGGCCAACAACAGGCAAACGAAGGCCAAGGGATGCTTGGTTTTCATGGGCGAAAAGATGACTGGAACGATTGGGTTGGGCAGATTTGGGTCTCGTTTCGTGCGCCTGGGCCGGCCGGTCCGAGTTTCACCCGGGCGCCGGTTCCGATATCGTCGACGCCGACGAGCCTGGTGCCAACGACCCTGCGGGCAACGGCAAGGTGACGATCGAGCGCACCACCAACGAGTGGCCGGATGCTGCGGAGCATGCCGGTAAAGAAGGCGGCCGGGCGGCGAAACGGTGGGCGGGTTCGCAGGAGCGCATGGTGAGGAGGGCGAACTGCACTAGCGCACCTTTTCCACCACGAGCTCGCATTGCTCGCGGCCGGGCAGCTCGAACTCGAGGAGCTGGCCCTTCGCGGCGACAGTGATCTTGCGCTTGAAAAGGGCGGCGGCGTTTTCGATCGCGAAGTCCGGCGCGCGGCGCAGGACAACTTCATACTCGCCCGGCTCCAGTCGCCAGAACCGGCAGCCGATTTTTTTTGAGCCAGACTGCACGCCGTAAAGAAACGCCGTGAGCCGCGTCGTCTCGTTGGCCCCGACCAGGACCGAGACATCCCGACCGGTCTGCTGCCACGTGACGCCGAAGAGCGGCCAGTTGATTTCGGCGCCGCGCATGCTGAACGGCGGCTCGCCGGAGACGAGACCGGTCGCGAGCGTGTTGATGAACTGCGAACCCTGCACCCAGATCCGATCGGTGTTATAAACGAGGTTAGTGCGAAACGCTTCGTTGTAGTCCAGTTCCGGCATCAGCACGCGCAGCGACTGCACAATCGGCTCCACAGCGCGCTGTCGGCCGGCGGCGTCAGTGCTTTCCTCGAGTGCAATCTGGAACTGCACGTGCGGCGAGCCGTGAAAGCGCAACACATCGTCGAAGCCACGATCGCCGGTGGCCATGCGGTATTTTTCGACGGCGGTGGCGAGGCCGGCCTGATTCACGTCGATTGCCCAGGCGAGCGATCCGCGGGAAAGCACGGGCGCGTTCGGATTCGCGACGGGCAGAGGTTGCGTCGAAAGTCCGCCGACGGAGACCTCCCGCGCCTCCGCCTGGCGCGGCGTCGTGCGTGGCACTGTGCGCAGGAATTCCGCCGCCTTGCGATGCGGGTCGAGCATCGTCTGATCGCCCGTCAGGCTGTAAGCCGCGAGGAGCAAATCGTAGATGTGGTTGGTGAAGCCACCCGGATATTCGTAGCTCCAATATCCGGGGAAAACCCAGTCGAGTCCCTGCTTGAGGCGTGCGCCGCCGGTGCCGGGAAGAATGATCGATGAACGATCGAAGAGGATCATCATCGGCGTGATGCCGGCCGGCTTGCCGTCGATCTCGCGCATCGTCATATCGCGCCAACTGCGCGCATAGTCCGCAATCAGCGTGGCGATCTCGCGATCGTCGGACCGAAGGAAGGCGTAGTGAATCAGTGGCAAGATCGTGCGGATGTTGTAGGGCGCGTCACCATCGCGCTTGTCGACCTCGGTGGCGGAGTAAACGTGGCTCTTGAACATCAGGTAGCCCTGCGGATTCCGCTGTAACAGGTGCCGCGTGACGATGCCGTGGAGCGACCGCGAACGGCGCATCGCCTCGTCGTAGCCGGGCGTCGCAAAGTTCACGATCGGCAGGAGCGAATGCGAGTCCGCGAAATCCTCGGCGATGTGCTCCGCGTCGGACATTGGCCCGGCGATCATCGCCTGCCGGCCCATCGATTCCCACGCTGTCTCGGCGAGCCGGCGCCAGCCTTCGCGTGCGCCAGCGTCGTCGTTGACCAACACGCCCATGTTCCACCAGCGCAGCATCTCGACGTCGTCGCCGAGACCGCCCCCCATTGTGCCGTCCTCCTCGGAACGTTCGTTGCGCCAGTAGGTGAGCACGTCGAGGATCCGCACCATCGCGCGGTGCTGCAGCGCCGCCCATTCGGGCGTGCCGGCGGGCACGGAGATTTTCTTTTCGACCGGCACGCGTTCGCCGAGAAACATCCGCGCGAGCCCGGCGTCGGGATACACTGCCGCGATTTCGCGGAAGATCGCAACCGGCGGCGCGTAGTTGAAGGGACGGTCGGTGCGGCGCCACTTGTGTTCGTCGATATAGCCTCCCCCCTGCTGGCCGCTCTGCCAGAGGAGATTGCCCGCGAGGAGCCGGATGTGCCCGAAGTAGGGCTCGCCCGGCAAAATCCGCAGCGCCTGATCGACGCCCTCGTGCCAGTTGCGCCCTTTGCGCGCGCCGAAGAGCACGCCGTTGGCCGGCTGATAAAGAAACGAGAGAACCGCCTGCCGCGCATATTCCGTCTGCTCGAAGAGGTAGCGCGCCGCAGCATCGCCCGGCCGGCCCTGCAGGTGTTGCCAGAGATCGGCGCGCACCGTGCGCAGCCGGTCGAGCGTCTGCACCGTCGTCATCTCGGGCCGGCCGATGATGGCCGCGCGCTGGGTCGCACGGACGACGACGTCGGAGATCTTCTCCGTTTCCCGCCACGCGTCGTCGGCGGACCCCGTGTGTCGGGGAACAGCCGGTAGCGGCGCGATCGGCAGAATCTCGACGGTCAGCAAAGCGACGTCGCCCCGACGACCTTTTTCTTCCTCGGCGATCACGGTAATTTCGAGCGGCTGGCCCGCTGGAACGTCGATTAGGCCGCGGGCGGTGCGGCAGGAGTTGCGCGGATAATAACTGTGAATGGTGCGTAGCTTCTGATTGGGCACCTCACCGATGCTCTGGCCGTTTACATCGATGCGCTCAACCTTCAGCGATTTCGTGATGTGGCCGAACGTCACGGACACCGCGTAGCGGCCGGGGGCCACATCGACGCGCAGGATTTTTCCGCTGCCGAACTCGACGCCATCCCGGAGCTGCCAGGCGCGGGCGCGGCGGGTCTTGCTCGATGTGACCTGCTCGGGCGTGCTCCACCAACGGTCACCCACATACCACTGATCGAAGGCACCCTTCCCGGCGGCGAGCAGGCCCCATGGCTTTCCGGGCGCGTAAATGTCGCCCGGAGCGATCGCGATCCAACCCGGCTCGACGGGCGATTCGGCACCGCCGAAATCGAAGCGCCAGCCGGCGCCGTTTTTTCCCGGCGTGCGCACGATCGGAGCGGGTTTCGCCGGTGGCGCGCTGCCGCGCTGCACGCGAATCTCCGCGAAATTCAAACCGAAGGTGGCGTTCGATTTTAACGTCGCGCCAAAGCGCAGCGAGCCCGTCACCGGTTGAAGTTTTTCGTCGGGTTGGGCCAGCGTACCGGCAAAACACTCTGTGCCGTCGAGCAGGCCCCGGAAGCTCCCGCGTCCGTCGGAAACCACCGTCAGACGCTGGAACTCACCCGTCCGTATCGGCCCGGCCCGCTCCAAAGCGCCGGCAACCTCAAGGGTGCGCGACTGAATTTTTCCGTCCGCCGCGGCGACGGGAACCGTCAGCCTGAACGTGCCGCCATCGCGGTCGAGAAACGCGAGCTCCCACGCCGCCGCGCCCTCGCCGGCCTGCACGATGACGCCATCGCGGCGGGAGAAACGCACAAGAAGATCGAGGGTGGCCGCATGCGGGCCGAGCGCTCGCGCGCCTTCGGGGAATTCGATGCTCGAAGGCGCCGTGACCGCTTCGTCCATTTCGAGTGTGGCCTCAAACCCCGGCAGGCCCGCCCCCGTTGCGCCGCTCTTCCACCGGCCCGTAAAGACCGGCGGTCGCGGTGTCGCGACCAGCGCATGGAGTCCGCCGGTCCGATTAGCCCGATAGTGCAACCCGGTGTCGGCCGTCGTGGGCAAAGGCGCGTGCGCAAAGGCCGGCTCGAGCGCCAGCGGCTCCGGCGGCTCAACAAACTGCGCGCGCAGAACTGAAACGAACAGGACAGCGAGGAGAAACAGGGAACGCACGGTGATTAAAACTGAGTGGACGCGGTCAGCGTAAAGGCGCGCGGTTGCCCGTAGAGATGGACATGACGCGGCGAACCGTCGCGTAACTGCACCACGCTTTGCGTGAGGTATTCGGTCTCGATCAGGTTCGCGAGGTTGAGGCGAAACGTCATGGGAAGATTCCCGACCTTGCGGCGGTAGGAGGCGCTGCTGTTGAGGCCGAAAAGTTTTCCGCCGCGGATCGGCTGGTTGTTGATGTAACCGAGGACGAAGTCCCCCTGGTAGGAACCGCTGAAACCGAGGCTCAGGCCGTTGAGCGCGCCGTTGCGGTGGAAGCGATGATTGACGGCGAAGTTGAACGAAAGTGGCGTCGCCCCGCGGGCGGCGAGCTCGCGGCCGTCAGCGCCGCTTAACCCAATCATCGACTGCGCGGCGGCGAGGTGGGCGGGGTTCTCGTTACCGCGCGCGACCGCCTCGGCGAGCAGCTCCTTGAAGCGCAACATCGACTGGTCCTGCCGGACCTTTTTATAGGCGCCGGCGATGCGCACGTTCCAGCCTGCGCCCGGATAAAAGATGAGGGTGGATTCGAGTCCCTTGGAGAACTGTTTGCGCGACTCGCCGTTGCTGATGACGTCGATATAGCCCGCTTGCCCCGGAGTGCGCGTGGACGGATTAAACAAATCTTCGAGCTGATCCTGGGTGATCCCATTGAGCGTGTAGGTGAAGTTGAGGTTGTGGAAAGTGAGATCGTAGGCGTTGAAATTCCACGACAGCTTCCGGTCGAAGAAATCGGATTTCACCCCGAACTCGAGGGTCTCGCCGATCTGCTGGCCGATGGTCTCGTTGGCGAAGTTGACCGCGGCTGAGTTGGCCTGCCGGAACGACGTGGAGAAGACCGAGTAGAGGTTCACGCGCTCGCTCAAACGATAGACGAGGCCGGCGTTCTTGCTCCAGTTGCTGACGTGATTCCGCGCCGAGAACGCCGAAAATCGCTCGGGGTTTTCGTCGTAACTCGCCTGGTAGATTTGCTCGCCGCGTGGGCCGGTGTTGGCGTTGACCCACGGCTGGTTGGTGAGGCCGGTGGCGTTGTCGAGCCGCGCACCGAGCTGGGTAAGCAGACGCCCGCCGAAGTAGCGACCGTTGGCCGAAAGCGAATAGGCCCTCGCCCACTCCATCTGGCGCCGCCCCGACTGCACGAAGAAGATGCGCTTGAAATCCAGTGACTCAGGCGCCGTCTCGTGGCGCCGCAGATTCGCGAGGCGGTAGGCGCCCGGCTCGTCCACATAGACCCGATACCAGAACTGGACCGTGCCGCCCGCGAGCGAACCGGCCGCACGTTCGTTCTTCTCGCCGATCGCCCGTGTTGTGAAGTCGTCGGTGCGCAGTTCGGCTGAGGCGACGAGAAACTGTGACATCCACCGACCCGGTTCCCACTTGTAGGTCGCCAGACCGCGAATCGTCTGGAGTTTATTGCCCTGAAAACGATCGCGGTAGAAAAAATCGAGGAAGCGGCGGCCGCTGCCGTCGGTGCGCATGATGTAATTGCCAACGCTCTGGCGCTCGTCGAACGCCTGGATTTGCTGGTTGAGCCCGAGCTCGACGTTGACCGGGCCCAGCCGCTGCTCGACGTAGGCCGAGGCCGTGGTGTAGCGCCGATCGGCATCGTTTTCGCCCATCCAGTTGTAATGCCGCGGAAACCCGCCCGGGTCCGATTCAAGGAAACTCACCGTGGCGCCCGCGGGCGGGCCGCTACGGTCCGCGGTCGGCAGGGTGAGGCTGTCGACCAGCGTGTTGTCGGTCAGAATCGTGAAGCGGCTGTTGAAGCCGCGTCCGGGAGTCGCGCGCTCGAGCGCGACCTCGCGGTTGCTGCCCCAGCTGCGGTTGGAGCGGCCGGCCTCGGCCTCGAAGCGAAGCTGGGTGTTTTTGAAAGGCCGATACGACACGGCCCCGTGGATGCCCTCGAAGACGAAATAGTTGAAATCGAAATCGCGCTCCGCGGAGTTACGCGTGACGTTGAGGCGCACCGCGAGCTTCTCGGAGAGCGAGCGGTTGTAATCGAGACTCGCGCGGTAGGCGTTGAAGGAGCCGACTTGCAGCAACCCTTCGCCGAAACTGCGGCCGACGATCGCGCGCTTGGTGTAGATGTTGGCGTTGCCACCCGGCTCGCTCTCGCCGAAGAGCAACGAATTGGAGCCGCGGCCGAAGTCGATCCGCTCGACGTTGTAGCTGTCGCTCGGCACGAGCCATTTGAAGAGATTGCGCGTGGCCCCGCCTTCGTTGGCGATACCGCGCACCGTCACGCGGTTGGAGTCAGCGTTGGGCGGCGTCTGCGTCGGGCTTCCGACCCCAACACCCTCGTTTTCAAAGGTCACGGAGACGTTGGCCACCCATTGCCCGGCGGAGAGATCGTCGAAGGCCCCAACGTCCAGGAGAAATTCCTTGGTCAGAGCTTCGACGGTAACAGGCGAGTCTTTGAGCGTCTGGTTGGTGCGGTTCGCGAGGAGCGAATTGCCGGCCAGCCAACCGTCGTCGTTACTGGTGTTGACGACGAACGGGGAGAGTTCGACGGTCTCGGCCGAGACGGGCTTGGCGGGGGCGGAGGGAGTGACCACGGCCTGCGCGACACCGAGCGTCGGGAGGGCAACGGCCATCGGGAAACACCTGACGAGAGTCCGGGCTATTGACCGGAGCGATGGGGTTTTCATAAAAAAGATCTCTTGCTGTTTTCAGTGGATCGATTGTTCGCGGTCGGAAGCCCCGAAGGGGCGTGATTCGAAAGCCACGCCAGCACGCGCCGCAGGGCGGTGCCCTGTCCCGAGCGCGAGAAGGAGGGAGTCCATGAGGCTACAGATCGAAGGTGGCACTCAGAATGAACACCCTCGGCTCGATGATCCGGTAGGCATACGGCCGGCCGTCGGCGAAGGCCGTAACCGGCTGCAGTCGCCCGTCCTCCGTCAGGTTGCGCACGTTGAGCTGAATCCGTGCGTTCACCTTGTCCTTGAACAGCCGCGTCCGATAACCGAGCAGCAGGTCGAAATACGTGTGCCCTTGGTCGTAAACCGGGCGGGACAAGTCGTAGCCGGTCACGATCGCCGGCGGCTGTTGCGCGCCAGCGGCTCCAAGGAAGCCGGATTTTCAGGGGGATCGGGTCCGGGAGGGGCATGGTGGGAGCTGGATGAGTTAGCCGTAAATCAGTCGATTTTGAGAGGGCGGCGGGGACGGATAATGCTGGGGACTTGGGACGTGGAACGGCGGCGGCGGAAAGGGGGATTGCGGGCGCGAATCGAGGCGCTGCTTGCCGTTTGGGGGCAGACATCGCGGAATGGAGTTGATCGTGAGCTGACCTCTGGATTGCTCGTAGTCAAGGAGCCAGCGTTTTTAGAATTGCGGTAAACTCCTAACCGGGGTGGGCACCCCTTGCGCGGACTTACCACCAATGCCCCCCACGGTCTTCGGCACACCAGATCCTCGAAACGATCCGACGGCGCTTCCATGGCGCGCAACCGCCGGCCGCTTTCCACCGCGATCGCCGCGTGCTTCTGTATGCGCTCACCTGGCCCGCCGTCTGGCTCGAACGCCGCGCGCTCACCTGCTCGCCGGCGCGGTCCCGCTCGCTGCTGGACGACCGACTCGAAGCCGTCGCCGCCCACGGCGATCCCGCACGCTACGGCGGATACTTCCCCGCCTATCTGCTCAAATGTCTCCAAGATTGGTTCCAGCACCACGGCGACGAACTCGACGCCGAATTGAAGCAGGTCCGCAACGCCCTCGACCAAGTACTCGCTTCCGTCCGCTTCGCCGAGCGGGTGCAGCGCGACGCCCGGAATATCGATTTACTCGCCGCCACTCACCGCTTGCTCCACGCCCGGCGCGCCAACCGCGTCACCGGCGATGATCGGCAACGCTCGCTGTTCTGACTCCGCGGCGGCGGACCAGAAACCA
>CAMDOF010000237.1 GCA_945903465.1 Opitutus sp. GAS368
GCACCTCCGACGATCCGCTCGGCGAGGAGCGCGGGGCGAAGACCGATCGCATTCCCGGCGACCTGATCGAGAAAATCGAAGTCACCAAGTCATCGACGCCCAACCGATCCGCGGACGCGATCGGCGGCACGATCAATCTTGTGACGAAAAGCGCGTTCACGAACAACGGGCGGCGGATCACGGCGCTGGCGGGCTTTAGCCAGGTGACCGGCCTCGTGAACGACGCGCGGCTGAGCAAGACGTTCAACGCTTCCTACTCGGACGTCGTGAGCGTCTTCGGCAAACAGAACAACCTCGGGGTTTTTCTGTCGGCGAGCTTCAGTGACATCGACGTGCAGATCGACCGGCCGTTCCGCGCCAACGAACAACTCAGCGGTTTCCACACCAACTTCACCAACCGCCCGACGCTGCTGACCGGCATCCGTCTTTCCTACGATGTCGAGTCGCGCCGGCGCGAAAATGCGGGGCTCAAGCTCGATTACAAAATCGGCGAGAAGTCGGTCGTGACCTTCGACGCGGCCTTCAACCACGACGAGAAGCTGCAGCGCAGCGAGCGGGCGCGCATTTTTTCCGGTAACGTGACGGTGGGCGGCGTGAGCCTCCCCAACGTGCTGGTCGAGGAAAACGGCGTTTTCATTCCCTACGCGAATTCGACGAAGGTGGCGGACCGCTTCCGTTTCCCCGGAGTGGCGACGAGCCTCGAGGGCCTGAACAATCTCTACAAGACCGACGGTATGCGCTTCGGTTTGCGCGGCGATCACCGCTGGAACGAGTGGCAGCTCCTGTGGAATGGATCGTATTCGAAAGAAAAGACCGAACTGCGCGAAGGCGACCCGGAGTCGGGCGGCACGCTGCGGCTCGATTCGGTGCGAACCACGGATTTTGCCGTGGACCGGACCAACCGTCTCTTTCCGACGTTCACGGTCTTCGGCGGTGCCGTGCCGATCATCGACGACATCACGAACGTAAACACCGTCGGCGTAAACCAGCTCCGGCAGCGCGACCGCGACAACGAGTCGCTCATCGCCAGCTTCGGCGGCGACCTGAAGCGGAACCTGTCGATCTTCCAAAACACCTACGTGCAGGCCGGCGGTCTCTGGCGCGGCGAGGAGCGGACCAACAACGACTCGACCACCCGAAACTACCGGTATCTCGGCACCGACTTCAGCCGGTTCACAGGGCCGTCCGCGAATCCGTTTAATCGCTATCCGAATCGTTTCGGCTCGAATTCCAAGGCGGCGACGCTCGACCGGATCGCGAATCCACAGAACTGGCTGCTGACGAATTCCGTGGATAACCTCACCCAGAACGACGCGGCCAACGACGGTCGCGTCGAGGAAAACATCTATTCCGGCTACGCGATGGCTTATGCGGAGTTTGGGAAACTCGGCGTGCTCACCGGCCACCGGCGCGAATACACCTACGACGACAGCGAAGGCACGGCGACCGACAACCGGCTGCCGATCCCGCAGCGGTTCACCGGCCGCGCCAAGCGTTCGGGCAACTACGACAACGCCTTCAACTACCTGCATCTCCGCTACCGCGTGAAGCCGAACATCCAGGCGAGGCTGAGCTATTCCGAGGGCATTGCCCGCCCGTCGTTCGGCATGCTCCGGGCGCGCACGAATTACGACATCCCGAATCTCCGCATCAGCCAGAACAACCCGGACCTGCGGCCGCAGTTCACGGCGAATTACGACGCGACCCTGGAGTGGTATTTCAAGCCCGCGGGCACGCTCTCGTTCGGAGTTTTCCGGAAGAACATGCGCGACTATATCGTTTCCTCCTCGCGCGTGCTCGGCGCCGACGGCGGACTGTTCGGCGCGGAGTTCGCTGGTTTCACGCACACGTTCCAGGCGAACTCGGGTTCGGCGCGGCTCGAAGGTTATGAGTGCAACTACGCGCAGCAGTTCACTTTCCTGCCCGGTTTCCTCAAGGGCCTCGGAGGTTTTGCGAATTACACGCGCATCAATTCCCGCGCGACGTTCACCGGTGCCGTGCAGCAGATGGCAAACGTCATCCCGCACGCGGCGAACGCCGGCCTGAGCTACATCCGCAGTCCGTTTAGCATCCGCGTGCTCGGCTATTACCGCGACGAGTTCGCGCTGCAATACGACGCGAATCCCTATTCGCGCTTCATCCGCGAAGCCTCGACGGAATGGGACGTGAAACTCGGCTACAAAGTGTGGAAGGGCGTGTCGCTCTATCTCGACGTCTACAACGTATTCGAAGAAGAGCCGCTCAACTACGCCGGGCGCGCCGGCGACCAGGATCGCATCGTCTACGTGAATCGCCGTCCCCGCCGCTTCGACTTCGGCGTGAAAGCAAACTGGTAAGCGCTCGCTCGCCGAACCGGGTTTCCGTCAGGTGGCGGACCAGAGGCCGACTGCACACCGGGGAGCGTGTTCCTGCTCGCGAGTAGCCAAATCGTGGCATTGAAACAATCTCTCTTTATCCCCGTGAAAAAATTCCTCCTTCGCCTTTGCGCTGCGCTGCTCGCTCTCAATTGCAGCGGGAGTGCCGCGGCTGCCCTCCTTGAGCTTCAGACAACGCACGGCAAGGAGTGGCGTTTGTCCGACATGGGCACGCTCGACTGGGCGGTGTTCGGCGCCGAGGCGGGACGCGCAACGGTCGCGCGCGCCCGGACGGGCGGCACGGGGATCGCGCGCGCACTGAAAATCGAAGGGACCGTTGCATTCGAGCCGGATCGTTTTAGCGCCTGGGAGTTCGACTGGCCGGCGGGCGCGGCTGGAGACGATGGCATTGGAAATCCGGCCAATGCCGCGCCGACCACGCGCTTCGCTCTGAATCCGAGCGCCTCGGTTACCTTGCACTTCGAGGGTGCTGCCGCGGGCGAGAAACGTCTGGCGGCGGTGTGGGTGCGCCCGCAGAAACCGCTCGCGGTGACCGTGGTGCAGGGCGCCGAGACCAAGACCGTCACGCTCGCCCGCGCGGGATGGTTGCGCGTGACCTACGATGGGGCCGAGCCGCTGCAGATTCGTCTGCTGGGCGGCGCCGCGCCGATCGTGGTGCAAAACCTCGCCGCGGTGCTTTCGCCACCGGTTACGTGGTGGTTGCGGGACGAGCGTTTCGTCCTCGCCTATGCCGCAACCCCGCAGGCCGAATTGCTGCGCCGCAGCCATGCGCGGCCCGCTCCCGACTTCCTGGGCCTCGCGCGGGCCTTCGCCGATGCAATGCTGCGACACGGCCGCGACCGTTATGGCCCGCAGGTTTCTCCCCTCTTTTCCCGCAGCCTCACGCGCGAGGCGGAACCGCAGCTTACGCCGTATCCGCTTTATGCGGACCATTCGTCGCGGGAGAAGGAAACCCTCGCGCGACTCTACGCCAGCCGTCGCCTCACCGGTCTGGCGGTCAATCCTTACAATCGGTTCAGTTACGACCGCGTCCAGAATTACCCGAAGGGCCTGGGCACGGAGGGACCGCACAAGACCACCGTATATGGGGCGGATCCGTTCGAAGATCGGGCTCTCTACGCCTTGTTGTTCGAGTTGAGCACGGTGACGCGGGACGCGCGCTACTCCGCCGCTGCGGTGGAATCGCTGACGTGGTGGTATCAGCACACGCAGCGCGCTGGGGGCCTGTATCCGTGGGGAGAGCACGCCGGCTGGGATTTCGTGCACGAGTGCCCGACCTATTATGCCGGACCCTCGCAGGGATTCTTCGAGGCCAATTATCACGAGGTGAAGGATTTCCTTCTGTATCCGGAGCAGCTCGCGGGACTGCCGGCGCCGGAGCGGTTCGCCCTCACCCCGCTCGAGCGCTATGCCGTGGGCATCTGGCAGCATCACTTCTGGGACAAGCAGAAAGCCTGGTTCAACCGGCACGCGGACATCGAGGGGGTCGTGAATCAGATCGGAGACGGCCTCGGCTTCCCGGCGCATCTCGGTTACTACCTGCGGTTGTGGGCGGCGGCACTGGAGCAAACGAAGAATCCGTCGGTCCGGACGGAGCTGACGGTGGCTTTTCACCGCACGCTGGAGATGGCGATTTCGCGCACGGAGAAATACGGTTTCTTTCCGTTCTCGTTCGAAGTGGAGATGCGCGGTGCGCATCCCGGCACCGAAGCTTCCACACAATCGATCCGGCTGGCGCATCACGCCTTTGCGGTCGGCCAGCAACTTGAGACTGTCGCGCCCGATCTCGCGGCCAAGCTCCGGCGTCTGGCCCAACTGCACTTGAGGGAACAGCCGGACGACGTGACGCGCCGCAATCTCCGCCTCGCGGCGGCTTCCGGCAATGTCGGCTTCATCGCCGGGAAGAAAATGACTCCGCCTGAACGCGTGGCCGCGTTGCGCGATTTTTCCGGCGACGCCGTCAGCGATGGGATCGCGCAGGAGATAGCGGACTGCGTCGTGTTCTATAACGAGACGAAGCGACCCGAGTATCTTCAGGCGGCGAGGGAGTATGCTCGGATCGCCCGCGAGCTATTTTGCGACGAACGCTCGCCGCTGCCACGGGCATTGCGACAGGAGGTGTCGCTCCGCACGACCCGCGGCGAGGCGTTTCCCGATTTCTATTTCGACGGGGCGCGTTTGATGCGGGCGTTTGCACTGCTGGGCGCGGCCACCGCGCCCTGACGCGTGCGATCGGGGGCTGCGTGGTCGGCGCGATGAGGTCGCGTTAATGGCGATGGCGCGCCCAACATCGTGGTCATTCTCGCCAGCGACATGGGCGCGGGGGATGTTGCGGCCTTGAATCCCGTCGGCACGTGGAAATCGCCGCAGCCTGATTCCCGAAGCGGTTCCGGGAGTAGTCGCCCCCAGCCTCGGCGACGGAATCTTCGGCAACCTGTTCGGCGACCCCGCCAACCGCGTGTTCGCCGTCGGCGATCCCGATGATTTTCAACCGCATCAGCCGTTCGCATACGCACGCATGCTGGTGAGCGGGTCCCAAAAACTGGGCCAAGTGGAGTGTTCGTTCGGTCTAGGTGAATAGCCAGAGCATCAGAATCGTAGTTTTATACTACCGGTTAACTCTAGACCATTGCCTCGAGTAATATCATTAATCTAATCGGTGATATTGTTGAAATTTAGCTGAAGCGTCGCCGGTACGCTCCAGAATTTAATACGGTGGTCATAAGTGGCGAACGTATCGAATATGGTTTGCTCTGGCACCATGACGTCGAAATCAGGGGTGTTAAAAACCTATTATCCAGCACTATAGCGGACTGCCTCACCGCCGGACAGGCCTTTGATACAATCAGTTGTGAAGTTGTATTTTAGGGCGAGCGCGGAACTGTAGTTAGGGGCCTTGGTGAGGCGGCGTTCAAAAGCTCGAATATAGGCCCGCGACCGCACATTCATGTCGATTGAAGGGGCGGAGATAACTCGAGCAGTCCACATATCCAAAAAATTCAAGACAGCCTGAAAATGATCGTTTGGCGTCCACACTAAATCCACATTGAGCCCACGGGAGAGCTGAACCCCTCCATCCCTCGCGGATCCGATCCGCCTGAAAAGCCGGCTGCCTATCAGCCCCCGCCCCTGAATCGGATTTTGGCCGCGACAGAAAGAAACCGGGTCAACGTTGCGCCCAAGCGATTAACAAATGAAGTTTCTTAGGAGGAGTCAGTCCCCTATCAGTAATCTTATCATATGTCCTACCCCGACGCCTTGATTCCGTATTCGCGCCTCGCGCGTTTCATGATTGTTGGGTGGTTGACGGCGGCCGTGCTCCCGCTCGCCGCCCTTCTGGCCGCCGCACCGGGCTCGATCGAGGGCCGGGTCCTTAGCACGGCGTACGGCACCTACCTCGAACGGGCCCGCATCACGCTCGAATCTAACCCGCACGAGACTTTCACAGATACCGACGGTTTTTACCGGCTCGATGGAATTCCGGCCGGCGCGGTTACACTTAAAGTGTTTTATACCGGCATGGCCCCGTACGCCGAAAGCGTCGTGGTCACCGCGGGGCAGGCGGCGCGGCGTGATGTGTCGTTGGTTGCCGTCGAGGGGAAGCCATCCGGTCCCAGCGACGTGGTGAAACTGGGGGCGTATGTCGTTTCGACGTCGAAGGAGATGGCGGGAGCGGCGATTGCCATCAACGAGCAGCGTTTTGCCTCCACCATCATGAATGTCATTTCGTCGGACGAGTTCGGTGGGGTCGCCGAAGGCAATGCGACGGAAGTCATCAAGTTCCTTCCCGGCGTCACGGTCGACACGGGCGGCACAATCAATAACCGTTTCGTCTCTATCAACGGGGTGTCACCCGACAATGTTCCGGTCACGATCGACGGCTTTACGCTCGCGAGCGCCGCCACGGGCACCGGGCGCGCGGTCCAGGTCGATCTCGTTTCAATCAACAATCTGTCGCGCATCGAAGTCACGTATTCGCCCACCCCTGATTCGAAGGGCGCAGCGCTGGCGGGCTCCGTCAACATGGTCCCACGGAGCGCGTTCGAGCGCTCCCGTCCGGTCTTCAACGGCAGCGTCTACGTGACGATGCGCGACGATGCGCACTCGTTGCATAAAGTCCTCGGACCGGAAAAGAAGCCGACCGCCAATGTGCACCCGGGCTTCGATTTCTCCTACGTGGCTCCGGTGAATAAACACTTTGGTTACACGCTTTCGGGCGGCCACTCCACGCAGTTCGCGCGGCTGAACCGGGACAACATGATCTGGCGTGGCGGGAATACGGATACGAACGGAAACGCGTTTCCGGATACGACTCCCGACCAGCCGTATCTTTCCGCCTACTCCACGGTGGACGGGCTGAGCAACACGCAGCGTGACTCGATTGGCGCCACGATCGATTTTCGGCTCACACCCCACGATCGCCTTTCATTTTCCCTCCAATGGTCGTCGTTCCAGGTAACCTTCAAGAACAACACCATGGCGTTCAACCCGACTCGCGTGTTGCCCGGCGGGTTCAGCCCCTCGTTTACGCGGGGGGCGGCCGGCGCCGGGGATATTCAGCTCACTCACGAGGAGCGCTTCCGGGTCAATCGGACGATCATGCCGACGCTCATCTGGCGTCACGACGGCCCGATCTGGAAGTCAGTGACCGGGGTTGGCCTGTCTCGGGGCCAGGATCAGAATTTTGGCACCGACAAGGGGTCGTTTCGCACCAGCGTGGTGCGCCGGACCAACGTCACGGTTTCATTCAACGACAACCACATCGACCGGCCCGGAGTGGTCTCCGTGCGCGATGGCGCCACGGGCGCGGTCGTCGATCCCCATGTACTCGGCAGTTATGTGCTCGCCTCGGGCGGCGACAACCAGACGACCTCGATCGATCTCCAGCGGAGTGTCTACTCCAACCTCCGCCGGGATTTTCATGGGCGCTGGCCGGTCACATTGAAAGGTGGCGTGGACGTGTCCCACGCGGTGCGCGACCTGCGCGGTGGCAATCCCGCGTTCACCTTCGTGGGGCGGGATGGGCGGGCGAGCACGACTCTCGCCGGCAGCGACGACAGTGCGGTGCCGTTCATCGACCCGTACCTCTCCACGTTTTCGCCGGCGTACGGATTCCCGGATACCGAGATGGTCAGCAACCGGCAGATCTTGGAACATTATCGAGCCAATCCCAACCAGTTTGAATTCGACGGGAACGCGGCCTATCGGTCCGCGGTGACCGCCTCGAAGTTCGCCCAGGAGATCATTTCCGCGGTCTTTCTACGAGGTGACCTCAGTCTGCTCGACCGTCGGTTGAAACTGATCGGCGGCGTGCGAGCCGAACAGACCAACGTCAAAGGCGAGGGTCCGCTCAGCGACGCGACGCGCAATTTCCAACGCGACGCGAACGGCGCGCTGATCCTGGGGGCGGGAGGCCGGCCGGTCCCGATTGTTGCCGCCACCAATGCGCTGGGGGTGTCGCAGCTCACCTTTCTCGATCGGGCGAGCCGGACGGAAAAGGAATACCTCCGGCTGTTCCCGAGCCTCAATGCGGGCTACAACGTGCGCGAGAACCTGATTGCGCGCGCGGCGCACTACTACTCCATCGGCCGCCCGGACTTTGTCCAGTACGTCAACGGCATCACGTTACCGGATACGTCGCTGCCGCCGACTCAGGGCAACCGGATCACCGTGGCGAACGCCGGGATCAAGCCTTGGACAGCGAGGACGACCAATCTTCGCCTCGAGTACTATTTCGGCGGAGTCGGTCAGTTTTCCTTCGGCGCGTTCCGGCGCGATTTCGAGAACGCCTTCGGCGGCGGTTTGCTGCGGGCGACGCCGGAGTTCCTCGCGCTGTATGGCCTCGATGAGGCGAGTTACGGTGCGTACGACGTTTCCACCCAGGTCAATGTTGCCGGGGTCGTGCGCATGACGGGGATAGACTTCAACTACAAGCAGGTGCTGACCTTTCTGCCCCACTGGGCGCGCGGGCTGCAGGTATTTGCGAACGGCAGTGCGCAGCGGGCGAAGGGGCCCAGCCTGGGCAGCTTTGCGGGTTCAAACTACGTCCCGCGGAGTGGGAGCTGGGGCATCAGCCTCACGCGCGCACGCTACAATGCGCGGGTGAACTGGAACTACCGCGGCCGCAATCGCCAGGATATGGTTGCGGTTGGCCGGAGCATCGAACCCAACACCTATAACTGGGGTACCGCGCGCCTCTCCATCGACGTTCTCGGCGAGTACTATCTCTGGAAGAACCTGGCCCTCTTCGCCAACCTGCGAAACATCACCGCCGTCGAGCAGAACGTGGAGATCTACGGGCCCAGCACGCCCCCGATCGCTCGATTAAGGTCGCGCCTCGACAGCGGCTCGCTGTGGACGTTTGGAATGAAGGGGACCTTTTGATCGCGGACAAAAAACGGAGAACGGGAACTGCGTCCTCCGGGTTAGGCCGCCGGGGTCGGAAGACATCACCCCGCCCTTCCGACATGCGTCTCTCTCTCTTCCTCCTTGTGGCCGCCGTCGGTTGGTTCAACGCCCTCCGCGCGGCGGAGTCGACGCTGCCGGACCTCTCGTCCGTGCCGGCGGATCTCGTCGTGCCCGTCGCGACAACGGCCACCCCGCGGGCGGCCGTGCGGAGCATCTAGACCACGACCGGCTGGGAGGGCACGGCGGTACATCATACCCTATATCTGCCGACGGACTGGGTCCCGGAAA